>JBKGHK010000350.1:0-10252 GCA_046520375.1 Pyxidicoccus sp. 3LFB2
CAGCACGCTGGCGGAGCGGACTCCCGGCGGCACCTCCACCGGGACGCGGGCCCGGCCCCGGTCATCGGCCGTTACCGGACCGAAGCGCCTGCCGTCCACCTCCACCACCACGCTGGCCCCGGCGTCGGTGGACACGTCCAGCTGCGTCTTTCCCAGCAGGGGGATGCGGACGATGCCCACCTCGGAGCCGCTGCTGGCGGGCGGCTGTCCGTCCTCGACCCAGAAGGCGAGCACGGCCACCAGGGGATGGCGCACGGGCGGGGGCGTCCACTCGAAGACGCGCACCTCGCCCCCCTCCACGCGCGGGTGGGTGAGGGTTCCGGACGAAGCGGCGCCGCGCACGGGGCCGGAGCCGGCGGGGACGCGCACCTCCAGCGCCACCCGCGAGTCCTGGCCAAGCACCACCCGCTCCGGCGTCCACGACACCGTCACCCCGGGAGGGGCTGCGAGTGTCAGCGGCGCGGCGAGGAGCAACAGGAGGAGGGGCAGCGGACGCATGCGCACGAACCGTGGCATCGACTTCATCCCCTCCACCCGGACCGGGTCAACCCTCGGCGGGGGCCGGGGGCTCCTCTTCGGCCGGGGGCTCGGCGGCAACCTCGGCGCCCCCGAGAGGCTGGGGCTTGTCCGCCGGCTTGCTGGAGCGGGCGTTGGGCGGGCTGAAGGCAGGCCGGTCCACCGGGGCCCCACCACGGCCGTGCACCAGCGTCTTGGTCTCCGTGCGGAAGGTGATGTCCACCTTGTCGCCCCGGACCGCCGTCACGAAGCCCGTGCCGAAGGTCGGATGCTGGATGACCTGGTCCACCTGGTAGGTGTCCTTGGGGCTGTAGGTGGACGCGTTGGCCGTGTTCTTGGTGGCCAGCTGCTCCTCGAAGGAGATGATGATCTTCTCCGCCTTGGTGGCCGCCGCCGACGCGGCGCGGGCCGCACGCGCGGCGATGGACGGAGACGGACGGTCCGTCACGCCCGGCGCGGCGCGGTACGCGTGGTCTCCGTTACAGGTGTTGCAGCGCACCCGCGCGATCTTCGGACCGACCATCGCCAGGATGGTGTGCGCGAGCGTCATCTTGCAGCGGGTGCACTGTGCGTCCACCTCGCCGCCGACCTTATGAGTTGCCATGTTCGTCTGTTTCTCGGGCCCGGACCGGTAGTGCCAGGCATGGAAGGAAAGGGGGGCGGAACATAACGGCTTCACTCCAACGGTAGGAAGTGACTTCGACGCACGCTTCCTCCCTTGCCCTCGGGGGCATTACTTCCCTTGTGCCTACCCAGGGCTCGCGTAAGAGTAGGTTCCAGACCGCAATGTCCACGCAGACCCCCAGCAGCCCGGCCCGCGAGCCCGGAGTCCTCACCCAGTCCGTGGCGAGCTTCGGCAAGGGCCTCATCGATGTCGTCAGCACCCTGGGAGGCGTGGTGGCCCTGGGGCTGGACGTGTTCCGGTGGAGCGTCCGGCGGCCCTTCCGGTTGACCAACCTGTTCGCCCAGCTGGACTTCGTGGGCGTGGGCTCCATCTTCATCGTCAGCCTGACGGGCACCTTCACCGGCATGGTGTTCGCCCTGCAGACGTCCACCGCCTTCGCGCTCTTCGACGCGGAGAGCCTGGTGGGCCCCACGGTGGGACTGACGCTCACCCGCGAGCTGGCCGCCGTGTTCTCCGCGCTGATGGTGACGATGCGCGCCGGCTCCGCCATGTGCACCGAGCTGGGCACCATGCGCGTCAGCGAGCAGGTGGACGCCCTGGAGACCATGGCCGTCAACCCGGTGCAATACCTGCTCGTACCCCGGGTGCTGGCCGGCCTCTTCATGGTGCCGGCGCTCACCATGCTCTTCAACACCACGGGCATGACGGGGGCCTACCTCGTCGCGGTGGGCGCCCTGGGCATCTCCCCCGGCACCTTCCTGTCACGCACCCAGCAGTGGCTGGCGCCCGCGGACGTCTATGAGGGCCTGGTGAAGGGGGCCGTCTTCGGCCTCGCCGTGGCGCTCATCTGCTGCTTCAAGGGCTTCAACGCGTCCGGCGGCGCGAAGGGCGTGGGCCAGGCCACCACCGAGGCCATGGTCGCCAGCGCGCTCTCCATCTTCATCCTCGATTTCATTCTCGGCATCATGTTCCACTGATGGCCCCGACCGAGCCCACCCGCGCGGGCCCCGGGCCCGCGGCGTCCACGACGCCGATGATTGAAGTCGTGGACCTGCACAAGACGTTCGGCGAGACGAAGGTCCTCACGGGCATCAACCTCAAGGTGCCCGCCGGCAGCACGTGCGTCATCCTCGGCGGCTCGGGCTCCGGCAAGACGGTGCTGATGAAGCACATGATTGGCCTGCTCAAGCCGGACAGCGGCAAGGTCATCATCGACGGGCAGGACATCGTCCCCATGGGCGTGCGGGGCCTGCAGGAGGTCCGCAACAAGTTCGGCATGGTGTTCCAGGCCGCGGCCCTCTTCGACTCGATGACGGTGTTCGAGAACGTGGCCTTCCCGCTGCGCGAGCACACGAAGGACCCGGAAGACGTCATCCGCCAGAAGGTGCGCGCGCGGCTGGACATGATGGGCCTCAAGGCGGCGGTGGAGGACAAGTTCCCCGCGGACCTGTCCGGCGGCATGCGCAAGCGCGTGGGCCTGGCGCGCGCCACGATTCTGGGCCCGAAAATCGTCCTCTACGACGAGCCCACCACCGGGCTGGACCCCATCACCACCGACTACGTGGACGAGATGATCCTCGCCGCGCAGAAGGGGCTGGGCGTCACCAGCGTGGTCATCAGCCATGACATCGCCTCCGCCTTCAACGTGGCGGATCAGATCGCCTTCCTCTCCAAGGGCGTCATCGTGGAGAACGGCCCCCCGGACCAGGTCCGGGAATCCCAGCATCCCGCGGTGAAGCTCTTCCTCCAGACCTGGTTCGGCAAGAACTGAAGGCCGGTGTAGGTGGGAGGGTGGGGTGCCCCTTCGGAAAAGGTGGCACTCCGGATGCAAAACGTTAGAGTCGCGCCGGCCGGTAGCCCTCGGAGTCACATCAGGTGAAGAAGCTCGTCACGCCCTTCCGTGTTGGCCTTCTGGTCATCGCCGCGGGTGCCTTTCTCATCACCTTCGTCCTGTTCACCCGCAAGGGTGGCCTGGGCGAGGATGAGTCCCTCCTCGTGTGGGCGTATTTCCGCGACGCCTCGGGCCTCGCCGTGCGTGGCCGGGTGCAGATCGCCGGCATCCCGGTGGGGGAAATTGACGCGATTACGCTGGAGGGCACCCGGGCGAAGGTGTTCCTGCGGATCCGCAACGACGTGGACCTGCGCGAAGACGCCGTCGTCACCAAGCGCTCCGAGTCGCTGTTGGGCGACTACCTGCTGGACCTGAACCCCGGCACCGAAGGCGCGCCGGCCATGGCGGAGAACGGGCAGATCCGCCGCGTCATCGACACCGCCGGCATGGAGGCCGTGTTCGAGTCGCTGTCGCAGATCACCGCCGACATCCAGCAGGTGACGGGCGCGCTGCGCGAGGTGCTGGGCGGAGAGAAGGGCCAGGGCTCGCTGCAGCGAATCGTGGAGAACCTGGTGCGGCTGTCGGACTCGGTGGACGCCACGGTGCGCCGCAACGCGGACCGGCTGGACGTCATCGTCGGCAACGTGGAGGACATCTCCTCGGACGTGCGCGGCATCACCCAGAGCAACTCGGCCGACGTGTCGCGCATCGTCGACAACATCGAGATGATCACCCGCGACGTGCGCGAGGTGCTCGCGAGCGTGAAGAACATCGTCGGCACCGGCGAGGGTGACGTGAAGGAGACCGTCGCCAGCGTGAAGGAGACGCTCGACAAGCTGGACAAGACGCTGGGCAACCTGGAGGAAATCACCCGCAAGGTGAGGGACGGGGAGGGCGCCGCGGGCGTGCTGCTGGCCGACGAGAGCGTGGGCCGCGAGGTGCGCGAGACGGTGCAGGACGTGGCCCGCTTCGCCGCCAGGCTCACCGACCTCCAGACGGAGGTGGGCATCCAGAGCACCTACCTGGCTGCCCAGGGCCGCTCGAAGAACCTCTTGTCCGTGCGCCTCATCCCCAAGCCGGACAAGTACTACCTGCTGGAGCTGGTGGACGACCCGCGCGGCACCGTGTCCACCCAGGTGGTGCAGACCAACCCCCCCTCCGAGGGGGACCCCGTCATCCAGACGCAGAAGATCACCGAGGAGTCCCTGAAGATCAGCCTCCAGTTCGCCAAGCGCTGGTACTTCACCACCCTGCGTGTGGGCCTCATCGAGTCCACCGGCGGCGTGGGCGGCGACCTGCACCTCTTCGAGGACGCGCTGACGCTGAAGCTGGACGCGTTCAACTTCGCGGCGGACGAGCTGCGCTACCCGCGGCTGCGCGCCACCCTGCGGGCCCAGGCCTTCGACCACCTCTTCGTGGTGGCGGGCATGGACGACATCCTCAATGCCCAGCAGAGAGACCTGGCGACACAGCGGCTGATTGCCGGACGCGACTTCTTCGTGGGCGGTGGCCTCTTCTTCACCGACGACGACCTGAAGTCCATCCTCACCGCCACGGGCATACCGACCCCCTGAGTGGCCGTGAGTCCTGGGGGCCCCCTTTCCGTCGAACTCTTGACGGAAGGCGGGAAACCACGTACCCGGCAACGGCACGGGGTTCCCGGGGAGCGCCGTGCCTTTTGACGGCATTTCCCCCAGGAAGCTCGCATGTCCCTCCTCGTCGTTGGCTCCGTCGCTCTGGACTCCGTGGAAACCCCCTTCGGGCGGAGGGAGGACATCCTCGGCGGCTCGGCCACGTTCTTCTCCACGTCGGCCTCGTTCTTCACCCCGGCGCGCGTGGTGGCCGTGGTGGGCGAGGACTTCCCCGAGGCGCACCTCAACTTCCTGCGCGGGCGGGGCATCGACCTGGAGGGGATGACGCGCGAGCCCGGGCGCACCTTCCGCTGGAAGGGCCGCTACGGCTACGAGCTGAACGAGGCGCAGACGCTGGACACCCAGCTCAACGTCTTCCAGTCCTTCTCGCCGAAGCTGCCCGAGTCCTACCGGGACACGCCGTACGTCTTCCTCGGCAACATCCACCCGGAGCTCCAGGCGCAGGTGCTGGACCAGGTGCGCGCCCCGAAGCTGGTGGCCGCGGACACGATGAACTTCTGGATTCAGGGCAGCAAGCCGGCGCTGCTCAAGACGCTCAAGCGCGTCAACCTGCTCTTCGTCAACGACGCCGAGGCGCGGCAACTGGCGGGGGAGCACAACGTGGTGAAGGCGGCCCGGGCCATCCTCGGCATGGGCCCCCAGCGCGTGGTCATCAAGCGCGGCGAGTACGGCGCGCTCCTCTTCGACCAGGAGCACATCTTCGCCTGCCCGGCCTACCCGCTGGCCGAGGTGTTCGACCCCACCGGCGCCGGAGACACCTTCGCGGGCGGCTTCATGGGCGCGCTGGCCACGTCCCCGGGCGCCCCCGACGCGGCGGTGCTCCGCCGGGCCATGGTGATGGGCAGCGTCATGGCGTCGTTCACCGTCGAGAAGTTCAGCCTGGAGCGGCTGCGCGAGGTGACGCGGCCCGAAATCCATGCCCGCTTCGCCGAGTTCCGCAAGCTCACCCACTTCGACGACCTGGGCCCGCTGGAGCGCTGAGCGCCCGGCCTTTGGGGGTAGGGCCCCCTCCCACCCCCAAACTTGACGGTGGATTCATGCCGTCCCTAGGCTGCTGATCCGGGTGGCCGGAACACGAAGGAAGCGGGTTGAGCGAAAACCGAAAGCACACGCGGATACCCACCCAGCTGCGGTGCTGGTGTGAGGGTGACAACGTCACCCTCTACGCGCGCATCACCAACCTGAGCGAGGGCGGCCTCTTCCTCCGCACCAGCACCCCCCTGGCCCAGGGGGCCCACGCCGTTGTCCGGCTGACGCGGGGCGGAGATCCGGAGATCCACGCCAGGGCCACGGTGGTATGGCTGCGGGAGGAAGAAGAGCGGGCCTTCCCGCCCGGCATGGGATTGCGCTTCGAATCGCTGGACGGCGAAACCCTGGGCCGGCTCCGGCAGATCATCTCTCAGCAGCAGCAGAACCAGGTGAAGGTCGGCTGGGCCGGCTGAGCCGGTACCCCCGAACCGAGGCCCCCCATGCGTATCGCCGTCATCTCCGACATCCACTCCAACATCGAAGCGCTCACCGAGGTGCTCCGCGTCGCCGAGCACCAGAAGGTGGACCGCTTCGTCTCGCTGGGGGACATCGTCGGGTATGGGGCGTCGCCCAACCCGTGCTGTGATCTGGTGCGCTCGGTGGCGGAGGTGACGCTGCTGGGCAACCACGACGCGGCGGTGGCGGGGCGGATGGACTACTCGTACTACTACGACGCCGCCCGGCACGCGCTCGACTGGTCCGCCAACGTCCTCACGGACGAGAACATGGTGTGGCTGCGCAGCCTGCCGTACACGTACCGCATCGGCGACGTGGGCTTCTGCCACGGCTCGCCCATCGACCCGAAGGCGTACGAGTACATCTTCGCCCTGGAGCAGGCCCGGGAGCTGACGCCCTACGTGGCGGAATTGCCCGAGGTGACGTTCATCGGGCACAGCCACCTGTGCCGCGCCTTCGCCATCGGCAATGGCGAGGTGAACGACGTGGTGGCCCAGAAGTTCGGCATCCGGAAGGGCTACAAGTACATCATCTCCGTGGGCAGCGTGGGCCAGCCCCGCGACTACGACAACCGGGCCTGCTTCGTCATCTGCGACACCGACGCGCGCACGGTGGAGTACGTCCGGGTGGAGTACGACATCGAGACGTCGGCCCAGAAGATCTTCGACGCGGACCTGGCACTCAACTTCGGCAAGCGCCTGTTCCTCGGGGTGTGACGCACCGCCGTACGAAAGTCGGCACAGGCGCGGGGAAATGAAATAAACCCGTCCCGTGCGTACCCCCGTCCTTCGAGTGTCCCTCCGGCCCCTCGCGGGCCTCGCCTTCGCCCTCCTGCTCGCGCTCGCGCCCGCGGCCTGCCGCCGGGACTCGGGCCCGTCGGCCGAGTACGAGGAGGCCGCCCGTCGCTTCCGCTCGCTGTACGCGCAGAAGCTGGACGCCGCCTACCTGGACCCGCAGATTGGCGAGATTGAGGCGCAGCTCCAGCGCGTCCCCGCGGACAGCCTGGATGCAACGGGCGCCCGCGAGCTGCTCCAGCGCATCCAGGAGGGCCGTGCCCGCATGCAGGAAGCGGCGAGCGCCCGGGACAAGGCCGTGGCCACGGCGCGGGAAATCCCGCCCGGCACGTCCATGCCGACGCTCACCCCGCCAGAGCCGCCCCGCGAGCCCGAGGCCCCGGATGCCGGGCCGCCGGACGCGGGCCTGACGGGTCCCCAGGCGGGCACCCTGGCGTCCGAGATGGTGGCCGGCTTCCGGGGCTGCTTCCAGCGCGGGCCTCCCATCAACGTGGAAGGGCGGGGCATGCGGGAGACGTGGCAGATGGCCGACCGCACGTCGTGCCGCCTGGAGTACCCCGGGCATGCCGACGTGGTGCTCCTCGTCGAACAGGGGCGGGTGCTGACGCTGTTACCCAGGAGCGCCATCCGGACGGAGCGCATCCCCGTCGATGGGGGCACGGCGCCGCAGCAAGCTGCTGACGCCGGCCGTTAAGACTCCACGCTTTCCGCCGTGCCGGGCCCTCCCGCACACGGCGGGCCACTTCCGACTTCCTTCTTTCGCGAGCTGAAGCCGAATGAACGAACAGACCTTCATGAAGTTGATGCAGTTGTTGCCCAAGTCGGCCCTGTCCACCGTGGTGGGCATGGCCACGCGCCTGCCAGTCCCCGCGCCCGTGCACCACATGGCGATGAAGGCCTTCGCCAAGGCGTACAACGTGGACATGGAGGAGGCCGAGCACGCCTTCGAGCGCTACCCGACCTTCGCCGAGTTCTTCACCCGCGGCCTGAAGGACGGGCTGCGCCCCATCGACCCGGGGGAGAAGGTGGTGGTGTCCCCGGTGGACGGCCGCGTGTCCCAGGTGGGCTACTCGGACGAGGGCCGCTGCCTGCAGGCGAAGGGGATTGAGTACACGGTGGACGAGCTGCTGGGCGACAAGCAGGCCGCGAAGCCGTTCCATGGCGGCGCCTGGACGACCATCTACCTGTCCCCGCGCGACTACCACCGCATCCACGCGCCGCTGGGCGGCACGATTACGGGCTACGCGTACATCCCCGGTGAGTTCTGGCCGGTGAATCCCGCGTCGGTGAAGAACAAGCAGTCCCTGTTCTGCGTCAACGAGCGGCTCGTCACGTACCTGGACACGGTGGCGGGCAAGTGCGCCGTGGTGAAGGTCGGCGCCACCTGCGTGTCGCGCATCAAGGCGTCGTACGACGAGGTGCTCACGCACTCGGGCAAGCCCGGCAAGGTGCACACGTACGACTCGGGCTTCCCGGTGGAGAAGGGCGGCGAGCTGGGCCGGTTCGAGATGGGCTCCACCGTCATCCTCCTGTTCGAGCCCAAGCGCGTCATCTGGGACGACAGCCTCCAGGAGGAAGCGGTGGTGCGCCTGGGCAAGCGCATTGGAGTGATTACGTGAGCCAGAAGATCTCCGGGGTGAAGGGCATGAATGATCTCCTCCCCGGGGAGATCGAAATCTGGCAGCACGTGGAGGGCACGGCGCGCGAGCTGTTCGGCCGCTACGGCTTCGGCGAGGTCCGCACGCCCATGGTGGAGGACACCGCGCTCTTCGTGCGCAGCGTGGGCGAGGAGACGGACATCGTCGGCAAGGAGATGTACACGTTCCTCGACAAGGGCGAGCGCAGCCTCTCGCTGCGCCCGGAGGGCACCGCGCCCGCGGCGCGCGCGTACATCGAGCACTCCATCAGCAACCAGGAGCCCGTCACCCGCTGGTTCTACATGGGGCCCATGTTCCGCTACGAGCGGATGAAGACGGGCCGCTACCGCCAGTTCTATCAAATCGGCGCGGAGGCCTACGGCGCGAAGGAGGCCGCCCAGGACGCCGAGATGATGGACATGGTGGTCCAGTTCCTGGGCCTGTTGGAGCTGAAGGACGTGTCCCTCAACCTCAACTCGCTGGGGGATGAGGCGTGCCGGCCCGCGTACCACGCGAAGCTGGTGGAGTACCTCAAGGCCCACCGCGAAGAGCTGTGCGGGGACTGCCAGCGGCGCATGGAGACCAACCCGCTGCGCGTGCTCGACTGCAAGAACCCGACGTGCCAGGGAATCGCCGCCGCGGGGCCCAACGTGCTCGAGTTCCTGTGCGAGCCGTGCCGCACGCACTTCGATGATTTGCAGCGCAAGCTGACGGCGCTGGGCATCAAGTACGTGGTCAACCCGCGCATGGTGCGGGGCCTGGACTACTACACGCGCACCGTCTTCGAGTTCATCGCCGCGCACCCCGCGCTGGGCACCGCCAGCACCGTGGGCGGTGGCGGCCGGTACGACAAGATGATGAAGGGCCTGGGCGGGCCGGACGTGCCCGCCGTGGGCTTCGCCATGGGCCTGGACCGGCTGGTGCTGCTGCTGAAGGAGAGCGGCCGCAAGTACTCCGTGCCGGTGGACCTGTTCGTGGCCGTGGCGGACGAGGGCTCGCAGGACGCCGCGCTGACCCTGGCCAGCCGCCTGCGCCGTGAGGGCCTGCGGGTGGACTAGACACGCGCGGCGGCAGCCTGAGGAGCCAGATGAAGCGCGCCGACAAGAGCGGCGCCCGCTTCACGCTCGTGCTGGGCGAGGCCGAGCGCACCAGTGGCCAGGCGAAGCTGAAGCCCATGGCCGGTGGCGACTCATCCCCGTGGCCCTGGACGCCGTCGCCAGCACGGTGCGCGCCCAGCCGGCCGCCAACCCGGCGGGCAGCCCCGCGCCCACCTGACGTTCCGGGCACTTCCGAGGCCTCCCGTGACCGGATGACGGCGCGGGAGGTCTTCCGGAGCCCCGGGACTCCCGTAAGAGTCGCGAAGCGTGAGCAGGCATGTAACCCCCGGGAAAGTCAGGGGGAGTGGCCTTGGGTGTACTCGCCGTGACAGTGCGGGTGGGGTAGACTGCGGTTCCTTCCATGCAGCCAGCGTCCTTCAATTCCACCGTGTCAGCGGACCTTCGCTGGATTCCCGTGCGGGGGGACAGCATGTGGCCGTCGCTTCGCTCGGGAGACCTGGCGGGCGTGGAGCCGCTGGCGCGCGAGCCGAGGCCCGGTGACGTGGTGCTGGCGCGCTTCGACATGCGCTGGTGCTGCACCGGGTGAAGCGCTGCGACGCGGGCGTGCTCGCGCTGCGCGGGGACAACTCGCCCGCGGAGGACCCGCCGCTGCCG
>JBKGHK010000351.1:0-10233 GCA_046520375.1 Pyxidicoccus sp. 3LFB2
GCGCAGGAGGCCTGACCACCTCCTCTGCCAACTCCAACCCTTCGTTTCTTTCTAGTACGCCCCCTTGTGGCTTCCACCCTCGCCCTCGTCGTCAAAGCAGAGCGGCCAACCAGGCAGCCGGCCAGCGTGAGGCCTTCCGCGAGTCGATGCTCCCTCGCCGGTGCCTACCCAGACAGCCAGCCGGCGCGAGAACCTTCCGCGAGTCGATGCTCCCTCGCCGGTGCCTGCCGATGGCGCATTGCCCCCACGGGGGCCTGCACCCGCTGGAGGTTCCTGCCGGGTCCGCCCTCCTCGCCCTGGGGTGGCTGGTCACACACACGGCATCCTTCATAGGCTCTGGCCCATGACGAGCCCGCTCCCCCAGCCTGTCCCTGCTGCCTCCGACGCCTCCGCGCACCCGATTCTCGCCGCCGCCGAGGCGCTCTTTCCCCGGCTGTCCGCGCGCTCGGACGAAATCGAGAATGCCCGCAGGCTGCCCCCGGACCTGGTCGCGGAGCTCGCCCGTGACGGCTACTTCCGCATGATGATTCCGGAGTCGCTCGGCGGCCTGGAGCTGCACCCGGCGGTGTCCTTCCAGGTGATGGAGTCGCTTGCGAGGGCGGACGGCTCCACGGGTTGGTGCGTGATGATTGGCGCCGCCACCGCGCTGACCGCCGCCTGGGTGTTCGAGCCCGCGGCCCGCGCCATCTTCGGCCGTCCGGACGTCATCACCGGCGGAGTGGCGGCGCCCATCGGCCGCGCCGAGCGTGTCGAGGGAGGCTACCGGCTCTCGGGCCGCTGGCCCTGGGCGAGCGGCAGCCAGCACTGTCACTGGCTGGTGGGAGGCGCGGTGGTGACGGAGGGCGGCAAGCCCCGCATGGTCCGCGAGGGCATGCCGGAGGTGCGCACGTTCTTCTTCCCCCAGGAGCGCGCGGTGCTGCACGACACGTGGTTTGCCTCGGGCCTGTGCGGCACGGGCAGCGGGGATATCGAGGTCAAGGACCTCTTCGTCCCGGACGAGTACACCTTCTCGCTCGTGGGCCAGGCGCCGCGCGTGGCCCGCCCGCTCTATGGCTTCCCCTTTGGATTGTTGGGAATGGGCATCCCCGCCGTGGCGCTCGGCATTGCCCGCCGCGCCATCGACGAGCTGACGGCGCTGTCCCGGCAGAAGACGCTGATGCTGGAGCGCCGCCTGCTGGCCGCGCGCCCCGCCGCGCAGGAAGCCGTGGCCGACGCAGAAGCCACCGTGCGCTCCGCGCGCGCCTTCGTCCTGGAGTCCCTCCACGCCATCCACGCCGAGTCCACGCGAGGCCCCGTCTCGGTGCGCTCCCGCACCGAGCTGCGGCTGGCGATGACGCACGCCACCCGGAGCGCCGCTCGCGCGGTGGACCGGATGTACGAGGCCGCGGGAGGCACCGCCGTCTTCCGCTCCAGCCCGCTGCAGCGCTGCTTCCGCGACGTCCACACCGCCACCCAGCACGCCATGGTGGCCCCGGCCACGCTGGAGCTGACGGGCGGCCTGCTCCTGGGACTCGAGCTGCCCACCTTCACGCTGTAGCCGCGCTGACGACGAAGGCCCGGCCCCACCTGGAGGACAGGTGGACGCCGGGCCTCGAAGGACGGCTTCCGTCAGGGGCTCACTGGCAGGTGCCGCTGCCCTTGTCGAAGAGGGCCGTGAAGTTGGCGCCGTTGTTGTAGACCTGCAGCTTGCGCAGGCCGTACCCCAGGTTCGCCTCGCTGCTGTAGATGGACTGGTACGCGCTCATCGCGCCATTCACGTAGACGTGGGGTGCGCAGCCGCTGGCATCGTTGGCGATGTAGGCGAAGCGCGGCGGGCTGACCGTCGGGTCCGCGACGATGTTCTCCACGTGCAGGCCCTGCGAGGGCAGCGAGGCAATCTCCGTCTCCGCGGAGGACTCCGTCGCGTTGTAGCGGAGCCAGCGGGTGTTGTTGTCCGTGTTGCTGAACAGCACCGCGTACAGCTGCACGCCGGCCTCTCGGTACGAGAAGAAGTCCTCCACGCGCCAGCCCGCGTTCACCACGTAGGTGGTGTAGAGCGAGTCCAGGCTGGCCTGTGTCAGGCGGTGCTCGAAGCGGACCTGCTCGTTGGTGCGCAGCTTGCCGAAGATGGTGTTGTAGCGGGCCTGACCGGCGGAGTTGAGCCGGACGCGCGTCTCACGCGGCACGTAGCCGGCCTGCTTCCACTGCTCCACCACCGTGTCGAAGTCCGCGCTGTCCCGGCCCGCCTGCACGCCCCACTGCGTGTCCGTGGAGTAGGCGTAGGAGCCCGCCACGCGCAGCGCGCCGTTCACCTCGTAGTAGGTGAGCGTCCGCGGGCGGTAGCTCATGCCTTTGTAGTACTCGGGCAGCTCGACGAAGGTGTCCCAGGAGATGTTGTGGAAGTCGGGGTGGTGGGGCATCCACAGCCGGGGGTAGTACGTGGGTTGGAAGCTGTCGTAGCAGCCGGTGGAGACCTTCTCGTAGACGCCGTACGGATCCACCTCCACGGCCACCTTCGGGTCCGTGGGCGTGGGCGCGCCGAGGTACACGTGCAGGTGGTTGTTGGCGTGGTTGCTGGCGGGCTCGCCGTCCGTGGCCAGCGTGCCGGCCGTCATCGTGTTGCCCGACTTCGCAATCTTCTGCCCCGCGCTGACCCACTGCCCCAGCGAGACGGAGATGGTGTCGCTGTCGGTGCCCCAGGACGGGTGGTTGGGGTGGTTCTTCGCCATCAACTGGTAGCGCGCGCACCCGTCATTGCCCACGTTGCAGGTCATCGCCTTGACGGCGGCCACGTCGTTGGCGCGGCCGTTCCGCAGGTGCATGTAGAAGCTGTAGAGCTTCTTCCCGTTGGCCCCGGTGTGCTCGATGACCACCGTGTTGCCGCCACCGCCGGACGGCCCGTCGAAGTAGATGCCAATCACCTTGCCTTCCGCGATGGCCAGCACGTCGAAGCTGGGGTCCTGAGTGGCGGGCGTGTTGGCGCGGCTGATGTCCAGGCCGCGGTGGATGCCGCCGCTGTTGTAGCGCCAGCCATGGCCGAGCCGCACCTCGGTGCCGGAGATGAAGGGCGAGTTCGAGGTGAAGGGCAGCCGCAGCGGCAGCGGCGTGCGCAAGTCACGCAGGAAGGACTGCGCCTCGGCCGGCGTGGGGAACGCGGAGTACGGGCTCCGGAGGCGGTTGAGCATCCGGTTCTGCAAGTCCGTGCGGAGCGTGGACGCGGGCAGGGCGTCCACGACTTCACGCCACTCGTCCAGCTCGCCACCGGTGGCCGTCTCCAGCGACTCGAAGCCGGAGGGGTCCGGGAGGATGCACGTCTCGGCGAGGGTGTCGACCAGTTCGGGCTGTTCCTGGGTGCCCAGGCTCATGGGCTGCGCCTCGTCGAGAGGGCCTCCACAGGCGGTGAGGACGAGTGGGAGCAGCGCACCCAGAGAGAGCGTTTTGGATTTCATGCCCCCTGAACGGGACTGCCCCGGGAAATTCCTCACGATGACTTCTCGTCAGGCGCTCGCTGCGAAGCGTTGGGCGCCGAGCATGCCAGCGCACCCGCCGCGCGCGCCAATTGAGCCCGACGTGGGGCCCCCCTACGTTGCCGGGCCTCACGTACCGGTGTGTGCCCGCGCAAGCCGCGCGGCACCTGAGGAGGAGCCATGGCCCTGCAGGACAACTACAAGGACGTGCTGGACGTCGCGAAGAGCGTGGGCGCCCAGGTCGAGTCTCGCGAGGAGAACGGCAAGCTCATCATCAAGGGGAAGGTCAATTACGCCTATGACCGGGACCGCATCTGGGACCAGATCAAGGCGAAGCACCCGAGCTGGCAGAACGAGGTCATGGTCATGCTCGACGTGACGAACAACGAGCCGTACGGCGTCCACACCGTCAAGTCCGGGGACACGCTGAGCAAGCTGGCCAAGGACATCTACGGGGACATGAAGCTCTACCCGAAGATTTTCGAGCTCAACAAAGACCAACTGAAGAATCCCGACACCATCAAGGTCGGCCAGGTGCTGAAGCTGCCGCCCAAGTCCATCGCCAACGCCTGAGTCGTTGCCGCAGGTGTGACGGGCCCGGGGCCACACGTGCTCCGGGCCCGGAAGCCCGGGCCACGCGAGCGGCTCACAGCCAGCTCGCCTCGCGCCGTCCCAGCTCCGCCAGCACGCGCTCCGCGGCGCGCACGCCGAACCAGTTGGCCTCCTCGAAGAGGGCCATGCCGCCCAGGTCCGTGTGCGCGAAGTGCAGGCTCCGCCCCAGGCTCTCGCGCGCCGCCTTCTTCGCCGCGCCCCACATGAAGCCCGGCGAGGGCCGCACCATGGCGTGCCCCCAGCGCTGCACCTCCAGCCGCTGCGCCTGGGCGGCGATGCCCGGGTGCGCCGGCAGCAGGTCCGCCATGACGAGCGCCTCCCAGTCCGCGTAGCTCGCGGACAAGGCCTTCTCGCGCTCCGCCTTCACGTCCGCGCCGTCCATGGGCAGGTACCAGGTGAGCACCGTGGGGCCCTGCTCGTCCTGGCGCAGCATCTGGTGCGTGGACACCACGTAGCCCAGGCTGCGGCTCTCGTAGAAGACGTTGTCCCAGGCCAGCGGGAAGCCCCGCGAGCGCGGCGGCGAGGACAGCGTCAGGTTGGCCACCACCCACGGCCCATACGTGAAGTCCGCGAGCCACGCGGGCCGCTGCTGCCGCCAGGGCGCCACCACGTGCCCCACCAGGAAGCGCGGGCATGCCAGCACCACCTGCCGCGCCTGGAAGGCCCGGGGCCGGCCCGTGCCCGCCTCCAGCGCGTCCACCCGGCAGCCGCCCGCGTTGGGCTCCACCGTGTGCACCAGCACGTTGCGCTCCACCGCCCCGGGCGGCAGCGCGGACACGAGCTGCTGCACCAGCCGGCCATTGCCCTCGGGCCAGCTCAGGAAGCCTTCACTGCGCTCCCCCTTCCCGTCCTGCCGCGCGGCGAAGTACCAGATGCCCGCCCACGCGGACACGTGCTCGGCCGTGGTGCCGTAGTCGTCGCGGCAGGCGTAGTCCACCACCCACTTCAGCCGGGGAGACGTGAAGCCCTCTCGCACGAGCCACGCCGCCATGCTCAGCCCGTCCAGCGCCGTCCACTCCGCGTCGTCGCTGGACAGCCCGGAGGGCACCGCGAAGGCCTTGCGCCCCTTCGCGTCCCGCGCGGCGGCGAAGGCATTCATCCGCGCCTCGAAGCGGCCCAGCTCCGCCACGTCCTCGGGGCTCGCGCCCGCACGCAGGTAGAGACCCTCGTACCAGTGGCCCCGGTAGAAGAGGCGCTCCTCCGGCTCGTGGATGAGCAGCGGCTCGTCGAAGGTGGGGTAGCCCTCCGAGTCCACGCCGGTGACGGCGCCCATCTCCCGCAGCAGCCGCACCACCGGGCCCTTGTCCTCCAGCGGCGCCGGCAGGTAGTGCGCGCCCCACGGGTACGAGGACACGGCGTTGCGGCCGGAGCGCGATGTGCCGCCCGCCTCCGCCTCCAGTTCCAAAACGCGCACGCCCTTCACGCCCGCGCCGGCCAGCCGCCAGGCCGCGGACAGGCCCGCGATGCCCGCGCCCACCACCAGCACGTCCACGGACTCCAGGACGTCCGCGCGGGGCAGCGGCCCACCGCGCAGCTTGTGCCCCACCTCCACCGCGCGGTCGATGATGGCGCCCGGCACCGGCTCGCGAGGCCCCGAGCGCTTGCACGCGCTGGCCGCCACAGCAGAGCCGAGGAACGCGGCAACCAGCTCCCGCCGCGTCAGGTCCATGGCCGCCATGCCTCGTCGCGGGCCAGCGCCCCAGTCAGCTCACATCTCGATGCCGCCAGCGCCACCTCACTGGGAAACGCCACGGTGCGTTCACTCCGAGGCGGCGCCAGCGCCACCTCGCCGGGGGCTGTGGCACGCCCCTCCCGCGTCAGTTCCACCGCCGCCACTCCTCCTCGTAGTAGTGCACCAGCACTTGATTGTTCAGCCGGTTCACCTCCACGGGCGTGGGGCCCATGTCCGGAGGGAAGCGGGTGAGCGACTCCAGCGTGGGCTCATCCAGGAAGAGCAGCCCTTCGGGCAGCGGGCGGTGCTGGCCTTGCGGCTGGTGCGCCACCAGCACGTAGCCCCACTCACCGAAGGAGGGCACCAGCGCGTGGTACGGCTCCGTCCAGAAGCCCGCCGCCTTCAGCGTCTTCTCCACGCACCAGAAGGAGCGCCGGGCGAACAGCGGGCTGGTGCTCTGCACCACCGCCACCCCGTCCGGCGCCAGCCGCTTCTTCAAGAGCTTGTAGAAGCCCGTCGTGTACAGCTTCCCCAGCGCGAAGTTGTTCGGGTCCGGGAAGTCCACCACCACCACGTCGTACTGCTCGTCGCCTTCCGCCAGGAAGCGCATGGCGTCCGTGTTCAGCACCCGCACCTTCGAGTCGGACAGCGCGCGCCCGTTGAGCCGCGCCAGCTCGCCGTACGTCGTAGCCAGCCCGGTAATCGCCGGGTCCAGGTCCACCAGCGTCACGGAGCGCACCTGCGGGTGGCGCAGCACCTCGCGCGCGGCCAGCCCGTCCCCGCCGCCGAGGATGAGCACCCGCTCCACCTTCCCCGCCCGCACCATGGCCGGGTGCACCAGGGACTCGTGGTAGCGGTACTCGTCGATGCTGGCGAACTGGAGGTTGCCGTTGAGGAACAGCGAGAAGCCCCGCTTGCCGCGCGTGAGGACGATGCGCTGGTAGGGCGAGCTGGACGCGTGCACCACGTCGTCCGCGTAGAGCTGGTCCTCGTAGAACGTCGTGAGCCGGTCGCCCAGCACGAAGCCCACCAGCAGGAACACCGTCAGCAGCACCGCCTTGACGCGCAGCCGCAGCGGGTTGCCCAACAGCGGCGCCAGCAGCCACGTGCTCCACAGCCCCACGGCCGCGTTGAGCACGCCAAACAGCAGCGAGGTGCGCACCAGCCCCAGCTTGGGCACCAAGAGCAGCGGGAAGGCGAGGCTCGCCGCCAGCGCGCCCAGGTAGTCCAGCGACAGCACCTGGCTGACCAGGTCCTTGAACTTGAGCTGGTCCTTGAGGATGCGCAAGAGGAGGGGAATCTCCAGCCCCACCAGCGTGCCAATGGCAATCACGCTGCCGTACAGCGCCACCTGGAACATGTCGGTGAGCGTGAAGGTGAGGAACAGCAGCGGCGCGCACAGGCCGCCCAAAAGCGCCACCGCCAGCTCCACCTCCACGAAGCGCTGCGCCACCCCGCGCTCGATGAAGCGCGACAGGTAGCTGCCAATGCCCATGGCGAACAGGTAGCCGCCAATGACGGTGGAGAACTGGGTGATGGAGTCCCCGAGCAGGTAGCTCGCGAGCGCCCCGACGACGAGCTCGTAGATGAGCCCGCACGTCGCGATGACGAGGACGGTGATGTACAGCAGCGTTCTGTTCAAGTCGTCACTTCACTTCACACACGGGAGGCGCGCGCGCCCCTCAACCGCCGATGGCGGCCGCCACGATGATGGCCAGGCCCAGGATGAACGAGCCGATGACGATGCCGACCGCCGTGTTCTGGTCGACCTCCAGCTCCTTGTGCACGTCGAAGGGCATGATGAGGCGGATGACGTAGAAGCCCGCCACGAACACCGCCAAGCCGATGAGCGAGTAGATGATGCTCGCCAGCACTCCATCCAGGCTCACCACAACGCCGAGTAGCAACATCACTTTCCTCCCTGGTAGCCACCGGTCCACAACAGGATGCCGCCCGGCCCGCGCCGCACGTTGCCGGGAACCTGGTCCCGCTGTTCGCTGCTGAAGGGCCACCAGCCGGACAGGGTCAGCGCCGCATAGCCCAGCAACACCAGCCCACCGAAGTACTTCATTCCGTGCCTCCGTGAGTCATGGATTCAGTCACCGAAGTTGCTCTCCGCCCACCGCTGCGTCTCGAAGCCGTGCGAGCGGAACAGCGCCCACGCCGGGCCCAGGCACAACAGGATGAAGGCCAGGCAGAACCAGCTGCCGTTGGGCGAGTCATGGGTGAGCTTCACGTTGAACGCGCGCGGGCGGTTCTGCCCCGCGTCGAAGGACGCCGTGGTGCGCAGCACGTACTTCCCTGGAGGCAGCGTGGACAGCTTCGTGCTCGCCGAGCGGGAGCCCTCGACCCACGAGCCGTCGCTGTCGCTCCCGCTGTAGTAGCCCAGCTCCTCCTGGAACCCCACCACCTCGCCCGTGTCCTGGTTCACCAGGTCACCCTGGATGGCCAGCCAGTCGTTGTCGAGCCCGGCGGCGGAGATGTCCACCTCCATGTTGCCGCGCTTGGTCAGCTCGAAGGGCTGGCTGAAGTTCATCGCCGAAGGTGAGCCCGGCGGGGCGTCCGCGGGCACCACCACCGCCTGCTCCAGCACCACGCGGTTGTCCGCGCGCACGGCGAAGAAGCCCGACAGCACGAACAGGCCCAGCATCCAGATGAACATCCACACGAAGGTGGACTTCAGGCCCGCCTGGTGCGGGTTGGGCTGGCTGGGGGCGATGCCGTGCGGCGCCGGCAGGGACTCCTTCAGCTTGAAGGCCTCCTTCACCACGCGCGGGTCCAGGTACTCGCCGTGGGTGTACGACACCTCGTCCTCGGTGGCGTCCACATTCACCGAGTAGGGCGGCGCCACGTACTCCGAGGCCCGCGCCGTCTCGCCCGCCGTCACCTCCCAGTAGAACTCGCCCTGCACCGTCTCCGTGACGGCGATGACCTCCTGGAAGGCCTTGTAGCGCCGGCTCTCGTAGAAGGCGCCCACATGCGGTGCCAGCGACACGTCACCGGCGGGCAGCGGCTTGAGGAACACCCAGTGGCCGTTGGAGTGCATCAGCCACGTGAAGCCGCGCGCCAGGTTGTAGAGGAGGTACTCCTCCCAGGGGTAGCGCACGCCCTCCACGGTGCACGAGCGCACCAGGAAGCCGATGCACATCCACTCCGTGTCCTCCAGCCGGCCCTTCGCGCCCAGGGGGATGAGGGGCGCGTCGGCGGGCTTGTCCAACAGGCGCAGGAAGGACAGCTTCCCCTGGCTGACGTCCAGGAGCGCGCCGCAGTAGGGGCACGCCACGCGCAGCGACTTGTCCGGCGCGCGCAGCTCCAGCGGGCCGTTGCAGTTGGTGCAGCGCGCCTGCTTCAGCTCCACCTTGCGCACGCGGGGGCGGAGCTGCCCGGCGGGGATGCCCAGCTGCTCCAGCTTCAGCGCCTCGCCGGTGAACAGCTCCGGGTCCTGCCCGCGGGTGCCGAAGTCCAGCGTGACGAACGCGCCCCGGGAGCCGGTGGCGTCCACGTACCAGGCGTCCTGGGTGGGGTCCACGTCGCTGGGGAGCTGCCCTTCGGCGGACACCACGCGGCCATGGCCGCGCTCCTCGATGACCCAGGAGCGGTCTCTCAGGCGCAGCCGCTCACCGGGGTGCAGGTCCTCCAGCCGGAGGCCCTCCTCGACGCCCGCGAAGAAGAGCAGGTGGAAGGCGCCCTCGGACTCGCTGATCCACCCGGTGCGCCCGTCGTCGAACTCCACGTACCACTCGTCCCACGGGCCCGCGCCATGGTCCTTCTGGAGGTGGCCGACGATGCGGTAGCCCGCCTTCGCGAAGCGCCCCTCCGCGTGGAGCTGGAGCGGCGAGTCGGTGGGGACGATGCGGCCAATCTTCCCATGCGCCTCGAAGCTGTCACCGCTGCGCGCCACCACCGTGTTGCAGTGGGAGCACACCACCACCTGCGCCGAGCCGGCGGTGAACTCCACCGCCGCGCCACATGACGGACACTGCCCCTCCTGCCTCACGCCGTCACCCCCCGCTTCAGCTCACGCACGGTGCAGGACGCCGCCCCCAGGTGCCGCGCCAGCAGGGACTCGAAGTCCGGGCGGGCGCGGTGGCGGCAGCAGTAGACGTTGAGCGCGGCGAAGCCGTGCTCGGGGAAGGTGTGGATGGTCAGATGGCTCTCCGCCAGGAGCGTCAGCCCGGTGATGCCCCCGGGCTCGGGGAACACGTGCCACTGCGGCTGTCCCACCACCTTCAGCTCCAGCAAGACAATGAACTCCTCGAAGAGCGCGGCAAGCGTCGCCGCGTCCTTGAGGCGCTCGGGCTCGCAGCCACTCGCGTCAACCAGCCACTCCTGTCCGGTCGTCAGCGTCGGACTCCCTCCTGCGTGTGAGCTTCCTATCACAGGCCCTACCCCGGGGGGCGATGCCATGGGGCCCCTCCGGGCAGGCTGGGCTGGCCGGTTGGCGCCCCGTGTCGCCTTCCCGGTACGCTGCCGGGTGAAATGACGCAGTCGCTGGCCCGCCGG
>JBKGHK010000352.1:0-10231 GCA_046520375.1 Pyxidicoccus sp. 3LFB2
CTCGCGGTGGCCGTACACGTCCCGCGCGAGCCCCCACACCGCCGCCACCGTGGCCACGCCACACAGCAGGGCCGAGCCCCGGACGCCGAGCGCGGCGATGAGCCACGCCACCATGGGCGGGTGGTCGTAGTAGCCCCACGCCAGGTGCCGGGCCCACTGCCAGTAGTACGCCGTGTCGAAGTAGACGTCCGTGCCCAGGAGCAGCGCGAGCCTTGCCACCGCCGCCACACCGAGCAGGGCGAGGCAGGCCTTCATGCCAGGGCCAGCGGCAGGGGAGGGAGCAGGGGCGGGCGACGGCGGGCTCACGCCTCCGGACAAAGCGCACCGGGCGCCCGTTGGCCAGCGGAGTGTTGAGCCCTTTGTGCTTGCTCGCCCTCCGGGGGCTTCCTATCTCGAAGGAAGGCCCCTTCCCCGGAGTCGCCATGGCCGCCCACCCTCCGCCTTCTGGCCCCACCAACCGCCTGGGCCAGGAGCCCTCGCCGTACCTGCGGCAGCACGCCCACAACCCCGTGGACTGGTTCCCCTGGGGCGAGGAGGCGCTCGCCCGCGCGAAGGCCGAGGGGAAGCCCATCCTGCTGTCGGTGGGGTACTCCGCGTGCCACTGGTGTCACGTCATGGCGCACGAGTCGTTCGAGTCGCCGGAGACGGCCCGGCTGATGAACGACTGGTTCATCAACATCAAGGTGGACCGGGAGGAGCGCCCGGACCTGGACCAGATATACCAGGGCGTGGTGCAGCTCATGGGGCAGGGCGGCGGCTGGCCCCTCACGGTGTTCCTCACGCCGGACCTGAAGCCCTTCTATGGCGGCACCTACTTCCCGCCGACGGACAAGTACGGCCGGCCCGGCTTCCCCCGGCTGCTGGCCTCGCTGCACGACGCGTGGGTGAACAAGCAGTCGGAGGTCCAGCACCAGTCCCGGCTCTTCGAGGAGGGCCTGGGCGAGCTGGCCGCGTACGGCCTGGATGCTGCGCCCGGGGCCCTCACCGCCCAGGACGTGGTGGCCATGGGCCGGAGCATGGCGCAGCAGGTGGACCCGGTGCACGGCGGCTTTGGCGGCGCGCCCAAGTTCCCCAACCCGATGAACCTCGCGCTGATGCTGCGCGGCTGGCGGCGCGGCGGAGGCGCGCCCCTGAAGGACGGCGTGTTCCGCACGCTGGAGCGCATGGCATTGGGCGGCCTCTACGACCAGCTCGGCGGAGGCTTTCACCGCTACTCGGTGGATGAGCGGTGGCTGGTGCCCCACTTCGAGAAGATGCTCTACGACAACGCGCAGCTCCTGCACCTGTACGCGGAGGCCCAGCAGGTGGAGCCCCGGCCGCTGTGGCGCAAGGTGGTGGAGGAGACGGTGGAGTACGTCCGGCGCGAGATGACGGACGCGGGCGGCGGCTTCTACGCGGCCCAGGACGCGGACAGCGAGGGAGAGGAGGGGAAGTTCTTCGTCTGGCGCCCCGAGGAAATCCAGGCGGCGCTGCCCCCGGCGCGCGCGGAGCTGGTGCTGCGCCACTTCCGCGTCCTGCCGCCTGGCAACTTCGAGCACGGCACCACGGTGCTGGAGGTGGCCGTGTCGGCGGAGGAGCTGGCGCGCGAGCGCGGGCTGCCGGTGGAGGAGGTGGAGCGGGAGCTGGCCGCCGCCCGGCAGGCCCTCTTCGGGGTGCGCGAGCAGCGGGTGAAGCCGGGGCGGGACGACAAGATTCTGTCGGGTTGGAACGGGCTGATGATTCGGGGGCTGGCGCGGGCCGCGCGCGTCTTCGAGCGTCCGGACTGGGCGGGGCAGGCGGCCGCCGCGGCGGACTTCGTGCTCGGGAAGATGTGGGACGGGACTCGGCTGGCGCGCTCGTACCAGGAGGGACAGGCGCGCATCGACGGCTTCCTGGAGGACTATGGGGACCTGGCCTCGGGGCTCACCGCGCTCTACCAGGCGACCTTCGAGGTGAAGTACCTGGAGGCCGCGGACGCGCTGGTGCGGCGCGCGGTGGAGCTGTTCTGGGACGCGGAGAAGGGGGCGTACCTCACCGCGCCTCGCGGGCAGAAGGACCTGGTGGTGGCGACGTACGGGCTCTTCGACAACGCCTTCCCCTCGGGCGCCTCCACGCTGACGGAGGCGCAGGTGGAGCTGGCGGCGCTCACGGGCGAGAAGCGCCACCTGGAGCTGCCGGAGAAGTATGTGGCGCGGATGCGCGAGGGGCTGGTGAAGAACGTCATGGGGTACGGCTACCTGGGGCTCGCGGCGGACGCGCTGCTGGACGGCGCGGCCGGCGTCACGTTCTCCGGGGCGCGCGAGGCGGTGGCGCCGCTGCTGGCCTCGGCCAACCGCGTGTACTCGCCCACCTTCGCCTTCGGCTGGCGGGAGCCGGGGGCGCCGGTGCCGCCGCTGCTGAAGGAAATCTTCGAGGGCCGGGAGCCGGTGGGAGGCCGTGCCGCGGCGTACCTGTGCCGGGGCTTCGTCTGCGAGCGGCCCCTCACCGACGCGGAGTCGCTGGCCCAGCGGCTGGCGGCGGCCCCAGGCGGGGCATGAGCCGTCGCCTCACGGAGACATCGTGGCTTCGGCTCCCTCCTCCTCCTCGATGCGCCGGTAGCCTTCCCGGAGCATGGTCGTCGCGTCGAGGTCGACGAGCGAGAGGTCATCCACCGTCATGGTGCCCACGCGGTCAATCGACAGGCCCAGGCTGAGCCGGCGGGCCGCGCTGGGCGCACCGGGCGTGGTCCACTCGGCGCGGGTGTAGCTGCTGACGGCCGGCAGCAGGGGCCCTTGCGTCCAGTAATCCCAGACGCCCGCGCTGTCCCGGTAGTACGCCTTGAACCGCACCGACGTGGTGGACTTGTACCAGGCGGAGATGCGGTAGCGGTGGCCCGTCGTCGCGGCCGGGGAGCAGGTGCCGCTGTCCTGCAGGCTGAGGAGCTTGCGGTCGCCGTTGGAGTAGCTGGAGATGCGGACCTGCTGCGCCCAGCCGCCGCTGTGCGCATCCGCCGTGCGCGTCCACGTGAAGGTGTTGGTGCCGAAGCCGCCACGCTGCCAGCAGTCCGGAGTGCCGTCCCCGTTGCTGTCCGTCTCCAGCGACGGGTTCTTGAACAGCTCCGCGGTGGGCGCCACGACGGGGGGCCAGCTGACCGGCGGCTTCAGCGTCCCGCCGATGACCGTGTCCATCAGCGCGACGGTGGTGCCTCGCGAGACTCGCGGCGCCAGCCAGTCCAGGAACGCGGTGAGGTTGGCCGGGGAGATGGAATACTGCTGGGGCGGGTCGCACGGCGCGCAGATGTGGTGGAAGACAATGGGAATCCAGCCACCCCCTGAATTCTCCGCGTTGAGCACCCAGGCCTTGAGCGTGTCGAGCGTGGTGGTGTCCTGCACCGAGCCGTGGGTGCGAATCGCGAAGGCATCCATGGGAGGCACGGGCTCGCCGTAGGGGTTGCCCGTGCTGCCGCCGGGCGTGCGCAGGCCGCCGCTCTCCCGGGCCGAGTTGTAGTTGCAGTCGATGACAATCTGCCGCGTGACGGAGTCCTTGTCGCCGAAGGGATAGGCGAAGGACGTCACCCGGAAGCCGGCATTGAGCAGGGCCACCCGGTCATTGCAGATTTCCTTCCGCTGCTCGTCCGCGGAGAGCGACGTGAGGCGGGGGTGGCTCAGCGTATGGCCGCCAATCTCGTGCCCTGCGTCCCGGAGGGCGCGCAGCTGGTCGAGCGTGAGGCGGCCGGACATTCCCAGCTTCGCGCTGTTGATGAAGAAGGTGCCGCGCATTCCCCTCGCTTCGAGAATGGCCGCGGCCTGGAGTTGACTGGAAAGACAGTCATCGAAGTTCAGCGAGACGATGACCTGGCCTGGCGCGAGCGCCCGGCTAGGAGCCGTGGGTTCCATTGTAGTGCCCCCCCTGGATGGCGATGTGAGACGTCGAGACAAAGGTGTGCACGGGGCGCGCACGCGAGGGGGAGGAGGCGAAGCGGGGCCGGCTTCCATGTCGGGGAACCGCGCGCCCGCGACACGGGAGAGCCCGGACGCACGCGGGGCGCGGAAGGCCTCTGGTCGGCCCCGCGCCCCGCGGTGTCACGCACGTCTGGCTTTGAGGCCTAGAACAGCCGGATGGTGTCCGCCTGGCCACCCGCGCGCACGTTGCGCAGCGGCTGGGCATTGCCATACACGTTGGCCTCGGTGCAGGCCCCGAGCGCGCCGATGTAGCGCGCCTGGATGCTGTCCGCCGCGCCGCGCGGGCGCACGATGATGCCGCTGAAGGCCACCAGCGTGTTGCGGTCATCCGTGTCGAACGGCGTCTCCGGCGTCTTGAAGCCCACCGTCAGCGTCAGGCCGTCCGAGGACACCTCGGCGGTGGCCGTCTCGGAGGCGTTGTTGTTCGCCTGGTCCGGCACGAAGCGGCCCATGTTGCCGTCGTTGTCGCGGTCCGCGGTGAACAGCGCCGCCGACTGGCAGTCCACGGTGCCCGGCGCGAGCTCCACCGGCCGGTTGAAGGTGACCACCAGCTTGCCTTCACGCCCCATCAGCGCGTCCGGGTCGTCCGCGTTGGAGTACACCGCGTAGAAGCTCTGGTCCGACGCGCCCGGGCTGGTGATGGACAGCGCCTGCTCCGGCTGGCTCGTGCCCGCGACGATGTCCGACTGGCCCGACAGCACGCGGCCGTCCACCGCGCCGTTGAGCACCGCCTCGCAGTGGTACGGTGCGCCGTTGACGAGCTGCGCGCCCGGGATGATGGCGACGCCGTTGGCGTCCGTGGTCGCGCTCACCGTGGTGCTGCCCGTGGCCTCCGGCGCCAGGAAGTTGCCTGCGGTCTGCAGCGTGTTGCCCTGGTCCAGCCGGTACTGGCAGTTCACCTTCGCGTCCGGCACCGCGCGGCCGTTGAGGTTCACCAGGAAGCGGTAGTCCACCGCGAAGCCCGTGGGGAACACGCGGAGGTTGACCACCTCCTGCGCGCTCTCCTGCTCGATGTCCTCGTGCCAGGTCTGCATCGTGTACCGGCCCATGAACCGCTCGTAGCCCGGCGTCTGCACGAAGATGGGGAACTCTTCACCCAGGGGGATGCCCTCAATCTGGTAGCACCCGTCCGCCTCGATGCTGTTCTCCTGCTTCAGGTCGCCTTCGCCACAGGGCTTCGCCCGGCGGAACTCGCCCTGGATGACGGCGTACACCTGGGACTTCGACTCGTCGTCGTCGTCGATGTTGTTCTTGGCTTCGTCGGCCTTGAAGAAGTTCAGGCGCTGGCCGCTCTGGCCGTCCACCACGAACCCGACAATGCGACCCTCGCCACCGCTGCTGCATCCCGTGACTGCCGCGAGCGAAAGCACCGCGAGCGCCGTCTTCATCTTCTGCATGGATTGAACCCCCCTCAGCTTGGTTGAGCGGGTCCGTGATTAATCCATGTGACGACGGCTGAACAGTGGGCCCCCGGGCGGGGTGCGCCTGCCCCGGGGCCATGTCCACCCACCGCGAGGCTCAGCGCGTGCGGCGGCTCACTTCACGTCCGTCACCTTCAGCGCGCCGATGAGGGGGGTGATTTCCGCGTTCCCCTCCTCGCCGAAGCCGAAGTGCGTGGCGTCCGCCACCGGCTGGTTGAAGGTGGGGTCCATCTGGGTCCACTCGCCCACGAAGGCCTCCACCCACTCATGCCAGTAGAGGGCGGGCACGCCGTCCTGGTTCACCATGTAGATGACGCCGTCCACGCGCCGCGCGGGAATGCCCACCGCGCGCAGCAGCGCCACCGACAGCAGCGAGTGCTCCGTGCAGTCCCCGCGCCGCTGGCTCAGCACGTCCGTGGCCCGGTCCGCGCTGGCCCCGTAGTCCTTCTCCAGATTGGTGGCCACCCAGGTGTTCACCTTCTGGGCCGCGCGGTACGCGTCCTTCTCGTCACCGACAATCTTCTTCGCCAGCTCGCGGATGGCCGGGGCGTCGCTCTCCACGATGATGGTGGCCTTGAGGTTCTCCCCGCCGTCCGGGTCCGCCAGGGGCCGGGGCTTGCGGGCCGCGGGCGCGGGCGCCGCGGCCGACAGCGTCACCTCCACCTTCCCGTCGGGCAGCGGCTTGTACTTCTGCCGGTACGTCTGCTCGCGGAACTTCTCCGGCAGCCCCTGCACCACCAGGGTGACGCTGCCGGGCACCGCGCGCGCGGCCTCGGGCAGCGGCTTGGGGAGCACCACGCGGGTGAGGCCAAACACCTCCACCAGGTCCAGCCGCTTCGCGACGGCCTCGGTCTCCTTGCGCGCCTGCATCGTCTGGCCGAACTCCACCAGCACCATCTCCCCGCGCTGGGTGACGTAGGACGTCACCGGCACCTTCTCCTTCTCCGACAGCGTGCTCGCCCGGCTCAGCTTCACCTTCACGCCGTTCAGCACCCGCTGCTCCGAGGGCTCCAGGGTGGTGGCCAGGCCGTAGGTCTCCAGGTCCAACCCGTCCAGCGAGAAGCCCTTCACGTCCGCCTTGCGCAGCAGGGCCACGCGCACCGGGTCCGCGTCCTCCACGCGCTCCTGGGCGGGGGGCAGCTGCTTCAGCTGCTCGTCGGGGCGGCCCGGACGCTTGCGCACCACGCGCACGCCCTCGGGCGTGGCGGTGCCCTCCAGCAGCTGCTCGCCGCCGTCGCCCTTCTGCGTCACCGTGAAGGACAACAGGCGCCCGCCGGGCTTCGCCTCGTAGATGCGCTCCTCGCGGTGCACGCGCTCGGACAGACGCGTGGCCACCATGGCCTTGAAGACGAGCTGGTTGGTGGACTTCACCCGCGCGGGCTCGCCAGGGAGCAGCTCCACGTCGGTGAAGAGCCAGCCCACCTTCTTGTCCATGAGGTAGAGGCCGAAGTACTCGCCCCCCTTGGGACGGGGGGCCTTCACCACGTCCGACACCTCGGCCTTGGCCGGGGCGACCTTGGACGCGGGGGCCGAGGCCTTGGGGGCTTGAGCCTGGACGGACGGCGCGCCCATCAGCAGGGCGCACAGGGACACGAGGGCCAGGGACTGCAGTCGGGGCGGACGGGTCATCACGCCCCTTCTAACGAGGGAAGGGGCCGTTGTCTTCAACCGCCCCGTTCCGCGTCCTTCGGACTACATCCGCTTGGTGAGGATGATGAGGTCGTCCCCCACCTTGTAGAAGTCGCGGATGCGCGCCTCTTCGCCGTACTTCATGGAGGCATAGAAGCCACGGGTGGGGCCATAGGCCTCCGTGGCGCTCGTCTCCACGCGGATGAGCCGGCCGTTGCGGCGGCGGATGTCACCCTCCATGCCGGACACCAGCGCGGCGCCCACACCCTGGCCCCGCACCTCGGGCGCGGAGGCAATCCAGTACAAGTCGTACGTGTCCTCCGTCATCGGCGTGGGGCCGTAGCAGACGTAGCCCACGAGCTGGCCGCCCCGGTCCGCGACGATGATGGAGTAGTCGGTGTTGCCCGGCGTGAGCGCGATGCCGACCAGTTCGATGGCGACCTCAACCTCCTGCGGCGAGAAGGTTTCGATCTTTCGAATCAGCGCGGCGAGGGGCTCCTTGTCCTTTGCGACGAGTGGCCGGATATCCATGTGCTCTCTCGAGAGCGACCTCCACGATGCGGGCGGCCAGGGTCGGGTAGTCCATGCCCGCGGCCTTGGCGGCCTTGGCGAACCCTGCGCTCGGATGGAGGTCACAGTTGGGGTTGATGTCGATGACGTAAGGCACGCCCTCCGGGGAAACCCGGAGATCGACCCGTCCATAGTCCTGACAGTCCAATGCTGCAAAGGCTTCTAGCGCGACTTGCACGCATCGGGCCTCCAGCGTCGCGTCCACCTGGCACGGGCCGCTGGTCGTATCCTGGTACTCGGCCGACTCCGGCTCCCACTTCGCCGTGTAGGAGACGATATTCGGCCGCTCCTCGAAGGTACGGCCGAAGTGGATCTCCGTCAGCGGCAGCGGCTGGCGCGGCTGGTTGCCCAGCAGCGGCACGTAGATTTCCCGCCCGGGAATGAACTGCTCCACGAGGGCCGGCTGGTGGAAGTTACGGAGCACCGCGTCACAGGCGCGCACCAGCGCCGAGCGCTCGTACACGACGGAGTCGCCCGTCACGCCCACGCTGGCGTCCTCGCGCGCGGGCTTGACGATGAGGGGCCAGGGCAGGTCCACCGCGAGGGCGTCCTCCAGGCGCTGCACCACGCGGAAGCCGGGGGTGGGCACGCCGCGCGCGGTCAGAATCTCCTTGGCCTTGGGCTTGTGCAGGGCCAGCCCGAGCGAGAGGGCGGACGAGCCGGTGTAGGCCAGCCCGAGCGCGTCCAGGAGGCAGGGGACGGCCATCTCCCCGCGGCTGTCGGCGGCGAGGGACTCGCAGAGGTTGACGACGAGGTCCGGCTGACGCCGGCGCAGCGTGTCCACGAAGTCCAGCCGGTCGCCTTCGATGGCGAGCGGCTCGGCATGGGTGTCCCCGCGGGAGAGGGCCTCGGCCAGTGACGAGGCGACGCGCACGACATCCTCGCGGGCCTCCCGTCCGGGGTCGTCCTCGAGGAGGTCGTGGTCGCGGTTGTGCAGCAGGATGATGTGCATTCGGAGGTGCCAGAAGGGTTAGCACGTCCCCCGGATTGATCCCAGTCCGTGGCCGACGGTCGGCTACCTGATGGGCTACCTCCCGGAAGGGTATGAAGTACGGTTGGCTACCTCCCGGAGAGGTATCCAGGAGTATGGAAAGAGAACCATGCGCATCCGTGACCCCATCCACGGCACCATTCCGGTCAGCGACTCGGAGAAGGCCGTCATCGACAGCCGGCACTACCAGCGGCTTCGCTACGTGCGCCAGTTGGGCTTCGGGGACCTCGCCTTCCCGGGGGCGACGCACACCCGTCACATCCATTCCCTGGGCGCCATGCACGTCGCCTCGCGCGTCTTCGGCGCGGTGGCCGCCCGCTCCTCCCTGCCGGACGAGGTGCGCGAGCGCTTCTGTGCCGCGGTGCGGCTGGCGGTGCTCTGCCACGATTTGGGCCACATGCCGCTGTCGCACGCGTCGGAGCGCATCGCCCCGAAGCGCTCGCTCTTGCGGCTGCCTTCCTGGCTGGACTCCACGGCGGAAGGCGAGCAGGCCACCCACGAGGACTACACGGCGAAAATCCTCCTCGACAGCTCGCTGACGCCCATCATCGAGCGGCACTTCGGCTCGCTGGGCATCACCCCCATGGCGTCGGTGGCGCTGATTACCGGCGCGAAGCCGCCGAAGGACCCGGGCTTCACCCACCAGGGCGTGGACTGGACGCCGCTGTTGCGCGCGATTGTCTCCGGGGAGCTGGACGCGGACCGGATGGACTACCTGCTGCGCGACTCGTTCTACACGGGGGTGAACTACGGCCGGTACGACATGGACTGGATTATCGGCAACCTCAACCCGGCGGTGAAGGACGGGCGGGCCTACCTCGCGCTGAGCCGGGCGGCGGCCTTCGCCTTCGAGGACTTCCTGCTCAGCCGCTACCACATGTTCGTGTCGGTGTACCTGCACCACACCTCGGTGAACTTCGACTACATGCTGCGGCGCTACTACGAGGAGTCGCCCGGCGAGTTCGAGATACCGTCGGACCCGGAGGAGTTCCTCCTGTGTGACGACGCGGCGCTCTGGTACACGCTGCGCCGCTCGAAGAACCGGTGGGCCGAGCGCATCAGCCGGCGGCAGGGCTTCAAGCTGCTGGCCCAGTTCACCGAGCGGGACGCGGGGTACGACCTGGACGTGTTGCGCAGCGCGCTGGTGTCCCACAACTTCGAGCACTACGTCGTCGAGTCCATGAACGTGCTCAGCAAGTACGCCTCGGGCGCCGGGAGCAAGGGGCCGAGCCTGTTCATCATCGACGCTTCCACCGGGCGGCTGACGGAAGTGGCGCGCTACACCGCCCTGTACCAGCGCTACAGTGGCGCGGTGCGCCTCAGCCGGCTGTACGTGCGGCCGGACCAGGCGGAGAAGGCACACGAGCTGATGGGCCGGCTGCTCGGCCAGACGGTGCAACCATGAGTGAGCGTCTCCCCGGTCTGGGCATGGGCCTGGACTCCAGTCACACCCCCGTCGAGCCCCGCGCGTCATCGGTGGCCGTCCTGTACCGGCGCACGGCGACGGGCGTGGAGGTGTACTGGGTGAAGCGTGGCAAGGCGCTCGCCTTCGCGGGCGGCTTCTACGCCTTTCCCGGGGGGAAGCTGGACGCGGCGGATGCCGAGGTGCCGGTGCGGGGGGCGACGGGCGAGGAGGCGGCGCTGCGCTCGGCGGCCGCGCGCGAGCTGTTCGAAGAGGCCGGGGTGCTGGTGGCGGAGGG
>JBKGHK010000353.1:0-10192 GCA_046520375.1 Pyxidicoccus sp. 3LFB2
CAGTACGCCCTGGGCCGCGCGCTGCTCGCCCTGGGAGACCGGGAGGGCGCGAGGGCCCGGCTCGAGGCCGCCTGGGCGCATGGCTACCGCGAGCCCCGCGTGGCGTGGGCGCTGGCGCTGGTGCTGGGAGACCTGTACCGCGAGCAGCTGTTGATGGACGTGGAGCGCCGCGGCCCCGAGCAGCGCGAGGCCCGGCGCCGCGAGCTGGAGCAGCGCTACCGGGACCCGGCCCTCGCATACCTGCGCCAAGCCGAGGGCCCGGACGTCCCCGCCCCTCCTTTATATGTACGGGCGCTGTTCGCCTTCTACGAGGGACAGCACGACACGTCGCTGGCGCACCTGGAGGCGATGGGCCGCGCGCAGCCGTGGTTCTACGAGGCGCCGCTGCTGAAGGGGGACGTCCTGCTGGCGAGGGCCACGCAGCGCTGGCACCAGGGGGATGCCGCGGGCTCGCAGGCGGACCTGGCCGCGGGCCGGCAGGCGTACGCCATCGCCATCGCCACCGCCGACAGCCACCCGTCCACACACTCCGCGCTGGGCCGGCTGGAGCTGGCCGCGTTCGTCATGGAGCTGTACGGCGCGGGCGATGTGCTGCCCCACTACGAGCGCGGCGTAGAGGCCATGTCGCGTGCGGTCGCCGCCGCACCGGATGACTTCCGCGCGCACGTGGTCCTGTCGCGGCTCCACCGTCGGCTCGCGGAGCAGCGGGCCCGGAAGGGGAGCCCGGACGTGGAGGCGCTGAACCAGAAGGCCATCGACGCGGCGCTCGCCGCGCAGGCGGTGGCGCCGCCGGGGGCCTCCGCCGCGCTGCTGGAGCTGGCCATCTCCCATCGACAGTGGGCGCGCTACCGGCAGCGGCAGGGACAGGACCCGGGCGAGCAGCTCCGGCAGTCCATCGACGCCTTCGAGCGCGTCCAGCCCGGGGAGCGCGACTATTCCTTCCATGCCAACCTCGGCATGACGTACCAGGTCTGGGCTGAATACGAGGCCGAGCATGGGGAGGACCCGCTCGCGCATCAGCAGAAGGCCATCGACGCGTACCGCGCGGCCATCCAGCTGCGCGAGCAGCAGGCGGATGCATGGATCAACCTGGGCACGGCGCTGGTCCGGCGGGCCGCGTGGCCCCGGACTCCGGACGCAGCGGGAGACCTGGCGGCGGCCCGGGACGCGCTGGAGAAGGCGCTGAGCATCAACCCCCGAAACGTCGTGGCCCTCTTCAATGCCGCGGACGCCTCCGAGCAGCTCGCCCGCTGGCGCCTGGGCCATGGCCAGGACGGCGCCCCGGACATGGAGCGGGCCCTCACGCTCTACCGCCAGGGCCTGGCCCTGAATGACCAGCTGCCGCAGCTCCACAACGGCATGGGGATGACGCTGCAGTGGCAGGGGGAGCAGCGCTGGGAGGAAGGCGGCGACCCGGAGCCCCTGTTCACCCAGTCCCAGCACGCCTTCGAGCAGGCCCGGACGGTGGCGCCCCAGCAGGCCTACGCCTACAACAACCTGGGCCGAGCTGTGGACACGGCGCGCCACGTACCAGCTCGCCCCAGCAGGCCTACGCCTACAACAACCTGGGCGAGCTGTGGACACGGCGCGCCACGTACCAGCTCGCGCGGAGCGAAGACCCGGGCGCGAGTGTCCGCGCCGCGCTGGACGCGTACCAACAGGCCCTGCGGTTGCTGCCCGGCGACGCGGACTTCTGGGCGAACCTCGCCCGGGCGCACGGGTTGATGGCCACGTGGACCCTGGAGCGAGGCGGTGACGTGCGCAAGGACGTGGCCCGGGCCGAGGAGGCCCTGGCGCGCGCACGCGAGCTCAACCCCCGGCTGGGCGATGCTTGGTGGTACCTGGGTGAGACGCGCGCCGTGCAGGCCCGCTGGCTGGCGCGGCGGGAGCAGGCTCGGAGCGAGGACTTCGAGGAGGCGGCGAAGGCCTTCGCCCAGGCGCTAGAGCTGTCGCCCGGCAAGCCCGAAATCCTGCTGGCCGCGGGGCTCTTCCACCGCGAGTGGGCGATGTGGAAGGTGCGTCAGGGAGAGGACCCGAACGGTGCGCTGACGCACGCCTTGACGTTGGCCGGGCAGGCATTGTCCGAGCGGCCCCACTGGGCGAGGGCCCGGGTGCTTCGCGCCAGCGTGCGGCTGTCGCTGGCGGAGACCGCCGCCTCCTCCGAGGAGCGGCAGCCGTGGACGGACGAGGCGCGGGAAGAGCTGAAGGAGGCCCTGGCCTCCAATCCGAACCTCGCCCCCATGTGGAAGGACCTGCTGTCCGCCTCACGCGAGCGGACGACCGGTCCTTCCACCCCCTGAGCGGCGCCCTACTTCCGGGTGTTGCGGTCCTCCGGGGGGTCGGTCGTCACGTCGAGCCCGCCCTTCTTGGACTCCAGCTCTCCGCCCTTCTTCTTGCTGCGCTCGGAGCCGCCGGGGATGGTCACGGTGAAGGGGTACTGTTTCGCCTGCGCGGTCACGGCCACGGTCTGCTGGGAGGACGACGTGGCCAGGGTGCTGCCGTTCAGCGTGTAGGGCCCCGGCGGGTTGAGGCAGCTGCCCGAGTCGAAGACCACGTCGACCTCTCCGGGGATGCCCTCGAGCTTGAACGTCACCGTATCCCCGTGGCGGACGACCGGGCTCGGCGAGTAGCGGATGTCTTCATTGCTCTGGATGGTGACGATGATGTTGGCCATGGGCCGTGGCTCCTCCCCACTTGGGGGATGTTGAGGTACGTGTCCGCCGCGAGATTGCAGGGCGTGTACCAGGGGCGCGGGGAGCGAATTCCCTCGGGAGTCCCGGACCGCCGGCCCCTCCAGAGCCCCGGTGAACACGTCAGCGGCGTGTCAAAGCCGCTCCTGACGTGTCACGCGTCCAGCCCCAGCTCGCGGACGCGGCGCTGGAGGGCGCGCTTCGAGACCTCCAGCCGCTGCGCCATCTTGTCCAGGTCGCCTCCGCACTCGTGGAAGCAGCGGGTGATTTCCTCCGGGGTCAGGTCCCGCGCGGTGCGTATCAGGGTGCTCTTGTCGATGAGCACGTAGACGGAAGAGCGGGGAATGCCCAGCCAGTCCGCGGTGGCCTTGAGGTCCCAGGAGCAGGCGCGCAGGGCCTCCAGCAGCTCCTGCTCGCCCACGTCGGCGGGCTTTCGCCGTGAGCCCTTCGCCTCGGCGCTCTCCGGGGGCACGGTGGACGCCGCGGTCCGTCCGGGCACGGGCAGGGCCTCGGCGTCGAGCAGCTGCTCCAGCCGGGCATCGGCGCGCAGGCGGGACAGGCCCCGGCTGCCGATGACGAGCTGCCGGGCGACATTGCGAAGCTGGCGCACGTTGCCGGGCCACGCGTAGCGCAGCAGGCGCACGGCCAGGGCGGCGGGCAGCCAGGGCTCGGCGCGGGGCTCCGAGGACGACAGCCGTCCGGCCTCACCCGTGGCCTCCAGCTCCTGGCGGGCGAAGTGGAGGAAGAGCGGGCAGATGTCCTCGCGGCGCGCACGCAGGGGCGGCACGTGGATTTCGTAGCTGGCCAGCCGGTACAGCAGTGGCGCCTTGAACTGCCGCTCCTCGATGCGCGCCTCCAGGTCGGCGTCGGTGGCGGAGACCAGCCGCACATCGACGGGCACCGGCGTGTGGCCGCCCACGGGGTAGAGCTCGCCTGTCTCCAGCACGCGCAGCAGCGCGGCCTGCGCTTCGGGAGGTGCTTCGCCCACTTCGTCGAGGAAGAGGGTGCCGCCGTGCGCGGCGCGGAAGAAGCCTCCCCGGTCCCGGGTGGCACCGGTGAATGCGCCCCGCTCGGCGCCGAAGAGCTCGGCGGAGACCAGCTCCTTGGCGAGCGCGCCCAGGTTGACGCTGACGAAGGGGCCCGCGCGGCGAGGGCCCCGCTCGTGGATGGCGCGCGCCACCAATTCCTTGCCCGTGCCCGTCTCGCCCCGGATGAGCACCGGGACGTTCAGGTCCGCCACGCGGGTGATGCTCTCGCGCACGTGGCGGATGCCTTCACCCTGCCCCACGAGGCCGTGGTCCTCGGGGCCGGTGTCTTGAGTGAGCGAGGTGAGGTGGAGCAGCAGCACCACGCGCTCGGCGAGGATCAGCGGCACGCCCTCGGCCACTTCGTCACGGGTGAACTCGCGGTGACCGGTGAAGAGCTCGGTGGCGACGCGCACCTGCGTTGCATCTTCGGGTACGTGCAGCCGGACACCTTCGTCAGGCCCGGGCTCGAGCTGCACGGGCGTGCGGCTGATGAACGGGTCTCCCAGGGGAAGCGACAGCAGGCCACCGGGCCGCGAGAAGTCCGGGGCATTGCGAGACAGGGGGACGGGCTTGCCGTCGGTGGCGAGCGTCTCCAGCAGCAGCCGGTCCCCCACGCGCTGAAGCTGGGGATGGGCGACGATGGTCAGCGCCGGCACGGTGCGCACGGTCGGTGACCGCCGGGCCTGGTCCCGGCCGGGCGGCGTCGACATGTCGGCGGAGAGCGGCTGCTTCGTGGTCATGCGTCGGGCCTTGATACCGCTGTCGGGCCTATATGGCACGGCCTGCGTGCATGAGCCCTTCGAGTGAGCCCTTTAATGCAGCACATCCTTCGCGCCCGTGGCTCCGGGGCCTGGCGCCGCGATCTTCAGTCCAGCCGCCACAGGTGGCCTGAAAACCACCGTTTGAGGCGATACTCACGCCGTGCCCTCCCCTCCCCAGACGCTCCGGCTCGCCGAGGTATTGGGTGCCCTCTCGCTGGCCACGGACCTGGCGAACGGCAACCCGATGGAGACAGCGCTGCGCACCTGTCTGCTCGCGGTGGAGCTGGCGCGCGAGGCGGGTGGCAGCGAGCAGGAGGTCTCCGACGCCTATGACGCGGGGATGCTGCGCTACGTGGGCTGCACCGCCTTTGCACCCGAAGAGGCCGCCGCGATGGGAGATGACATCGCCGCCAAGCAGCTCTACTCGCCCGTGGACTTTGGCCGGAACGCCGAGCTGCTCCCCGCCACCCTCACGAGACTGGGCAAGGGGCTGGGCCCACTGAAGCGGACCCGCGTGGTGGCCGGGGCCCTGGTCGGTGCGAAGCGCGCCTATGGGGCCATGGCCCGCAGCACCTGCGAAGTCGCCGTCCGGCTCGCCGCGCGGCTGGGCATGGGGGCGGGAGTGACGGAGGCGCTCGGGCAGCTCTACGAGCGCTGGGATGGGAAGGGAGCCCCGGGCGCTCACGAGGGCGAAGCGCTGTCCTTCGTCGCCCGCGTCCTGCACGTGGCCTGCGCGGCCGAGGTCCACCACCGGCTGGGCGGAGCGAGCGCGGCCCGGGAGATGGTGCGCAAGCGCAGTGGCAGTCACTTCGACCCACGCGTGGCGCGCGCGTTCGAGCAATGCGCGCCAGCGCTGCTGGGCAGACTGGACGCGCCCTCGGTCTGGGACGCGGTGCTGGCCGCCGAGCCGGGGCGGCGGCCGCCCGAAGACTCCGCACGGCTGGAAGACGTGGCACGCGCCTTCGCGGACTTCGTGGACCTGAAGTCGATGTACACGCTGGGACATTCCTCCGGTGTGGCGGCGCTCGCGGAGGCCGCGGGCCGGGCCGCCGGACTGGATGCGCCCACCTGCACGATGCTGCGCCGGGCGGGGCTGCTCCATGACCTGGGCATGGTGAGCGTTCCCACCAACCTCTGGGACAAGCCGGGCCCGCTGAGCGCGGCCGAGTGGGAGCGTGTCCGGCTGCACCCGTACTACACGGAGCGGGTGCTGGCGCGCTCTCCCCTGCTGGCACCGCTGGGAGCCCTGGCGGGCGCGCACCATGAGCGGCTGGATGGCTCGGGCTATCACCGCAACGTGCCAGCCTCGATGCTGGGGCTGCCCGCGCGCATCCTCGCGGCGGCGGACGGCTACCACGCGATGACGGAGGCGCGTCCCCATCGTCCGGCGCACACCGCCGACGAGGCCGCACGGCACCTGGAGGCAGAGGTCTCCGCGCGGCGGTTGGACGGAGAGGCCGCGCGCGCGGTGCTCGAAGCGGCGGGACACCGGGCGCGCCGGAAGCGGGGCGCCTGGCCCGCGGGGTTGAGTGACCGGGAGGTGGAGGTGCTGCGGCTGGTGGCGCAGGGGTGCTCGAACAAGGAGGTGGCGCAGAAGCTGTCCATCTCCGCGCGCACCGTGCAGCACCACACGGTGCACATCTACGACAAGCTCGGCGTGTCCACGCGGGCCGCGGCGGCGCTGTTCGCCATGGAGAACGACCTGCTCAAGACGTGACGCCGGGGGCATAGGCCATCTGGCCGATGTTCCGCGGCGCGGCATCCGGCACATGGTGGGCATGAACCTTCGCGCTCCTGTCCCGAGGCCGTCGTCGCTGTTCCTGCTCTCCAGCCTGCTCGTCCTGGCCGCATGCCAGGGTCCGGGCCAGGCCGTGCGTACTCCGAGCGCGAGTACGACCGCGTACTCCGCCATCGCGGGGCGGGACATCGCCCATGAGGAGTCCACCTTCGAGGGCACCGGCGGCCTCCAGCTCTTCTCCCAGTCCTGGCGGCCCGTCGGTGACGAGCCCCGCGCCGTGCTCATCGCGGTCCACGGCCTGAGAGACCACGGCAGCCGCTACGGCGAGCTGGCGGAGCACCTCGTGGCCCAGGGCTTCGCGGTGTACGCCTTCGACCTCAGAGGGCACGGGCACTCGGAGGGCGTGCGCGTGCACCTGGACTCGTTCGAGGACTACCTCGCGGACCTGGGACGCTTCCTGGAGCGCGTGAAGCAGCGGGAGCCGGGCCGGCCGGTGTTCCTCTTCGGCCACAGCATGGGCGGCGCCATCGTCACGCTCTTCACGCTGGAGAAGAAGCCGGACGTCCAGGGCTTGGTGTTGAGTGCGCCCGCGCTGAAGCCGGGCAAGGACGTGTCGAAGGCGCTCATCGCCACCACGAAGGTGCTCGGGGGCGTGATGCCGAATCTCGACGTGCTGAGCCTGGACCCGAAGCAGTTCTCGCGAGACCCCGCCGTGGTGAAGGAGAACGAGACGGACCCGCTCATCTTCCAGGACGCGGCCCCGGCGCGGACGGCGTCGCGCCTCCTGTCCGCGCTCGGCACCATTTCCGAGCGGATGGAGGAGCTGTCCACCCCGGTGCTGGTGATGCACGGCACCGCGGACACCGTGACGGACCCCGAGGGCAGCAAGGCGCTGGCTCAGCGCGCGAGCGCCACGGACAAGACGCTGAAGCTGTATGACGGGCTCTTCCACGACCTGCTGCACGAGCCGGAGAAGGCGCAGGTGCTCGGGGACGTGAGCGGCTGGCTGAAGGAACATGCCAACGCGGCACGGTGAGCCGCACGACATGGGGTGGCATCCATGCTGGCGGGGCTCGGAAGGGGCATTCTATCTTCCGCGCCGTCGCCACCCCGCTGGAGCCCATGGGACACGTCCACATCATCCGAGATTTCGCATCGCCCCAGGAAGGGCGCACCCGCACCGTCCGCATCTACACGCCGGACGCCTATGACGCCGTGCCGGGTGAGCGCTTCCCCGTGCTCTACATGCACGACGGGCAGAACGTCTTCGCCCACCCCGAGTCCGCCCTCTTCGACACCTGGTGCGCCAATCACACATTGGAGCGCCTCGTCTCCGAGGGCCGCATCGGCCCCTGGCTCATCGTCGCGGTGGACTCCACGCACGACAGGCTCGCCGAGTACTCCCCCTGGCCCGAGCCGCGCAGCAACATCCCCGCCCGCGCCGGGCCCTTCGTCCGCTTCCTCGTCGACACGCTCAAGCCCTACGTCGACCGCGTCTACCGCACGCGTCCAGAGCCCGAGTGGACGGGCGTCATGGGCGCGTCGCTCGGCGGCCTCATGTCGCTGTACCTCGGCTGGAGATACCCGGACCACTTCGGCCGCATCGGCGCGCTGTCGCCCTCGGTGATGTGGGGCTGGAACCAGCTCTTCTCCGAGTGGAACGCCCACACCCGCAGGTGGTCCCGCATCTACCTGGACGCGGGCGCCGACGAGACGGTGGACCCCGTGGGCTACGTCATGCGCTACGGCGAGGCGACGCGCGACTTCCACCGGCACCTCCAACACCTGGGCTACGCCGACCACGAGGTGCGCCTCCTGCTCGAGCCCGGGGGTGAACACCATGAGCGCGACTGGCAGCGGCGGCTGCCCGAAGCCATGCGCTGGCTGCTGAGCTGAAAGGAGTGACTCCCATGGTCCGACGCATGTTCCCGATGCTCTCCACCGAGAGCCTCGACCGCGCACTCACCTTCTACCGGGACCTGCTCGGAGGCACGGAGGCGTTCCGCTTTCCCACCGAAGGTCCGCCCGTCTTCGTCACGCTGAAACTGGGCGAGTCGGAGCTGGGGCTCGGCGCCATCACCGGGACACCTCCACTCCACGGGCAGCGCCTGCGCCCCGCCCAGGGGCACCGCATCGAGCTGTGCGTCTACGTCGACGATGTGGATGCCACCGTCGAGCGACTGCGCGCCGCCGGAAGCCCCATCGTCACCGAGCCCGCCGACCAGGTCTGGGGCGAGCGCGTCGCCTATGTCATGGACCCGGATGGCAACCTGGTGATGCTCACCCGCTAAGCCAGCCCCAAGCCGGAACAGCCGCGCCGCGCGATGTGTTACGAAGTCCTTCGGCACCCGGCAGAGGAGGCCGCGCTGGGATTCACCCACCGCGTCCGCCAGCTCCAGCGGTGGTGGCGTCGGTGGCGTGAGAGAGCGGGTGGACGGTGTCGCAAGCAGCCAAGGCGAAGTTCCTTGAATCGGGGCCCTTTCACCAGGACCTCAAGGTCCGCGTGGAGCAGTACCTGGAAGCAAGCGGGCGCTCCCCTCGGGACCTTCCCGGCATGTACGTGAAGACGGCCGTCATCCTCGGCTGGTTCGGCGTCTCCTATGCCTGGCTCGTCTTCGGCGCGACGAACGTCTGGGGCGTCGTGGCGGGCTGCATCTCGCTCGGCCTGGCGGTCGCCGGCATCGGCTTCAGCGTCCAGCACGACGCCAACCACGGCAGCTACTCGAGCCGGCGAGGCGTCAACCGCGTGCTCGGGTGGACGCTGGACTGTATTGGCGGCTCTTCCTACGTGTGGAACTGGAAGCACAACATCTTCCACCACAGCCATACCAACGTGGTCGGCCTGGACGAGGACATCGACATCCAGCCCCTGTGCCGCGTGGCCCCGGGGCAGCAACACCATGCGGCCCACCGCTTCCAGCACGTGTACATCTGGGTGCTCTACGGGCTGCTCTCCATCAAGTGGCACTTCATCGACGACTTCAAGGACCTCATCACCGGCCGCGTCGGTCACCAGAAGATGCCGCGCCCGTCCGGCAGGAAGCTCGCCGGCATCCTCGCGGGGAAGGTCGTGTTCTACGGCTGGACGCTCGCGGTGCCGCTCTACTTCCACCCTGTCTGGCAGGTGGCGCTCGCCTATGCGCTCACCGCCTTCGTGCTCGGGCTGACGCTGGCGACGGTGTTCCAGCTCGCGCACTGTGTGGAGGAGGCCGCCTTCACGCAGGTGCCGGCGCCCAGCCACACGTTCCAGAATGACTGGGCGGCGCATCAGGTCCAGTCGACGGTGGACTTCGCGCGGGGCAACCCCCTGGTGAGCTGGTATCTCGGAGGGCTCAACTTCCAGGTGGTGCACCACCTCTTCCCCCGGATATGCCACCTGCATTACCCGGCCATCTCCCGCATCGTCGAGGCCACGTGTCGGGAGCACGGCGTACGCTACCGGGTGAACCAGAGTGTCGGAGCAGCATTGAAGAGCCACGTGCGCTGGCTCAAGCGGATGGGGCAGCCTGTCCTTGAGGGTGCGGTATGAGTGAAGAGACAGAGAAGGTCCGATTCGGGCGTGCGCAGAAGTTCCGCCTGTCACCGAAGGGCACGGAGGCCGCGACGTCGTATGCGGCCATGATTGAAGCCGCCAAGGGCGGCACCGGGCGGGCCCAGTTCGACGCGGCCCGCGCCACCTGGGGCACGTCCCTCGGCCTCAACGCCGACGACGGCCTGTTCCTCGTGGAGTTCGTCGCGGGCGAGCGGACGATGGCCGAGGCGACGCGCAGCCTGGAGGCCTGTGGCACCACCGCCAAGGAGGTCAAGGCGGCCATCGAGCGCCTGCTGAAGCTCGGCATGCTCGAGCCCCTGCCCGCGGCCCCCGCCGCCTCCCGCGCCGCCTCCGCGCCGGTACTGGTAGGCCCGGCTACACCGCCGAGGCGGACAGCCGCTGGGCCTGTGTCACCCCGGGCAGTGTGGGCGCGGGGTTGAGGG
>JBKGHK010000354.1:0-10168 GCA_046520375.1 Pyxidicoccus sp. 3LFB2
GCGCGGCGGTGGACGCCGTGCGGGCCGTGACAGGCAAGCCCCGCGTCGAGGCGCATGTCGCGTCGGACCCCGCGCTGGCCCGCGCGCTGGCCGCGCTGTACGGCATCGAGGAGCCCGCCCAGCTTCCCCCGGTTCCCGTCCCGGCCCCCGGAGGCCCCCTGCTGCTCTACGGGTGGCCTCCCGTCACCGCCGTCCTCATCTCCCGGCTGCTCGCCCGGCATGGCTTCCCCGCGAAGGTGGCCACGCCGCTGGAAGTGCTCCACACCGGCCATGACGACGTCGTGCTCGCGCCCATCCAGGCCATGGAGGGGCTGCTGGCCGGAGAGGTCCACATCGCCGGCTCGCTCATCGTCCATGGCACGTCGGACGACGAGGGCTTCGAGCGGGCCCGTCAGCTCGGGGCGCGTGGCTTCCTGGCCAACCCGCGCGACGAGCAGCTGCTGCTGCGCGCCGTCCGCCGGCTGCGCCCGGATGGGAACAGCTCCGACAACCTGCCCGGGGGCCCGGACTCCGTGCCCCACTCGCACTGAGGCTCGCCGGGGGCGCTACCCCGGCACCAGCCCCAGCACGCCCAGCACCTCGGGGTACACCTTGCTGGCGAAGTACCGTCCACCCGCGACGGTGAAGTGGACGCCGTCCTCCATGCGCAGCCGCATCGGCTTGCGGAAGCCCTCGACGCGGGCCTGGAGCAGCGCGCGGCCCTTGGCGTCCGTGAAGAAGGCCCGCGTGTCCAGGTGCAGCGCGTCCTGGCGGGCGGTGATGACCTCGCGCTGGAGGCCGCGGATGAGCGTGAGCTTCTGCTCGAAGCGCTTGCGCCCGGTGGCCGGCAGCTCGAGCCAGACAATCTTCCGCCCCGGCGCCGAGAGGACCTTCACGAACTCCTCCAGCCGCTGGCGATAGGCCTGCTCCCACTCGGGCCGGCCCCAGTGGACGGGCTTGCCGCCCTTGACGTCCTTGAGCGACTGCCCGTCATTGCCTCCGAGGATGACCACCACCACGTCGGGATTGTGGCGCTGCACCTCCTCCTGGCCCGCCGCCATCCAGTCGAAGAAGTCGGGGCGGGCCAGCCCGGTGGAGGACTTCGCGCGCCGGGCCGTGCGGATGCGCGGGTGCGCCTCCAGGCGGTCCTGCAGGTACTCCCCGAAGCCGGTGGCGATGAGGCTGTCGCCCAGGAGCAGCACGGTGTGCGAGCGCTCCGCCTCGGGCGGGGATGGGCGGACCGCGGACGGCGGCGCCGGCAGCACGGGCGCGGCGCGCACGGCCTCGGGCGGCGTGCCGGCGTCCGCCTCGGGTGAGGCCAGGACGGGGGCGGACAGGAGCAGGGGGACGAGGGTGAGCGCGCGAGCGAGACGGTTCCGCATTGGCGGCCGAACGCTACTTGCGGGACGGGGTCAGGTACATCCCCCCTCCTGCTCCCCCGCTCCCTCCTGCCCAGGAGGCGCACCCCGGGTGGGGCGCGCCTTCACCGCCTGGAAGGCCAGGCGTCCAGGCTCAGGCAGCGCTGCCGGCCATCCGGGGACGCTGCTGCCAGGAGGCCTCGAAGGCCGGCTCCGAAACGGGCTCGGCGGGCACCAGGGCTTCCAGCCAGGGCCTCAGCAGCCGGGCACACGCCTCGGGGTGGGTGAAGTACGGCACGTGCCCCGCGCCGCGCAGCAGGTGCCGGGGCGTCCCGGAGGGAAGCGACGCGGCCAGCCGCTCCAGGGTGGAGGGGGGCACCAGCACATCGCGGTCCCCCTGGATGCACACGCAGGAGACGGAGAGCCGCCGCAGCTCCGGTGGGGGCGGCTCGTCGCCAATGGCCAGGGCGCGGTGCCAGGTCGTGCTCCGCTCCACGTGCGTGGTGGGCACCACCTCGGCCACCTGGGCGAGGGACACCGGCTTCCAGGCCGCGAGCCCCGCCGCCACGATTCCGGGCCGACCCCACATGGCGATGGGCCCCATCATCCCGATGACACGCCCCCGCACCCCCAGCTGGGAGGGCCGGGTGAAGGAGCCCAGGAAGGCCGCGCCCCGCACCGCGCCAGCCGCCGCCAGGTGTGCCGCCACCATGCCGCCCAAAGGAGCTGGCCACCACCGCGTCCACGCGTCCGGCGGCCAGCAGCACCTGCCGCGCCAGGGCGCCCGCGCCACAGGCCGCATGCCCACCTTCCGGGTACTCGACCAGGACGGGGCGGGCCACCGCAGCGAGCTGCTCGGCGAGCGCACGGAAGCCGGAGCCCCTTGCGCCCAGTCCGGGCAACAGGAGCACCCGGGGCCCCCGGCCCTGTCCCACCTCGGTGAGCTGCACCTCTCGACGCATGTCATTCCCTCGCGGACGCGGCGAGGAACACCGCGGACGCGCCGGTTCTGCCCGGCTCGGCCGTCAGCATGCTCCTCCAGCGGGCCGACACCAACCCACTGCCGCTCAGGACCTGGGGGGCACCAGGGCGGCCACGCGGTCCAGGCCGAGGAAGGCGCGGGTGCGCTCGTGGTGTGGACTGGCGAGCACACGCTCCGGCGAACCCTCCTCGATGATGCGCCCGCCGTGCAGCACCAACATCCGCGAGGCCAGCTCGCGCGCGAAGCGCATCTCGTGCGTCACCGCCACCAGGGTGAGCCCGTCCGCGCGCAGCCGCGAGAGCAGGTCCACCAGCTCCCCCACCCGCTCGGGGTCCAACGCGCTGGTGGGCTCGTCCAGGAGCAGCACCTCCGGCTCCATGGCCAGCGCGCGGGCAATGGCCACCCGCTGCTGCTCACCGCCGGACAGCTCGGAGGGATAGGCGCCCTCGCGGTGGGACAGGCCCACCTTCGCCAGCAGCGCCCGCCCCTGCTCGGCGGCCTCCTTCCGGCCCAGGCCCTTCACGTGCACCGGGGCCTCCGTCACGTTGCCCAGCGCGGTGCGGTGCGCGAACAGGTGCCACTGCTGGAAGACGAAGCCCACCCGGCGGCGGATGTTCCACAGCTGCGGGCCCTGCGCGCGCACGTCCCCCGGGCGCAGCGCATCCGGACCCACGCGCACCGAGCCCCCATCGAAGGGCTCCAGCCCGTTGAGGCAGCGCAGGAAGGTGCTCTTGCCGCCGCCGGAGGGGCCCACCAGCGCCACCACCTCACCGGGGCCGAAGGCCGCGCTGATGCCGTCCAGCACCGTGCGCCCCTCGTAGCGCTTGCACAACTCCTTCACCTCAATCATCCGCGCTCCAGCCTCGCCTCCAGCCGCCGGGCCAGGCGGGACAGGGGGTAGCTCATCGCCAGGTACAGCAGCGCGCACAGCGCGCCGGGCAGCAGCCAGCTGCGAACATCCACCGACGTAATCGTCATCCGCTTGGTCAGCTCCACCACGGAGATGACGGACACCAGGGAGCTGTCCTTGAGCAGCGCGATGAAGTCGTTGGTGACGCCCGGCAGCGCCACGCGGAAGGCCTGGGGCAGGACCACGCGCCGCAGCGCCAGCCTCAGGGGCATGCCCAGCGACAGGGCCGCCTCCAACTGCCCGCGCGGCACGGCCAGCACGCCCGCCCGGTACACCTCCGCCTCGTAGGCCGCGTAGTTCAGCCCCAGCCCGAGCACCGCCGCGGACAGCGCGTCCAGCCGCAGCACGCCCGCCAGCCCGTAGTAGAGGACGTAGAGCTGCAGCAACACCGGCGTGCCCCGGAACAGCTCCACGTACGCCGTGGCCAGCCGCCCCGCCCAGCCGGGACCGTACAACCGCACCAGGGCCAGCCCCATGCCCAGCGGAATGGCGAGCGCCATGGCGCCCACGGACACGAGCAGCGTCACCAGCGCCGCCTGGAGGAACAGCACGAGCTGCCCCCAGCCCAGGCGCGTCGTGCGCGTGTCCGCCAGCACCTCGCGCGTCTGCGCGTCCGTCCAGTCCACCATGCGCTGCTGCGCGCGCTGTCGATGCCCCAGCGCCGGAAGATGGCGCGCAGCTCGCCCGAGCGGGCGATGCGGACGAGCGCCGCGTCCAGCGCCGCGCGCAGGTCCTCCTCCCCGGGCCGCACCGCAATCGCGTAGTAGCCCTCGCCCACGTCGCCCACCACCCGCAGGCCTGGACGTGGCTGGCCGTAGCGCTGGGCGATGATGTCGTCCATCAGCACGCCATCCACCCGCCCCTGCTCCAGGTCGATGTAGGGCTCCTCCACGCCCTCGTAGGGCACGGCCTGGGCGCCGCTGCGCAAGAGCAACTCCCACGCCTGGGAGTTGGCCAGCGTGCCCACGCGCCGGCCCTTCAGCGACTCCAGGTGGGGAACGCTGGCGTCGTCCCGCCGCGCCAGCAGCCGCAGGTTGAAGATGTAGTAGGGCCGGGTGAAGAGGATGCGGCCGGCCCGGGCGGGGGTGATTTCAATCCCGTTGAGCGCCACGTCGAAGGAGCCGCGCTCCAGCGAGGGGATGAGGCTGGACCAGTCGTTCTGCACGAACCGCGCTCGCACGCCCAGCTCGCGCGCCAGCGCATCCGCCAGCTCCACCTCGAAGCCCCGCATGCGGCCCGGCTCGTCCGGGTCCTCCATGGCATAGGGCTCTCCTCCCTGGGCATCCGCGCCCCAGGTCAGCACCCCCGCGCGCCGGACGCGCTCCAGCCCCGTGGCCTCCTCCGCACCGCACGACAGGAGGACGAGCGCCACGAGCGCCACCACACAGGTCGGGAGGGGGACGGGCCTTCGCGCCCGTGACAGGAGCTCGCGCATGGAGGGTGCCGGCCTTCGACATAGGCGAAGTGTCGTCCGGCATCCAGCTTCCAGCCCTCCGGTAGGCCGTGACGGTCAGCGGGCCGTGGACGCAGGGCGGTGCAACCACCCGTCGCTGATGCGGAGCGCGCGGCACAGGGCCACGAGGGTGGAGACGGAGGGGAGCAGCTTTCCACGCTCCATGCGCACGTAGGCCTCGGGCGGGAGGCAGGCGGACTCCGCCACCTGGGCCGGCGTCAGCCCGGCGCGCAGCCGCGCCTTGCGCAGTCCGTTCCCGACGTGAATCACCACTGCTTCATCCATGGGCACTCCCCGGTTGAGTCCTTGTGACTGTACCTCAGGGGTTCCACCATCCCAGTCCGCTGGCTCCGGGCGTGGAGCGAAGAGAGAGAATCGGGACGGAAAGATGCCGGACATGCGGACTGGCGAAGCGACGCCTGCCTCCCTGCCTGCTCTCTGGCGTCATCTCGCGGACGCGAAAAATCCCACCCTGTCGCAGGTGCCGAAGTGACCCGGCACGTCCGCACAAGGACCCAGGGAAATTCGCGGGGGCCTTCGTTACAGTGGGCGCCATAGGAGCCGACGCTGTCATGGAAGCCTTCAAGCTGCTGGTGGTGGACGACGAGCCTCAGGTCGCGCATGCGCTGCGCCGGTTGTTTCGGAGAGAGGGGTTCGACGTCCAGGTGGCCTTCAGCGGCGGCGAGGCCCTGGAGCGGCTCAAGGAGTTCTCCCCGGACGTCATCCTGACGGACTTCCGGATGCCGGGGATGACCGGCAGCGAGCTGCTCCAGCGCGTCAAGCGCAGCCACCCGCTGGCGCTGCGCCTCATCATCTCCGGCTACGCGGACTTCAAGTCGGTGGTGGCCTCGGTGAACGAGGGGGAGATCTGCCGCTTCATCAGCAAGCCCTGGGACGACGCGGAGCTGGTGTCCTATCTCAAGACGCTGCTGCGACAGCGTGAGACGATGGCCCGGTTATATGCCCCGTTCCGCGAGGCCCGCCCGGGCGTGAGCGCGGAGGTGGGCATGTCCGACGCGTCCATGGTGCTCAAGGTGCAGATGGCCGAGCCGGCCTTCCCGGCGGAGCAGGCCCTCTCCATCATCGAGCGCTTCGCCGGCGTGCTGGCCGAAGACAGCCTGAAGGTGGTGGGCGGGCTGCTGGAGCGCTACGGCGGGCGGCTGTCCTTCGTCGCCGAGGTGGGCGGTCCCCAGCGGCTGCGCCTGGAGCTGCCGGTGCGTGCGGAAGAAGCGACTCCCTCCGAGCAACGCCCGGGCGTTGGCAACGCATGAAGCGGCGGCAGGCACTGACGCCTGACCCGGAGGCCGACGCGGCGTGGGTGAATGCCCGCCTCAAGAACGTCACGCTCGTCGCATGCATCCTCATCCACGCGCTGCTCGTCCACGCCATCTGGGGGCAGTGGGAGCGCATCGCCATCGTCACGGCGGTATTCGTGGTGGTGACGGGCACCAACATGGTGCTCGCGCGCAGCTTCTTCTCCCAGCACACGCGGGCCCGGGAGTCGCTGCGGTTCGTCGTGAACATGGTGGCCAACGTCGTCTACGGCGTGGCCAGTGACTGGGCCCTGCCCATGTGGCTGTACCTGCCCCTCAATGCGCTGTGGGTGGACCGCTTCGTGGACCCGAGCGCCCCCCGACGGCTGGGGTTGATGCTGGTCCTGGTGGGGGGCTCGGCCCTGGTGGACGGGTGCCCGCCCATGATTCCCGCGTGCTTCGTGCTGGCGTCGCTGCTCGTCTATTTCATCTCCGAGGGCCGCGTCTTCCTCACCCACCAGGCGCTGCGCAGCCTGGCGCAGCAGCACCAGCAACTGGCGCAGGCCCACCAGCAGCTCGACCTGGCCCACCAGCGGGCCCGCGAGCAGGAGCGGCTGTCCAGCCTGGGCATGCTGGCGGCGGGCGTGGCGCACGAAATCAACAACCCGCTGAGCTACGTGAAGAGCAACGTCAACTCGCTCTTCCTGGACCTGCAGTCGTGCAAGGCGCTGCCCGGCGAGCTGCGCGAGTACGTGGAGGACGTGCTGCCCGCCACGCTGGACGGAATCCGCCGGGTGACGGCCATCGTCTCGGACCTGCGCCGCTTCGCGCGCGGAGACCCGGAGGCGGTGGTGGAGTACGACCTCAACCAGGAGGTGAGCGTCGCGCTGCGCATCGCCCGAGGGCAGCTGGGGCCCCAGTGCGAGGTGGAGCTGGAGTTGAAGGAACTGCCGCACCTGCTCGGCCACCCGGGCCAGATTGCCCAGGTGGTCGTCAACCTCCTGATGAACGCGGCCCAGGCCATGCCGGAGGGTGGGCGCATCCGCGTGTCCACGCGGATGGAGCACGAAGAGGCGGTGCTGGAGGTGCGCGACACCGGCGTGGGCATGACGCCCGAGGTGCGCTCCAAGCTGTTCGAGCCCTTCTTCACCACCAAGCCCCTGGGCGAGGGCACCGGCATGGGCCTCGCCGTGGTGCATGGCATCGTCACCGCGCACCGCGGACGCATCGTGGTGGACAGCACGCCCCAGCAGGGCAGCACTTTCACGGTGCACCTGCCGCGCATTCCGCCGCTGGAGCTGGGGCTCTCCCCGGAGAGCCTGCGCGGCTAGACTGCGAGGCATGTCGACGCCTCCGCCCGCCTTCGCCAGCCGCTTCGAGCCCCGGTACGTCGAGGACCCCTACCCGCTCTACGCGCGCCTTCGCGAGGAGGCGCCCGTCCACTTCAGCGAGGAGCTCCACCTGTGGGTGGTCTCCCGCTACGAGGACGTGAAGACGGTGGTGCTGAACCCGGGCGACTTCCTGTCCGCCAATGCCTTCCGCAACCCCGTGCCGCCCGCGCCCGAGGTGCTGGCGGCCCTGGCCGAAGGCTACCCGCAGGTGCCAGCGCTCGTGGACGACGACCCGCCCAACCACACGCGCATGCGCGTCATCGTCACCAAGGCCCTGGCGCCCCACCGCGTCTCCGCCATGGAGCCGCGGGTGCGCGCCATCGCCTCGGAGCTTGTGGACGCCTTTGCCCGCGAGGGCCGGGCGGACCTCGTGGAGGCACTCGCCTTCCCCCTGCCCGCGCGAGTCATCGGCGCCATCCTCGGGCTGCCGGACTCGGACCTGGAGCGGCTCAAGGCCTGGACGGAGGACCTGGTCACCCTCTCGGCTGGCAATGCGCCCGTGCCCCGGCAGGTGGAGTGCGCGCGGGGACTCGTGGCCATCCAGAAGTACCTCGCGGGCCACATCGCGGAGCGGCGGCGCGCGCCGAAGGATGACCTCATCAGCGCGCTCATCGAAGCCCGCTACGAGGACACGCCACCGCTGAGCGACGTGGAGCTCATCAGCCTGCTGTCGATGCTGCACTTCGCCGGGCACGAGACGACGGCCAACCTGCTCGGCAACCTGCTGGTGCTGCTGCTGCGAGAGCTGGGGCGACTGGAGGCGCTGAGGCAGGACGCGCGCCTCATCCCCGCCGCCATCGAAGAGGCGCTGCGCTTCGACGCCCCCGTGCAGGGGATGATGCGCACCACCCGGAGCGCGGTGACGCTGGGCGGTGTGCAACTGCCCGAAGGCGCGCGGCTGCTCATCCTCTATGCCTCCGCCAACCGCGACGGCGCCGCCTTCCATGCGCCGGACCAGGCGGACGTGCGCCGGACGGACACGGGCCGGCACCTGGCGTTCGGCCTGGGCATCCACTACTGCCTCGGCGCCGCGCTGGCGCGGATGGAGGTGCGCATCGCCATGGAGCTGCTCCTGGAGCGGCTGCCCGGCCTGCGCCTGGCCCCGGGCAGCCCCGTCCTGTACCTGCCCAACTTCCTGCACCGCGGCCCCCGGCGGCTGCTCGTGGAGTGGGACCCGGCCTGAGGCCGGGGGCCGGGGGGACTTCAGCGCTTCAGCTCGGCGTCGATGACCTGGGTGAAGTCCTCCATCGGCCGCGCGCCCATGATGGCCTTGCCGTTGATGAAGAAGCTGGGCGTACCGGCGATGCCGCGCCGCTGGGCCTCCACCACCTCCGCGTCCACGTAGTTGGCCCACGTGCTGCCGTCGAGCGCCTTGCGGAAGCGCACGAGGTCCAGCCCCAGCTTCGTGGCGTAGCCCTCCAGCGACTCACGGTCCAGCGCCCGCTGGTTCTCGAAGAGCACGTCATGCATCTCCCAGAACTTCCCCTGCTCGTGCGCGGCCATGGTGGCGATGGCGGCCAGGCGCGCGTGCGCATGGGCGGGCAGCGGCTGGTGACGGAAGACGATGCGGACCTGCTCGCCGTACTTCTTGCGGAGCCCGTCGAGGATGTCGGCGCCCTTCGCGCAGAAGGGACACTGGAAGTCGGACCAGACCTCCACCGTCACCCGCGCGTCGGCGGCGCCGAGCGACGGGGCGTCGGCCCGGGGCGTGGCGGCGATGAGCTTCTTGTCGGAGGACGCCTGCGTCTTCGGGCAGTTCTTGTCGCAGGCCTTGTCGCCAGCGAAGGCGGGGACGGCGAGCGCGAGCAGGGCACCTGCGGCCATGGCGGTAGAGACCATGAGCTTCATGGGAGGACCTCTTGGGGATGTGTGGATTGTGGAACGCTGGCCCACCCGCTCGGGGAGCCAGCGGCGCGGGGCCATTCCGCCCGCGCCCTGAGGAGTGACACGAGCCGGGCGTGAGTTTCAGCGGGCCCGTGTTATCCCTTCCGGCGCCATGGCCCCCACCGAGCGCCTCTACTACGCCGACCCCTTCCTCCACCGCTTCACCGCGCGCGCCCTCTCGCAGGGCACCTGGAGCGGCGCGCCGTCTGTCGTCCTGGAGCGCACCGCCTTCTACCCGGAGGCCGGCGGGCAGATGGGGGACCGGGGCGTGCTCGGCGGCCTGCCCGTGCGGGACGTCCAGGTGGATGACGCGGGCACCGTGCACCACCTGCTGGACGTCCCCGAGGGCACCCCGCTGCCCACGCCCGGCACGGAGCTGGCGGGCGAGGTGGACCGGGTCCGCCGCCGCGCCAACATGTCGCTGCACACCGGCCAGCACATGCTGTCGCGCGCGCTGGTGGACATCGCGGGGGCGGCCACCGTGTCCTCCCGCCTGGGCGAGACGCTGTGCACCATCGACACGGACCAGGACACCCTGGACGAGCGGCTGGTGGCCGAGGCCGAGGCCCGGGTGAACGACATCATCGATGATGACATCCCCATCCGCTCCTTCTTCCCCACCCCGGAGGAGCTGGCCGCGCTGCCGCTGCGCCGCGCGCCCAAGGTGACGGACAACATCCGCGTCATCCAGATTGGCGACTTCGATGTGTCTCCCTGTGGAGGCACGCACTGCACGCGCTCCGGCCAGGTGGGCATGGTGCGGGTGCTGGGCGTGGAGCGCTACAAGGGCAAGGGCCGCGTCCTCTTCTCCGCGGGCCCTCGCGCCCGGCGAGAGCTGTGGGAGGAGGCCGGCACGCTGCGCGCCATGGCCCGGGCCTTCACCTGCGGCGTGCCCGAGGTGCCGGTGGCGGTGGACAAGCTGCGCCGCGAGCTGACCGAGGCCCGCGAGGCCCTGGGC
>JBKGHK010000355.1:0-10156 GCA_046520375.1 Pyxidicoccus sp. 3LFB2
GTTTTTACGCCCTCCACCCCAGGAAACCCATCGCAGCCCCACCCCCGCAGCCGCCCCCGGGCATCCCCCGCGGCGGCGCCGGTGCCACCCAGGCCGCGGAGCTGTTCAGCGGCGAGGTGAAGATTTCGGCCGACAAGGGCACCAACTCGCTCGTCATCGTCGCCAGCGCGTCCGACTACAAGAACATCGTCCAAATCATCCAGCAGCTGGACACGCCGCGCCGCCAGGTCTTCGTGGAGGCCGTCATCATGGAGGTCAACCTGGACCGGAACTCCGAGTTCGGCGTCAACCTCCACAGCGGCTTCAGCCTGAAGACGGATGACGGCGCGGTGCCGGGCCTCATCGGCACCAACAACGCCGGCCAGGGCCTGCCCCCGTCGCTGTCGCTGGGCAGCCTCGCGCAGTTCGGCGGCTTCCTCGCCGGCCTCCAGGGCCCCGTCATCCCCGCGCTGGAGAAGCTGGGCCTGGACATCCCCGCCTTCGGCGTGGTGCTGCACGCCATGCAGCAGAGCTCGGACGTCAACGTGCTCTCCACCCCGCACCTGCTCACCAGCGACAACGAGGAGGCGGAAATCACGGTGGGGCAGAATGTGCCCTTCCAGTCCGGCTTCAACCCGTCCTCGCTGGGCTCCACCATTGGCGGTGGCACCACCGGCGGCGCCGCGGGCGGCCTGGGTGGCATCCTCGGCGGTCTGGGTGGCCTGGGCTCGCTCTACGCGCCGATTACCCGGCAGAACGTGGAGCTGAAGCTCACCGTGAAGCCGCAGATCAACGAGAGCGACTACATCCGCCTCGTCATCACCGAGCAGACGGAGGAGATTGCCTCCACCGACCCGGTGCTCGGCCCCACCACGGCCCGCCGCAGCGCGAAGACGACCGTCATCGCCAAGGACCAGGAGACGGTGGTGCTGGGCGGCATCATGCAGGACCGCACCCTGGAGTCCGTCTCCAAGGTGCCGGTGCTGGGTGACATCCCCATCATCGGCCACCTCTTCCGCGAGACGACGCGCCGCAAGACGAAGACGAACCTGCTGCTGTTCCTGACGCCCTACATCATCCGGGGCCCGGAGGACTTCCGCATCATCTTCGAGCGCAAGATGAAGGAGCGGCAGCAGTTCGTGGAGCAGTTCTACGGCCAGGTGCCCGGCTACGACGTGGCGGTGGACTTCAGCCGCAAGCCCGGCCCGCTGTCGCGCATGAACCAGGCCGTCATGAAGGAGCAGCAGCGCGCGGAGAACGGCGGCCCGGGCATGCCCGGCGAGCGCATCATCGGCCCCGCTGGCAGCCCTGCGAACAAGCGGGCGGTCCCTGCTCCGGCTCCCACGCCGGGCGCACCCCAGGGGGAACCCGCGGTGCGGGAAGTCGCGCCGCCTCCGGGTGGTTCGGATGAACCAGTGCCCACCGCCCCGGCTCCGCAGTCCCCCGAGACGCCCGCCCCCGACAGCCCTCCGGCTCCGGAAGAAGCGTCTCCGGAGACGCTGCGCATCCAGCCGGAACCCGCGGACCAGAGCCCATGAACGTGACCGCCGACCCCACCATGACCTCCGCCACGCCCGCGGTTGCTCCCGCGCGCAACGACGCCACCCAGGTCGTCTCCCACGGCCAGGCCTTCCTCTGCGGCCGTCCGCTGGGGGAAATCCTCCGCGCGCTCGTCCCCTCGCTCACCGAGGAGAAGATTCAGGAAGCGCTCGCCGTCCAGGCCGAGAAGGGCCAGCGCCTGGGTGAGGTGCTGGTGGGGATGAAGGCGGTCACTGAAGAGGACGTCGCCAAGGCGCTGGGCCACCAGCTGGACCTGCCCTACCTGGCGCGCATCTTCACCGAAGAGGTGGATGCGGAGCTGGTCAAGCGCATCCCCATCAACTTCGCCAAGCAGTCGCACATCCTCCCGCTGTCCATGGAGGGCGACGCCGTGGCGGTGGCCGTCGCGGACCCGCTGGACACGTCCGCGCTGGACCACGTGCGGCTCCTGCTGGGCCAGAGCATCAGCCAGCGCATCGCCCTGGCCAGCACCGTCATCGACGCCATCAACAGCGTCTATGACCGCTCGGTCAACGAGGCCGAGCAGCTGGTGGACGAGATGGAGACCACGGACCTGGACTCCATCGCCCACGAGCTGGAGGAGCCCACGGACCTCCTGGACGTGAATGACGAAGCACCCGTCATCCGTCTGGTGAACTCCGTGCTCTTCCGCGCCGCCAAGGAGCGCGCGAGCGATATCCACATCGAGCCCATGGAGCGCGAGCTGCTGGTGCGCTTCCGCGTGGACGGTGTGCTGCAGGAGGTCATCAAGCCGCCCAAGCGCTACCAGAACGCGATTGTGTCCCGCGTGAAGGTCATGGGGCAGCTGAACATCGCGGAGAAGCGCCTGCCGCAGGACGGCCGCATCCGCATCAAGCTGGCCGGCCGCGACATCGACATCCGTCTGTCCACCATCCCCACGTCCTTCGGCGAGCGCATCGTCATGCGTCTGCTCGACAAGACGGCGACGCTGCTGGACCTGGCGGAAATCGGCATGGCCCAGGCGACGCTCCATTCCATGGAAGCGGTCATCAAGCGCTCGCACGGCATCATCCTGGTGACGGGCCCCACGGGCTCCGGCAAGACGACGACGCTCTACGGCGCCCTGTCGAAAATCAATACCCCGGACCTCAACATCCTCACCGTCGAGGACCCGGTCGAGTACCAGCTCAAGGGCATTGGCCAGATGGCCATCAACCCGAAGATTGGGCTCACCTTCGCCCAGGGGCTGCGCTCGTTCCTCCGCCAGGACCCGGACGTCATCATGGTCGGCGAAATCCGCGACAAGGAGACGGCGGAAATCGCCATCCAGGCGTCGCTGACGGGCCACCTCGTGCTCTCCACGGTGCACACCAACGACGCGGCCGGCGCCGTGACGCGACTGGTGGACATGGGCGTGGAGCCCTTCCTCGTGGCCTCGTCGCTCACCGGCATCCTCGCCCAGCGCCTCGTGCGCCGGGTGTGCCCGGACTGCCGCGTGCCCTACGTACCCACGGACGCGGAGCTCAAGGAGCTCAGCCACACCGTGGCCTCCTTCAAGGAGCGCTACGGGACGGACCGCATCTTCAAGGCCACCGGCTGCTCGTCGTGCAACCGCAACGGCTACCGCGGCCGCACCGGCATCTACGAGTTCCTGCCCGTGGATGACGACATCCGCCAGCTCGTGCTGAAGAACGTGGACGCTTCCACCATCAAGCGCTCCGCCACGTCCAAGGGCATGACGACGCTGCTGGACGACGGCGCCCGGAAGATTGCCCTGGGCGAGACGACCATCGCCGAAGTGCTGAGCATCACCCAGGAGGACATGTAACCGACAGCTCCTCCCTGGGAGGGGCCGGGGTAACGAGCCATGCCGGTCTTCGAGTACAGAGGTATCAACTCCGCGGGCAAGTCCATCAAGGGCCTGCTCGAGGCGGACTCCCCCAAGACGCTGCGCTCCAAGCTGCGCGGCGACGGCATCTTCCTCACGGACGTGCTGGCGCAGGCGGAGGGCAGCCGCGCCGCCGTGTCCAAGGGCGCCAACGCGGCCAACGTGGCGCGCGACATCGACCTGCGCAAGCTGGGCCGGGGCCGCGTCAACACCGACGACGTCGCCATCTTCACCCGCCAGCTGTCCACGCTGCTGCACGCCGGCGTCACCCTGGTGGAGTCCCTGAGCGCGCTGGTGGACCAGGTGGAGAAGGAGCGCTTCAAGCGCGCCCTCTCCGACATCAAGCAGCGCGTCAACGAGGGCTCCACCCTCGCGGACGCCCTGGCCCAGCACCCGAAAATCTTCCCCAGCATCTACGTGAACATGGTGCGCGCGGGTGAGGCCTCGGGCGCCCTGGACGCGGTGCTCACGCGCCTGGCCGACTTCACGGAGAACCAGGCCCGGCTCCAGCAGAAGATTCTCAGCACCATGCTCTACCCCGCCATCATGATGGTGGTGGGCGGCGGCATCCTCGTGGCCCTCATGGTCTTCGTGGTGCCGAAGGTGACGAAAATCTTCGAGACGATGAAGGCCACGCTGCCCCTGAGCACGCGCATCCTCATCGCCACCAGCAACTTCTTCCAGGCGTGGTGGTTCATCGTCGTGCCGATGATGGCGCTGGGCGTGTGGCTGTTCATGCGCTGGACGGTGAGCCCCAAGGGCAAGCCCAAGTGGGACCGCATCACCCTGAAGATGCCCGTCGTCGGCCAGCTGGTGCGCCTCTTGTCCATCTCCCGCTTCGCCCGCACGCTGTCCACGCTGCTCAAGAGCGGCGTCCCGCTGCTGGCCGCCATGGACATCGTCAAGGCGGTGATGACCAACTCGGTGCTGGCCGAGGTGGTGGAGAAGGCCCGCGACTCCATCCGCGAGGGCGAGAGCATCGCCAACCCGCTCAAGCGCTCCGGGGAGTTCCCGCCGCTCGTGTACCACATGGTCGCCATCGGTGAGCGCTCCGGCCAGCTGGAGGACATGCTCACCAACGTGGCGGACAACTACGAGACGCAGGTGAATGTGCGCATCGGCGCCCTCACCTCGCTCCTCGAGCCCCTGCTCATCGTGGTGATGGGCGCGGTGATTGCATTCGTCGCCCTCAGCATCCTGATGCCGATCCTCCAGGTGAACTCGGCCATCCGGTAGGGAGTGACGCGACGATGAACGACACCATGGACCGCTGGATACAGCGCGTCACCCTGGCGGCGATGATTGCCGTGGCGGCGGCGCTGCTGACGGTGGGGGCCCAGCTGTACGGCCCCCAGGCCCAGCGCCCGGAGGCAGGCGTGGCGGACGGGGCCCGGACGCCCTGACAGGACGACACGAACTCAACCGGGTGGCGTGCCAGAAAGTCACCCGAGCTAGGAACAGGACATGAGCCAGAAGACCCAGAGGAAGCAGCGCCGCAAGAGCCGCGGCATGACCCTGATTGAAATCATGGTGGTCATCACCATCCTCGGCCTCATCGCGGCGGCCGTGGGCGTGGCGGTGATTCCGCAGCTGGAGGCGGCCCGCAGAGACCGCGCCTCGCTGGACATCAAGAACATCCAGGGCGCGATGAAGCTGTACTACACGAAGAAGGGCAAGTACCCGGACACGGCCTCCGGCCTGCAGGCGCTCGTCGAGGCGCAGGCCCTGGAGCAGATGCCCAAGGACCCCTGGAACAACGACTACGTGTACATCAACGAGGGCGGCAAGCCCGTCATCGTCTCCTACGGCGCGGACGGCACCGCCGGTGGCGAGGGCAACGACGCGGACATCTCGTCCGCGGACGGCGCCGCCGCCAACAAGTGAAGAACTAGCGCACCCCGCGTGTTGCACTGGGCCTTGGGTATGAACGAGCACGCCTCCATCACCACCCCGATGCCCTCGCAGGAGGGGACGGACCGCTCCAGCAACGTGGGGCGGTTCATCCTGGCCCTCGTCGTCCTGGTCGCCACGGGCCTGGCCTTCTTCCTCGTGTGGCTGACGCATGACAGCTCGCTCACCACCGAGCAGCGCCGGGCCCGCGCGGAGATCCGCAAGCTGGAGGGGCTCTTCAAGTCGCACCACCGGCTGATGGGCCGCTTCCCCTCGCGGGAGGAGGGCTTCACCCCGCTCATCCAGGCCCGCCTGCTGGACGCGGTGCCCGTGGACCCGTGGGGCCACCCGTACGTGTACTGGATGGACGGCAGGACGGGCGCCGTCGTGTCCTACGGGGCGGACGGCAAGGCGGGCGGCAGCGGCCCGGACGCGGACCTGAGCAGCGGCGGAGTGCTGGCCGCGAACTGGGAGCAACCATGACGCCCGCCCGTCGCAGGGCCCAGCGCGGCCTGACGCTCATCGAAATCTCCATCGCCATCATCATCGTCGCGATGCTGTTCTCCGCGGCGGTGATGGGCATCGGCTCCATCACCGGCGCCAAGGCGAAGGGCACCGCGGGCGAGCTGGCGGGGCTCATCCGCTCGCTGTACGACTCGGCCGCGCTGCGCGGCAAGACGTGCCGCCTGGTCTTCGAGATTCCGGACCCGAAGAGCGAGGACCCCACCCGCTACCACGCCGAGTGCGCGGAGGGCGGCGTGACGACGTCGAGAGACCGCGACACCGCGCTGCGCGACGAGAACAGCGAGCGCGAGCGGAACGAGCGCACCAGCGGCGGCACGGGCGCCAATGGCGAGACGCGCCGCAACTACCTCGTGTCCAGCGGCAGTGACGGGCCCACCGCCACCGAGCTGATGGAGGGCGAGAAGCAGCGCGTGGAGAACGCGGCCCGCTTCTCGTCGTACACCTCGGAAGAGGTGCCCTCGCGCGAGCTGCCGGGGGACGTGAAGGTGTCGGTGTGGACGCGCCACCAGCGCGAGCCGGTGGAGAGCGGCGTGGCCTACCTCTACTTCTTCCCGCAGGGCTACACGGAGAAGGCCCACGTGTACGTGAAGCAGGGGGACAACGTCTGGACGCTGGACGTGTCACCCCTCACCGGCAAGGTGCAGGTGGTCGCCGAGGAGCTGGAGGTGCCGAAATGAGACGCAACCAGGGGTTCACCCTGCTCGAGGTCGTGGTGGCGCTCGCCATCCTCGGACTGGCGCTCATGGCCATCTTCGACCTGAACGCGGGCGCGGTGTCCAACCACGTCTACACCAAGCGCCTCACCGTGGCGTCGCTCCTGGCCCGCTCGAAGATGACGGACATCGAGCAGAAGCTGTACGACGACGGCTTCTCCAATGACGACGACGAGGAGTCTGGCGACTTCTCCGACGACGGCTGGCCCCAGTTCAAGTGGCGTGCGCGCATCATCGCCCCCAAGACGGAGGGCGTGACGCCGGACCAGCTCATCGGCGCCATCTTCAACCTGCCCATCGGCGACAGCGGGGACGGCGACCCCATGGGCGGCATCGCCAGCCTCTTCGGCGGCGGCGCGGGCGGCAAGGACGGCGCGTCCGGCGGCCCCCAGCCCGCGGGCCTGGGCGGCATGGGCGGCGCGGCCATGGGCATGGCGCAGCCCATGTTCACGCAGATGATTCAGCAAATCACCCAGACGGTGCGCGAGGTGCACCTGACCGTCTTCTGGATGGAGGGCACGCAGCTGGAGAGCATCGACCTGGTGACGCACGTGGTGTCCCTGGGGCCGGGCTCGGACCGCAACGGCGGCGCGGCCTTCGCCCAGCAGCAGGGCCAGCAGCCCCCGGGCACGGACAACCAGTGGGTGAACCCGAACACGGGCCTCATCGTGGCCAACCCCATGCCCGGCCCCAACGGCACCATGCTGGACCCGAGCACGCGCGCCCCGCTCATGCGCCAGTCCGAGTTCAACAACCAGCGCAACGGCGGCAACACGCCGCGCCCCGGTGGCGGCATCGTCCCCCCGGGTGGCCAGGGCAACAACCCGCTGGGCAACATCAAGATCCCCGGCTTCAACCGGAGGAACCAGTGATGCGGCGCCACGCTCGAGGCTTCACGCTGATGGAGGTCATGGTGGCCGTCGCGATTACCGCGCTGATGGGCACCGTGGTGGCCATGGCCTTCCAGACGGGCCTGACGGCGAAGGAGACGGTGGAGACGGACGCGGACCGCTACCGCCAGGTGCGCGTGGCCATGAACCGCATGGCGCGCGAGGTGGGCTCCGCGTACGTCAGCGACAGGTATGACCTGAAGCGCTTCCGAGACCAGAACGACCGGCCCACCAACTTCGTGGGCGAGCGGGACAAGCTGCTCTTCACGACGTTCTCTCACCAGCGCCTGTACACGGACGTGAAGGAGTCCGACCAGGCGGTGGTGGAGTACTTCGTGGAGGCGTCCACGGACCGCGAGGCGAAGGGGCGGCAGGACCTCAAGCGCCGCGTCAACCCCAACGTGGATGACCGCATGGACCGGGGCGGCACCACGGACGTGCTCTTCGAGGGCGTCAAGGGGCTGGAGTTCGCGTACTGGAATTCAGAGAAGAAGGAGTGGGACGACGAGTGGGACACCCGGCGCACGGAGCTCAAGGCCCTGCTGCCCACGCGGGTGCGCATCACCGTCACGGCCGTGGACGAGACGGGCCGGGAAGCGAAGTACACCACCCAGGCCCGCATCATGCTCAACACGGAGCTGCCGAGGTACTGATGCCCCGCTTCTTCCAACAGCAGTCCCGGCGCCGTCGGAGCGCCTCTCCCGCCGCCCGCCGTGAGCAGCGCTCGCGCGGCGTGGCGCTCATCATCGCGGTGGTGTCCATCGCCATCCTCACGGTGATTGCCACCGACTTCGCCTACAACAGCCGGGTGGACCTGCAGCTGGCGGCCAACCAGCGGGACGAGGTGCGCGCGTACTACATGGCGCGCTCGGGCGTGGCCCTGTCCCGGCTGCTCCTGCGCTTCCAGAAGCAGGTGGACCAGACGCCCATCCCCAACCCGGCCGCCCTGCTCTCGCAGTTCCTGCCCCAGCAGGCGCAGCAGGGCGGGCAGCAGACGCCGCAGCCGACCTCGCTCAACATCCAGCTCTACAAGATGGCGCGTGTGGACTGTCACATGCTCAAGGGGCTGGTGAAGAGCGAGGACGGCGCGGGCGGCGAGACGGCGCCGATGACGCCGGCGGAGGACGACGAGAACTTCAAGATGGACGACGGCGAGCAGGACCCGGCGGCCATGGAAGTCGCATCGCAGATGACGCAGCGCTCCTTCGGCGGCTTCGAGGGCTGCTTCCTGGCCTCCATCAGCGACGAGGAGGAGAAGCTCAACGTCCACCGCCTGATGGCTGGCGCCGGTGACGCGTACCCCACGATGATGCGCATGCTGGACATGTTCAACGACAAGCGCTTCGAGTTCCTCTGGCAGCGCGACGACGCCAACAAGGTGCGCCCCATTCCGGAGGACCTGGTGATTGCGCTGAAGGACTGGGCGGACGACGACGAGGTGGGCTCGCAGATCAACCGGATGGACCCCACCAACCCGATGCTCGCCGGCTTCGGCGACGAGGGCGCGAACTACAGCCGCTACGAGCCGAGCTACGAGCCGAAGAACGCGCGCTTCGACAGCGTGGACGAGCTGTACCGGGTCCACGGGATGAACGACCAGGTCATGTCCGCGTTCCGCGACAGGCTCACCGTGTACCCGGACATCAACCGCCGGCCCAACATCAACACGGACGACCCGGTGATGCTGGGGCTGGCCATCATGTCGGTGGCGGACCAGACCCGGCCGGACCCGCGGCTGCAGGACCCGGTGTTCCTCAACGAGGTCATCACCCGCGTGCGCTCGGCGAAGATGTTCAGCTTCTTCGGCATGTCCGTGCAGGACTTCGTCGCCGTCGTCGAGTCAGCCGGCATCCCCATCAACCCGGCCGTGAAGGCCAACGTGGCGGGCAACCGGCTCGTGGGCGACAAGAGTCAGACGTTCACCATCAAATCCGTGGGAGAAGCGGGCAGCGTCCAGAAGACGCTCACCGCGGTGGTCCGGCTGGACGATACGCTGGGCAGACTCCTGTACTGGAGAGAGGAATAGCATGGCCCGCATTCTTGGCCTGGACCTGGGCAGCCACTCCGTCAAGGGCGTGGTGCTGGAGTCCAAGACGAAGGGACACACCGTCAAGGGGTTCGCCGAGGTGCGGCGAGCGCCCGAGGGCGAGCGCGCGGACACGCTCCGCGCCGCCGTGCAGGAGCTGCTCGGGCAGCTTCCGCCCGGGCACCCGGACCAGGTCGTCATCGCCCTGCCCGGCCCGTCGCTCACCACGCACGCCTTGAGCCTGCCGTTCTCCGACGGCAAGCGCATTGAAGCGACGCTGCCCTTCGAGATTGGCAGCCAGCTGCCCTTCGACATCTCCGACGCCGTCTACGACTACCAGGTCGTCGGCCTGAAGGACGTGGAGGGTAGCAAGGACAAGGCGAGCGACCTGCTGGTGGGCGTGGTGCGCAAGGAGGAGCTGCAGTCGCTGCTGGCGCTCCTGTCCGAGCTCAACCTGGACCCGCGCATCGTCACGCACCCGGGCCTCGCCTACCAGAACCTGTTCCAGCAGCAGCCGGGGCTCTTCGAGGGCACGGGCGAGGGCGGCGCGGTGGCACTGGTGGACATCGGCCACGAGCGCACCTCGGTGTCCTTCGGCAAGCCCGGCCAGGGCGTCACCTTCACCCGCACCTTCGCGGGCGGCGGGCGCGACTTGAGCAAGGCGCTGGCCACCGAGTTCCAGACGTCGCTGGCGGAGGCGCACCACTGGAAGGCAGCAGCACGG
>JBKGHK010000356.1:0-10155 GCA_046520375.1 Pyxidicoccus sp. 3LFB2
AGTGCCCCTGCCGCGCCCCCTGCGGGTGGCGCAGCGCCTCACCGAGCCGCTCGACGATGTCGATGCGCAGCGCCACTGGGCCGAGCACCTCGTAGCCGAAGGCGCGCGCGCTCCGTCCGCCCAGCTCGGCGAGCTCGAGCACCGGCTCCCGGGGCGCCCCCCTGGGGGGCGGCGACTGATGGAACAGCGCCGTCAGCATGCAGCGCCGCGCCAGTGCATGCGGTGTGAGCGCCTCCGCGACGTAGAGGAAGCGCTGTCCCTCCCGCACGCCCAGCGTCCTCAAGCGCTCGCGGGCCTCTTCATCCAGGAGCCGCCACTGCTCGCGCGCCTCTCCCTGGGAAATCACGCCCAGCCCCTCGGCCAGGCGATAGGCCAGCCCCCGCGTCGCCGCGGAGCGCCCGGCCCCCGCGAGGGCCTCGGCGGGAAAGCCGCCCATGGCCTCGGTGACAAGGTCTCTCGCCAGCGCGAGCAACCGGCGCTCCAGCCGCTGCCGAGCGCCTCCCGTCCACACCTCGGGCTCCGCGAGCGCGAGCTGCGGTGAGCGCCGGTCCTTCCCACGCACCAGGCGCCCCAGCGGCTGCCCCTCGAACGAGATGCTCCCCGCCGCGTCCACCTCGAAGGCGTCATGCGTCGCGTCCACCACCCGCTGGACGAACTGCTCCTCCGTCATCAGCCCGCCCTCCGCGCCGGACGACTCACCGAGCAACTGCCCCAGCTTGGCGAAGGGACTGTCCGAGCTGACCTGCGCGGGTGCGGCGGCCCTCACGAAGCGGCGAGCGCTCCTGCGGGCGGCGCGCTGGACGAAGCGCTCCACGAGCCGCTCATGCAGGGCGTCGCCCAGCGCGTCCTCGATGCGCCGGGTGCGCTCCTGCCACTGCTCGGCGTCATCCAGCCAGCTCGCGCGGTGACTGATGTACGTCCAGATGCGGATGGCCGCCAGCCGGTCCATCAGCGTGTGGATGTCGCCGGAGACATCATCGAGCGGCGACACCTGCTTCGACAGCCACGATGGGTCAAGCTTCCCATCCCCCGCGGACAGCTGGAGGAACGTGTCGCGCAGCAACGCGACATGCATGCCGAAGAGCCCCTTGCGGAAGTCCGGCACCTGGCAGACCTGCCACAGCAGCTCCACCATGGCCCGGTCCGTGGCCACCTCGCGGATGGCCGGGACGTGCGAGAGCTCCCGGAGCGCATCGAAGTCATCCGCGCGCTCCACCCGGACGAAGCCACTGTGCTGCGGCGCTCGCGACAGGGAATCCAGCAGCGCCTCGGGGCTGGAGAAGTCGAGCGCGGAGTTGCGCCAGATGAGACTTCGCACCGCGGGGAACCGGTGTGACTCGATGGCGGAGACCACCTTCGGGGACAGCTCGGGCAGCGTGTTCAGGGTGCCGAAGCTGCCGTCATTCAGATGGCGTCCCGCGCGGCCGGCAATCTGGGCCATCTCGTCCGTGTAGAGGTCTCTCTGCTCGGCGCCGTCGTACTTGGAGAGCGCCGCGAAGGCCACGTGGTTGAGGTCCAGGTTGAGCCCCATGCCGATGGCATCGGTGGCCACGAGGTACTGGACCTCGCCGGACTGGTACATCGCCACCTGGGCATTGCGCGTCCTCGGAGAGAGGGCGCCCATCACCACGGCCACCCCGCCCCGGAGGCGGCGCAGCGCCTCGGCGAGCTCGTACACCCGGTCCGCAGAGAACGCGACGATGGCCGAGCGCGGAGGCAGGCTCTTGAGCGAGCGCGGCCCGGAGTAGCGAAGCTGGGACAGGCGGGTGGCGCGCTTCACCGAAGCATGGGGGATGAGCCCCTGCACCACGGGCCGCATCGTGTCCGCACCCAGGAACCAGGTCTCCCGCCGCCCTCGTGCATGGAGCAGCCGGTCCGTGAAGACGTGCCCGCGCTCGCGGTGGGCGGCGAGCTGGATTTCGTCCACCGCGAGGAAGTCGACCTGACGGTCGGTGGGCATCGCCTCGACGGTGCAAATCCAATAGTCGGGACGGGGCGGCAGCCGCTTCTCCTCCCCCGTCATCAGCGCGACGCGCCCCTCGCCCACCCGAGCGGTCACCCGGTCGTACACCTCACGAGCGAGCAGGCGCAGCGGCAGCCCCATCATCCCGGAATCATGTTCGAGCATGCGCTCGATGGCCCGGAAGGTCTTTCCAGTGTTGGTGGGCCCCAGCTCCGCCACGACGACGGACGACCGGCTGGATGGGCTGGAGTTCATTTGCGAAGTTTAACCCCCGCAGCGCCTTCCGCCCGGGAGAAGACCCACCGAGAAGCCGAGCACGGCTCCCTCACACGGGGAACAGGGTGCCGGCCCCTCCGGGCGCCTCGCGCGGCTCAACCCTCGGCCGCGTCCTCGGAGGTCATCAGCGTTCCGCACTCGGCGATTCGCTGCACGCGCAGTGCGGCCAGCCGCTCCAGCGGGGCCGAGGCCTCCGGGCCTTCGAGCACCGCCACCGCGCGGGCAATCGCGTCGAGGGTGGACATCCCGGACGGGTGCGTCGTCTCACGGAGCCGGAGCATCCCGGGCTCGGGCGCCGGCAGCGCCAGCCGGGGGAGTGTCCGCAACACGGGGAGCCGCTGGGTCATCCGCCGCGTCTGCGACCAGCTCCCATCCAGCACCACCAGCTGTCTCGGCGCGGGAGCGTCAGGCGGCGCGGTAGGGCCATCGGGGAAGAGCAGCCACGTGCCGGGCTCGGAGAGCACGGCGGTGTCGATGGCCTCCGCCGGTGAGCCGTAGACGAGCAGCCGGGAGTTCGTGAGGGCCAGCGAGGCCACCCGCCCGGTGTTGCTCTTCTTCGCGATCTCCATCACATGCTGGAGGAGGAGAATCCGGGTGCGCGTCTCCACCCGGGGAATCTCCGCACACAGGCACAGGTGTGACGGCAGGTTGCAGCGGTGACACCGGGGCCGGAGCGCGACGCGAGAAGACATCCTCCGTCATCCTGTTCCGGCCCCCGGGCGAAGAAAAGCGCTCGTTGGCTGGAGCCGGCCCCGCCAGGACCGCCCTCCCAGGGCCCCAGCGTGCGGGCCTGCCTGACGGCCCCTCTCCTACTTGCTGGCTCCGGCCACGGGCTTCGCCGGCTCGGCGGGAGGGTCCTCCGCGAGCCGCTCCTTCTGCAGGCGCTTGGCGGTGGCTTCCGCCTGGCGCATCACCCGCAGGAGATTCTTCCCGGCCACCTTGCGGATGTCCTCATCCGAGTAGCCACGGCGCAGCAGCTCCGCGAGCAGCGCGGGGTAGGTCTCCACGCCCTCCAGCCCCTGGATGGTGGTGCCGATGCCGTCGAAGTCCGAGCCCAGCCCCACCGAGTCGATGCCGGCGACCTTGCGCACGTGGTCGATGTGGTCCGCCACCTGGGCCAGCGTCGCGCGAGGCGCGGGGTTCGCCGCCTTCCACGCGGTGAAGGCGGCCTTCTCCGCCTCCGGGTTGCCGGTATGCAGCGACTTGAAGCGCGCCTCGGCGGCGGCCTCCTCGACGTAGTACTTGCGCACCTCCGCGGAGATGAAGCCGGGGACGAAGGTCACCATCACGATGCCGCCATTCTTCGGCAGCCGCTTCAGCACGTCGTCGGGGACGTTGCGCGGATGCGGGTCGATGGCGAACGCCGAGGAGTGCGAGAAGATGACGGGCGCCTGCGAGACGTCCAGCACCGCGTTCATCGCGCGCGCGGACACGTGCGAGAGGTCCACCAGCATCCCCATCCGGTTCATCTCGCGCACCACCGCGCGGCCGTGCTCGGTGAGGGGCGCGGGCATGGGCGCGTCGGTGGCGGACTCCGCCCAGGGCACGTTCTTGGAATGCGTGAGGGTGAGGTAGCGCGCGCCAGCGCGGTACATCTGCCGCAGCACGCCCAGCGAGCCGCCGATGGAGTGCCCGCCCTCCATGCCAATGAGCGAGGCAACGCGGCCCGCGCGGTGGGCGCGCTCCACGTCGTCCGCCGTCAGCGCCAGCGAGAGCTGCTGCGGGTAGCGCTCGATGAGGCGGTGCACGACGTCGATCTGCTCGAGTGTGGCTTGGATGGCGCCGGTGCCTTCGAGGTCCGCGGGGACGTAGACGCTCCAGAACACGCCCCCCACCCCACCCTCGCGCAGGCGGCGCAGGTCGGTGTGCAGCGGCGGGTCCAGCTTGCGGCCATCCTGGGCGAGGTCCAGCGCGGTGAGCCGGTTGCCCACACGCTCGCGAAACTGCCAGGGCAGGTCATTGTGCCCATCGATGAGGGGAACCTGGCGCAGCAGCCCACGGGCGCGCTCCAGGCGCCCGGCGGCTTCACCCGCGGGCTGGGCGTGGGCCACCGCGGAGCCGAGGCAGAGCGCGGTGCACAGGGAGAGGGACAGGGCGGAGCGCAGGGGGGACATGGGCCGTCCGGGAAGTGAGGGAGCCCCAGTGTAGCCGCTGGTGCGTCCGAAGCAGCCGCGAGAAGCGACGCGCCTGGGGCCTGGGGGTCCTGTCCCCCCGGTGGGGATGCAACTAGAATCGCCGTCCTACCTGGAGCCCTGGCGACCTCGTGCAGTGAGCCGTCACGCTGAATCCTGAAGGGACGGAGGGGCTTCATGGCAACTGGCTACCTGAATCCGGCGCGCCTTCCTCCGGGCACCCAGGTGGGGCCGTGGCGCGTGGTGAGCCGGCTGGGCATGGGCACCTACGGAGCCGTCTACGTGGCCGTGGACCCCAAGCAGGGAACGCCAGCCCCGGTGGCCCTCAAGCTGGCCCTGCACCCAGGCGATGCGCGCTTCACGCGCGAGCGGGAGGTCCTCTCCCGCCTCCGCCACCCGTCCGTCCCCCGCCTCCTGGACTCGGGGGATTGGGAGGATGCGGAGGGCCTGCGCTACCCCTACCTGGCCATGGAGCTCGTGGAGGGAGTGTCGCTGTACGCCTGGGCGCAGGCGCACCGGCCCACGTCCCGGCAGGTGCTCCGGCTCCTCGCCACCGTGGCGAGCGCCCTGGAGGCCACCCACTCGGCGGGAGGCGTGCACCGGGACGTCAAGGGCGACAACGTGCTGGTGCGGAGCTCCGACGGCCACGTCTTCCTCACGGACTTTGGTTCCGCGCATTACGTGGGCGCCGCCACGCTGACCTCGCCACCGTTTCCTCCCGGCACTGCGGAGTACCGCGCGCCGGAGGCCTGGCGGCACGTGCTGGGCCCCGACAGGAAGGTGGCCGTGCCCTACGCGCCCGGCCCGGAGGATGATGTCTTCGCGCTGGGCGTCACCGCCTACCGGCTGGTGACGGGGGAGTACCCCGCGTCGATGGCCTCCGGGGAGGACAGCGCGCGCCTCTGGCATCTGGACGGGAAGGAAGCCCGGCCCCCGCGAGCGCTCAACGAACGCTGCTGCGCGGAGCTGAGTGCCCTCGTTTCACGAATGCTCTCCCCGATTCCCGAGCTGCGCGGCACGCCCGCGAGCTCGCGGTGGTGCTGGAGTGGACCGCGCGGCGTGCGGGACCGGACGCGGATGTAAGCCTCTTCATCCAGCCGGCCCCGGAGCCGGAGAGCGTGCGGCCTCCTCGCCCGCGCGAAGCAGCCTCGGCGCGTCGTACGGCCTGGCGTCCCAGGCTCGCTGCGGCAGGCGTGGGAGCGGCACTCGCGCTGGGAGGCGGGTGGATGCTGCGCATGTCGGCTGAAGACACGCCTGTGGAGGCACGGGCTTCGGCGCAAGAAGCGGCAAGAGATGGCGGCCCTGTCGCGGTCGGGGAAGCCGTGCTGACGGCTCCGGAGTCGTCCCGGCGGGTACCGTCCGCGTGGTCGCCCATCGCGCTGGACGTGCCATTCAGGCCCTTCCCGGGACAGCAGCGACCGGATACCCATGGCCGCTGCCCACACAGAAGTCAGGTTTCCCTCCATGGCGGCTGCTGGCTGAAGCTGGAGCTGACCCAGAGGGACTGTGAAGAGAACGGCTACGTGTACAAGGACGGGTGTTTTGCGCCCGTCTACCCTTCCCTGCGTCCTGCCACTTCGGGCCCCGCGGACTGAGAGCGCCCTACTTGCGTGGCGCTTCTGCGCTGCGTGTGAAGCATTGGCTCAGACGGCGAACAGCACCAACGCGCAATCTGCAGGGAACCTGCTCCCTTTGGAGAAGCCGCGCAGATGTAAGGGGCCAATCCGGCGCGGGCGGCTACCCTCCTCCCCCGTTGCGCCTCCCGGAGCCCCCCGGCCCCATCAGCAGGCAGGGGCTCCCTGGAGGCCCGTGGGAGGCAGTACGAGGCGGTGAGGGACCACTGAAGTAGCCGAGTTAGGAGTGAAGCTGCCTGCGGCCGTAGAACACCTCGATGTGCTTGAACAGTGCGAGCTTCGCTTCCTGACGTGTCCGGAGGCTGCGCATGTGGACCCGTTCCATCTTCAAGCTACTGAAGAAGCGCTCGACGCGAAGGCATGAAGGCCAATCCCAGCAAGCGGTCAACGCGGCACTTGCTGCAGCTTGGCTGCTGGAGTGTCGAACTCCAGAGTCTTGCCCTCGCCCTTGTCCGTCCTGGCCAGCTCCACCCACCTTCCGAAGGCAGTCTCGGTCAGTTCCAGGTAGGTCCCTTGCCACTTCCGCAACAGGCTTACCCTCCTCCAGCGCCAGCTTAACTGCCACGGCCTTTGAAACTCCGGGTTGAAGCTACGTCGCCGCCGTCTGTGCTTCTTCTCGCTTTCCGACATCGAACCCCCGTCCGTTACATAGGGGCCACGGAAACAGGAGCTTGTCTGCCCGAGAGGGGTGACGCGCGGGGTCCTACCGAAACCAGCTTTTACGCGTTGGAAACCCACGCCCCTTACATACGGAGACCTCACCTGACGCGTGAAAGAGCGACGAGCGGAGTGCTGCCGGTGTGGGTTGCACCCAACCCTTGCTGAATTCGACGAGGGCCATACTTGCCTCGGAGTGAGAGCGGATGTCGCAGTTCTCGAATAGTTCGCACTCCAGCGTGGCGAAAAAGGACTCGCACATTGCGTTGTCCTACGCATCACCAACGCTGCCCATGTAATCAGAAAACTTCAGCGGCCCATTGCACGCGCCGTGGCTGGTATCCCGGAGTGGAGGGGGCAGACTGTTCGGCATCGCGCCACTTCCCGCGGCCTCCCTTTCCCATCCTTCGGGAGAGGGTGGGTGACGGTCCCCTCTAATGGCAGGGCCCTCTCCGCCCTGCCCCATCCGAGCAGCCATGATGAAAGCCTTCCCCCTATCGCTCGCGGTACTGCTGTGTGCCACGGGAGCGAGCCATGCCTCCCCGCACAGCCCCTCAGCGACGGACCCGCTCGCCGTTTCCCCGAGGGAGCCATCGTCCCCAACGAAGCACGAGCGCCTGGGCAACCAGCGCTACATGCCCTCCGGAGATCCGAACCTCGACCCAAGCTGGGACTGGACCGTCAGCGGCCCGGGTCACACCCTGTACTACGCGATTCCCAGCGGCGGCATCGCCTCCACCGTGCGCCAGCTGCCCTTCTACACGGCGGGCCACTCACTCAACACGTTGCAGAAGGACATGTACCCTCAGGACGGGTGGACGCTCGTCTATCGGGACTTCGGCACGCCCAACGCTGCCCCGGATGTGCCCTCCTTCGCCCTCTACAACAAGTACCGCGGCATCCTGCGCGTGATGTTCTTCAACACCCGGGAGCTGAGCTACACCCAGTTTCTCCTGGAACTGTCCTTCAAGGACACTACTGCTACCGGCGCCCTCCTCACCTATTCGGACTCCACCCGCGCTTTCCTCAACGACTACGATACGGGCCGGACGGAGAACTACGCGGTTGTTGCCAACTCCATCAATGGATGGATTTACGGCGACTTCATGCTCACCGGCTATGACCCCAACCTGAGCGCTGCCACCCAGCTGCGGCTCCACATCCGGGGCATGAACCTCTCCCAGGTCACCTTGGAGTCCACCCAGTTTACCCTCAACGAGGTGCTCACCGAGGCCAACCCTACCCACAAGAGCACCCTCAACGGCTTGGTGGACGCCATCAACGCGGGCTCCAAGTCGTACGGCAGCATCAATTCAGTGGCCAAATCCATGCGCGAGACGGCCGAGAAGAACTCGTCCTCGTGGTGGAAGACTGCGGTGACGGGCCTGCTGGGCACGTCCTCGGCGCCCAAGCTCCTCTCCGGGCTGGGCCCCGTCGTCGGAGGGCTGATGGGCTTCGTCTCCTCCTTCTTCGGCGGCGCCGAGACGCCCGCCCCGCGCGAGCCACTCAATTTCAACGGCTCGTTGAAGTTGAGTGGTTCCATCACCACCTCCGTCCCCCTCTACAGTATCGACCTGGCCCTCAAGGCCCCCGCCACCGGCGGCAACCCGCCCGACTACTACCGGCCCGTCCAGGACCTTCCCTGGGGCGTCTTCAATCTGACGGCCAAGCCCCAGGTGAAGGTGGTGCGGACTCAGATCTGCCGGACGCAGAGCTTCGTGGACTGTTACTTCCGGACGAACTACTCCCCCGCCGCTGCGCTGAGCTATGTCTTCAACCCCAACGCCGGGCTGGACCTCGTCTCCGTCAGCTACGCATACACCTTCGGCAACGCGCGGGAGCCCACCGGCTACGACGCCTCGCCAACCTACGTGGCGTACGCGCGCCGCGGGGAGCCCGCAGACCCGGCGCCCACGGGCATCGCCGTCAAGGTCGTCTTGCGCACGCGCACCCCCACGCTCTACCTGGACGACGACTTGGTCTTCTACAAGGTCTATCCCATCACTCTCATCCCCACCTTCTAGGAGCGGGTTGCCGCAATAGGGAGGGCTTGGTTGGAAGGCAGGCAAGGACGTGAGGCTCCTTGCCTGCCTATGAGCAAGATCTATCAACCCGCGGGGAATCAAGCTCAATACCCGGCCATTGCGATTCCACGCCTGATGATGTTTAGATATCGCGGCAGTCGAGTTTCATCCCCTGATGGCTTTGAGCAGGAAAGCCTCCATTGAGCGGCCGCGGCCTTGTAGCTTGCCATGCTGGCGATGCTCATGAGCCTGGCCGATTTATGGTCTGAAACCCATGACACACGTATTCATCAAGCCCCTTCTTCGCCGTGACCTCGCGACCCTCCTGATCATGGGAGCGGTGTACGGCTGCGGTTCTCCCCCAAATCAGGAAGATGCCCCCGTCGAGCAGCATGCCCCGGCAGAGGAGGATATGACGCAGGAGCGCCCCTCCAAGCCGAAGCCCGAGGTGAGCGCGATGGGTTATCTCTTTCTGGGTTCTGAAGGAGTGGGCGGCTTCGGTGCCATCCGGGATCTGAAGTTCGCCAAGGGAAACACCTCCACGCCTACCGTTCTCTCCGGCTACCACAGAATTGGCGTGGATCTGAACCGTGGCGCGGGAGGGACCTATATTTATTTGACCTTCACGCGAGACAAGAGCGTACAGCAGGGGCCGACCGCAGAGTGCGCTCCCGGTGCCGTACAGGGTGAGTTCGTTACCGATATCATCGCCGAGGACTACGCCTGGGGTCACGTGAAGGGGAGATGCTTTGGCGGCTGGACGCCTCCCATCTATCAATCCATCGAGACCATCTTTGATACGTGGAAGCACCCGGATCTCAACGACGGTGCCGGTGGCCGATACATTTTCGCGTGGCAGGACAGGCCCGTCGGCAGCACCGTGCAGCCCATCCGGGAGGTGGGGGTCGTCGCCGGCGGCGGGGGGACCACATGCCCGGCTGGCTGGTCCCAAGTCCCCCAGGATCTGAATCAGGGGGCCGGCGGCGACTACATCTACTTCTGCTTCAAGCGCTGAAGTCATACCTCGCCGCAGATCCTTAGAAGCTACACGACGCGTCAGAGGGGCTGGGGCTCTGCTTGCCCGCGTTTGGAAGCATGGCGTGAGGAAGCGCTGGGCGCCCGCCTTCTGCGAGCGCCCAGTGTGGTCTCAGTTGCCCAACCCCTGCACCTGCACCGGCGTACTGCGGGGGGTCATGGTCCCATCCCCGAGTTCGCCGTGGCTGTTGCTGCCCACAGTCCAGACGGTGCCGTCCGTCCTCGACGCCACGGTGTGGGAAAAGCCAACGGAAATGGTCGCAACCCCCGTCAGGCCCTGCGCCTGCACCGGCGTACTGCGGCTGATGACAGTCCCGTCTCCGAGCTGGCCGGAGGTGTTGTAGCCCCAGGCGACAGTGGCGGAGCATCCGGCCACGGCGCGGGGCTCCTCACGTCCACGTCCATCGAGGCGGTGGATGGCGCCTCGGTGGCGC
>JBKGHK010000357.1:0-10147 GCA_046520375.1 Pyxidicoccus sp. 3LFB2
GCGCCAGCGACTGGAGCGTGCTGGCCAGCTCCTCCGCGTTGGCGTTCTCCAGCGGGTAGACGTTGATGCGGCCGCCCGTGGTGGTGGGGATGTCCAGCTGGGCCACCAGCTCCTGGATGCGGTCGAAGGCGGCGGGGCTGGCGACGATGATGAGCTTGTTGGTGCGCTCGTCCGGGATGATCTGCGACAGCGTCACCGGACCGGCGGCGCCCTCCTGGCCCCCCTGCGCGGCCTGGGCGGCGGCGACCTCACCGGGCGAGGCGCCGGGGGACACGTTCTGCGAGAAGCCCCCGGGGCGCTGGCCGGGGCGGGCGCCCTTGGCCTCGAAGAGGCGCTGCACCGTGCTGGCCACCTCACCGGCGGCGGCGTACTGAATCTGGATGACGCGCAGCTCGTCGCTGGCGGCGCGGCTGTCCAGCTGGTTGATGATGCGCTCCAGGCGGTGGATGTTGGAGCCCACGTCGTTGACGATGATGGTGTCCGGCGGGTACGGAATCGTGTCGCCGTCCTTGGACACCAGCTGCTGCAGCACGCCGCGCAGCGGCTCGACTTCCACGTTCTTGATGCGGAACAGCTTCGTCACCATCTGCTCGTTGGTGGTGTACGGCGCGTCCTCATCGACGATGGTGGGGATGGGGTTCTGCTTCGCCGAGCGCTTGTCGACAATCTTCAGGAAGCGGCCGTGCTGGTAGACGGACAGGCCGTTGGCGTCGAGGGCGGCGAGGAAGGCGGAGTAGAAGGCGTCCGCGTTGACCTCCACGCGGCCATTCTCCGGGCCGATGATGGAGATCTTCCCGCGCACGTTCTCCGGGAGGATGAAGGTGCGGCAGGTGGCGTCGGCCACCGTCTGGACCAGCTTTTCGATCTCCACCTTGTCGAAGTAGATGCCGTAACGGGCATTGCGCCGGGCCTCCTCGCACGTGGGCGTGCGGCGGGGACCCTGGTTGGCCTCCTCGGCGCCATTGGCGCCAGAGGCCTGCGGGGTGATGGTCCGCTCACCCTGCGTAGCGGGCGCGGTGGTGCCGGGCGGTGGGGGACGGCGCTGGGCCTGCGCGGGAACGGCGAGCGCAAGGCACAGGCAGAGCATCCAGGACGGGAGCGTCTTCATGGAGAGCGGGCGCTGCGGGGGTGATTAGCGGACGTTGTACGACTTGCGGATCGGCGCTCCGTTGCGCTCGATCTCGATCTCGATGCGGGATGCGTCCTTCATCTTCGAATAGACCTCCAGCGCCTTCTCGGGGCTGTTGAGGTCGAACCCGTTGATGCGGCGGATGACGTCGCCGTTCTGGACGCCAATCTTGGAGTAGATGGAGTCCGGGCGGATGGAGAAGAGCTTGAACCCCACCGCCTGGCCATCCTTGAAGGCGGGGACGATGCGGGCCTGCATGGCCACGTCATTGAGGTTGTTGAGCGTCTTGTCGATTTCCGCGCGCGGCACCTCGTACTCGTTGTCGCTGACGGCGCGGATGCCGCTGCCGTTGTTGGGCGGCGGGGTGGTGTTGGCGACCACGGGCGGGGAGGGCGGCACGAAGGCGCCGTCACCCGGCTGCCCGTCGATGAACTCGCGGCGGCCGTTGTTGAGGATGATGACGCGCTCGCGCTCGATGGACTCGACGGTGGCGCCCTGCAGGGCGTTGCCAATCATGTAGGTCTGCGAGCGCTGCGTCACCATGTCCTGGATGGACGCGAAGGACCACTCGGCGTTGCCGGCGACGAGGGTGCCCAGCAGCTTCACCCGCAGGCCGCTCTTCACGGGCGCCGCGTTGGGGTCCACCTGCGCCAGCTCGGGCTCGACGACCGCCTTCTCGGGCTCGGGAATCTTCACGCCGGTGAGCCGCGACAGCCGGTTCATGTCCAGCATGGCCAGGGCCGACTCGGCCCGGCGGGGCTGCGTGGGAGCGCGCGCCGTCGTCCCCGAGGGGACGGGGGCGATGGCGGACTCGACGAACAGGTTCACCGTGCGCGCCGCCAGCAGGGCCACGAGCAGGATGAACAGCAGGTTCACGGTCCAGAAGTATTTTCGAAAGAAGAGTTCCATCACGCTTCCGGTAGAAAGCCGGGCCTTGGGTGAGCAAGTCAGGTGCCACCGCGCGCCGGGAGGGCAATCCAGGCCCAAATGGCCAAGGGCGCGGAATTATTCCGGAATAGCAGGCGACCCTGACCCGCGTGGCGACCCCCGGAACCCCGCCAGACAAATTGTCAAAAGGGGGCGGGGGCCGGTGTGACGCCCTGTCATTCGTCGGTGTCGCCGGCCGGGGAGGGAGCGGCCCCGGTGGAGGCCTCGCCGGTGGACTGCTCGCGCTCCAGCTTGCGGTAGATGGTGCGGGCGGCGATGCCCAGCAGCCGGGCCGCCAGCGTCTTGTCGCCCCGCGTGTGGCGCAGCGTCTCGTGGATCACCCGGCGCTCGATTTCCTCCATGGGCGTGCCGATGGGGATGACGAGCTGTCCGGCCGAGCCCAGCGGGCCCTTGCGGACGGACTCGGGCAAGTCACTGGCCTCGAGCACCTCGCCCCGCGCCAGCACCACGGCGCGCTCCACGGCATGCTCCAGCTCACGCACGTTGCCCGGCCAGGCGTAGTTCTCCAGCACGCCCAGGGCGTCCTGGGAGAAGCCGCGCAGCACCTTGCCATTCTTGGCGGCGAAGCGGCGCAGGAAGGCGTCCGCCAGCAGGGGGATGTCCTCGCGGCGCGAGGCCAGCGCGGGGACGCGAATCTCCACCACGTTGAGGCGGTAGTAGAGGTCCTCGCGGAAGCGGCCCTCGGCCACCTCCTTCTGGAGGTCCTTGTTGGTGGCGGCCACCAGCCGCACGTCCACCTTCACCGTCTGCGTGCCGCCCAGCCGCTCGATTTCCCCCTCGGCCAGCGCGCGCAGCAGCTTCACCTGGGCCGACAGCGGCATCTCGCCGACTTCGTCGAGGAAGAGGGTGCCCCCGTGGGCGCGCTCGAAGCGGCCCTCTCGGCGGGCCACCGCGCCGGTGAAGGCGCCGCGCTCCACGCCGAAGAGCTCGGCCTCCAGGATGTTCTCCGGCAGGGCGCCGCAGTTGACGGCGACGAAGGTGCCCTTGGCCCGGTTGGAGTACTCGTGCACCGAGCGCGCGGCCAGCTCCTTGCCGGTGCCGGACTCGCCCAGCAGCAGCACCGTGGCGGTGGAGGGCGCCGCCTGGCGGATGGTGTCCAGCATGGCGCGGAAGGCGGGGGACTGGCCCACCATGGCGCGCCCGCCGGCCGCGCTCATCTCCGCCAGCTTCGCCTTGAGGGACTGGTTCTCGGCGACGAGGGCCCGCTTCTCCAGGGCCTTCTGAATCGCCTTCACCAGCGCGTGGCGCTTGAGGGGCTTGGTGATGAAGTCGTAGGCGCCGTCCTTCATGGCGGCCACGGCCGTCTCCACCGTGCCGTAGGCGGTCATCAGCACCACCTCCACGTCCGGGCGGATGGCGCGCGCCGCGCGCAGCAGCTCCTGCCCGTCCATGTTGGGCATCATCAAGTCCGTCACCATGGCGGCCACTTCCGGGCGGCGCAGCAGCTCCAGCGCCTCCGTGCCATTGGCGGCGGCCAGGGTGGCCATGCCTTCACGCTGGAAGATGCGGGTGACGGACTCGAGGTTGGCGCGGTCGTCGTCGACGACCAGGACCGTGGGGGATGTCATGGCGTGCGAAGCTCCTGGGCGGCCGCGCACCTGCAAGCCGCGTTCCTCCTATGCGTGCTCCTCATCGGGCTCCAGCGGGCCACCGCCCATGCGGCCGATGTCCTCGCGCTTCACCTTCTCCACGTTGAACTTGCGGGCGCTGGCCAGCAGCCGGTCCAGGGTGGCGTCGAAGTCCGGCTTGCCGCCGTCCTTGCGGAAGCGGAGGAAGTTGATGCGGGCGACGACGAAGTTCTTGAGGTAGGGGCTCTGCAGGCCCCGCTCCTTGAGGGTGTTGACGACCTCCACCACGGCGTCGTCCAGCTCCAGGAGCCGGTCCGCGCGGGCCTCGCGCAGGGCGAGGGCTTCGGTCAAGGGCAGGTCCTGGAAGTCCTCCAGCACCTTGACGAAGGGCTGGTAGGCGCCGGCGGAGTAGCGGGGGCGCTTCTCGTAGGCGGCGCCCAGGGTGATGAAGGAGGGCTCCTCGAAGAGGTGGGCGAAGGCCTTCTCCTGGCCCTTGCGGTCGGCACCCACGAGGCCGCGGTACATGCGGATGACCTCCAGCGAGCGCTCCTTCAGGTTGTGGGCCTTCTCCGTGTTGAGGGCGAGGATCTGGTAGGCCACGTCCTCGTCCGGCAGCACCAGGGCCATGATGGACTTCGCCCCCAGGAGCTTGCTGGCATGGAGCCGGTGGTTGCCGTTGGGCGTCCAGTACATGCCGTCCTTGCGCACGGCGATGACGGGGTCCAGGAAGCGGTCCAACCGCTCCATGGCGCTGGCCAGCCGCTTCACGTGGGGCTCGGACAAGTCGCGCTGGTACGGGGTGGGCTCCACCTTGTCGATGGGGAGCACCGCGAAGATGACGGGGTGGCCGCCCAGGGGCTCGCGGTAGACGCCCAGGACTTCACCGCCGTCGGTGCGCACCGCTTCGAGCAAGTCGGTGGGGTACTCCACGGAGTCGCTGGCCACCTCCGCGGGGGAGAGGCCCTTGGACTTCGGTTCCGCCTTCTTGCGGCGCGGCTTGCGGGCCGTCGTCGGCTTCTTCGCGGCGGCGGACTTCCGTGCGGACTTGGCTGCTGCCATGGGCCTTTGCCTCCTTGCGCTGCCTCGGGTTGTACGCGGGGCCTCTGACAAGGCCCCGCGTAGGTCCACGCTAGGGTGACGCGGAGGGTAGGGCTACTCTCCTGAAACGGTGAGCTGCCGGAAGCGGACAGTGGGCGCGCCCACCGAGCCTCCGCGGAACTGCAAGTCATTCCCCAGGCCGTCCAAATCCTTGAGCATCTGGAGGAGGTTGCCCGCCACCGTCACCTCCTGCACGGGGTGCGTCAGCTCGCCCTTCTCAATCCACAGGCCATTGGCGCCGGCGGACAGCTCGCCCGTCACCGGGTCCGTGCCATGGCCGAGCAGCGCCGTCACGTACAGGCCGCTGTCCACCTCGCGCAGCAGCTCCTGCGGCGACTTGGTGCCCGCCTCCAGGTAGAGGTTGGTGGTGCCGATGGAGGGCAGCCCGTTGTAGTTGCGCGACGCGTTGCCGGTGGTGCGCGCCTTCGCCTTGCGCGCGGTGAAGGCGTCATAGAGGAAGCCCGTCATCACGCCCTTGTCCAGGATGGGGGTGCGCCGCGTGGGCACGCCCTCGCCGTCGAAGGGCGCGGTGGCCAGGCCGCGCGGCAACAGGCCGTCATCCACCAGCGTGACGTGGGCCCCGGCCAGCCGCTTGCCCTTGAGGGGCGCCAGGATGCTGGCCCCCTGGTACACGGCGTTTCCATTGGCCGCGGCGGCCACGTCCGTGACGAAGCTCGCGGCCACCAGCGGGTCCAGCACCACCGGCACCTGCTGCGTCTTCACCCGCCTGGCGCCCAGCATGCGCACCGCGCGGCGCGCGGCCTCGCGGCCCACGGACTCGGGCGAGTCCAGGTCGGCGAGGAAGCGCTTGTAGTCCAGCCAGTAGCCCGTCTGCAGGCCACTGCCGTCCGAGGCCACCGGCATGGCGTAGAGGAAGACGAAGGTGCCGGAGTAGGCGCCGGACAGCCCTTCGGTGGAGGCGACGTACACCTCGGAGACGGAGTCCCCGGCGCCCACGGCATTGAAGGCAACGACGCGCGAGTCCTCCGCCCGGGCCGCCTTCTCCACCTCCAGCGCGGCTTTTATCTTCCAGTCCCCGGGCAGCTCCGCCACCTGGGTGTCGAAGAGCAGGCCGGTGTCTCCGTAGCGGCCCAGATCCTTGCCGGCGGGCAGGCCGTTGAGCTTGTTGGGCGCGGCGGCCCCGGCCAGCTTCACCGCCTGGTCGATGATGTGGTCCAGGGCGGCGGGCTCGAAGTCGGACGTATAGGCAAAGCCCATGCGCCCCTTCACGAGGACGCGCACGCCCACGCCCTTGCTGGTGGACTGGGTGAGGTCCTCAATCTGCCCCTGGTGCACGCGCACGCTGCTCTGGCGGCCCACCTCCAGGAAGGCCTCCGCCTGCTGGGCGCCCTTCTTCTTCGCGCGCTGGACGATCTTCTTCGCGAGCTGCTGGTAGTCCATGGTTGGCGCTCCCTCTCTCAGGCGACCTTGGTTCCGCCGACGGTGACGTTGTCGATGCGCAGCGTGGGCAGGCCCACGCCCACCGGCAGCATCTGCCCATCCTTCACGCACACGCCCATGCCGGGGTCCGGCATCGGGTCGCACCCCACGCGCGTCACGTTCTTCAACGCTTCCGGCCCCACGCCGATGAGCATGGCGTTCTTCACCGGCCGGCCCAGCTTGCCGTCCTCAATCTGGTACGCCTCGCTCACCTCGAAGACGAAGTTGCCGTTGGTGATGTCCACCTGGCCGCCGCCGAAGGTGGCGCAGTACAGGCCGCGCTTCACCTCCTTGAGGATGTCCTCGGGGGCGTGGTCGCCCGGCGCAAGGAAGGTGTTCGTCATGCGTGGCAGGGGCAGGTGCTTGAAGGACTCGCGCCGCCCGCTGCCGGTGGAGCGCTGGCCCATCAGCTTCGCGTTGAGGCCGTCATAGAGGTAGTTCTTGAGGACGCCGTTCTCGATGAGGACCTTGCGCTCCCCGGGGTTGCCCTCGTCGTCGATGTTGATGGAGCCGCGCGCGCTGGACACGGTGCCGTCGTCGATGACCGTCACCAGGTCCGACGCCACCTTCTGCCCCAGCTTGCCGGCGAACAGCGACGTGCCCTTGCGGATGAAGTCCGCCTCCAGGCCGTGGCCCACCGCCTCGTGCAGGAGGATGCCGCTCCAGCCCGGCGCCAGCACCACCGTCTGCGGGCCCGCCGCGCAGTCCACCGCCCCCAGCGTGGCCACCGCCTGCCGCGCGGCCTCGCGGCCCACGGACTCCGGCGGGAAGCCGTCCCAGTGGGAGAAGGACACCCGGCCGCCGCCGCCGAACATGCCGGTGCGCTGCTCGCCGCCCTTGCCCTGGGCCACCACCTGGACGCCATGCGGCACAAATCCTGGGTGTCCTCGGTGTAGCGCCCCTCCGTGGTGGCCACGGCGATGCGGCGCGTCTGGTCCACGTACGAGGCATTCACCTGCTTCACCCGCGAGTCGAACGCGCGGGCCGCCTTGTCGGCGCGGGTCAAAAGGGCCGTCTTCAGCGACACCTCCACGCTCATCAGCGGGGTGGCGACGCGGTAGTGGCTGGGCACCGCGGCCCGGCGCACCGGGAAGCTGCGCTCGGCGCCGCCGCCCTGGGCAATCATCGCCGCCGTGGAGGCCGCGCGCAGCAGCGCCGACTCGTCCCAGTCGTCGGAGAAGGCGTAGCCCACCTTGCCCCCGGAGATGACGCGCACGCCGACGCCCTGGATGAGGCCCGTCTGCGCGCTCTTGATGCTGGACTCCTCCAGCATCACCGCGGTGGTGAGCGTGCGCTCCACGTACACCTCGGCGAAGTCACCGCCGCGCTCCATGGCGACGGCGAGCAGGCGCTCGACGAGCGGCTGGGGCAGCAGCGGGGCGGACGAAGGCCCCCTGGCCACCGGGGGGGCAAGCTGGGCGGCGGGGGCGCGTCGAGAGGACGCTGAGGCTCGGGGCATTTTCAAGGGACTCCCGGAGTGAAGCCGTTGGGGGTATGTGGGCACCTACATAGGAGGCGGCGCCGCCCGGAGCAACGCACAATGCCCGCCCTTCTTTCCCGGATGATCCACCAGTCCGCATTCCCACCGTGGGAACGGCGCTCTAAGATGCCCGCCGTTTCGAGACTGGAACCCACCCCATGCCTCCTCGTCCTCCTCCCTCCTCCCGCGCTGGTGCCGGCCGTTCCGGCGGCGGCTCGGGGGCAGACCCCAAGTCACCCGGCCGGGCCCGGCCTGCCCGGGGCACGCCCTCGTCCGAGGACGAGGACTTCGCCGCGCCGTTGTCGGGCGAGGAGAGCTACCCCGAGGACGGGCCTCCCAACCCGGAGCTGTATGGCGACGCCAGCGGCGCGCAGAGCTCGCGCCGGGACATGACGCGCGTGGCCTCCGTGGAGGACGTGGAGGCGGAGCGCACCCGAGAGGACGAGGACGACAACCCGGACGCCACCCGCGCGGGGCCCCCGGTGCAGATGGTGGTGCTGGCCGGGCCGGACCGGGGCCGCAAGAAGCGCTTCCAGAGCGTGCGGATGGTCATCGGCCGCAACAAGGACTGCGACTTCAGCCTGGAGGACCAGTCGGTGTCCCGCCGCCACCTGGAGCTGGTGTACGGCGAGAATGGCGTGGTGATGCGCGATTTGGGCAGCGTCTCCGGCACCCAGGTCAACGACCAGCGCGTGGACGAGTGCGTGCTGAAGCACGGCGACGAGCTGTCGGTGGGCAAGACGCGCCTGCGCTTCGTGGACGAGGCGGAGCAGATCAAGGAGCTGCGCGCCCAGGCCGAGGCCCGCGAGGCCGAGGAGAAGAAGGAGCGCGAGGAGGCCGCGCAGGAGGCGCAGGAGAAACGCAAGTCACAGGGGGCCGCGCGCGGCAGCGACCTGGACCCGAGCGACCCGCGCCTCAACGAGGCCACCAACGCCAACTACAAGCTGTCGGACGTGCTCCGGGACGACAAGAACAAGGACAAGGGCACGTCCATCGTCGCCCGCCCCCGGCCCCCCATCCGCAGCACCCCGTCCCGGTCGGCTGGTGCCGCGGGACTGACGGGCAAGCAGAAGGCGCTCGTGGGCGTGGCCGGCGTGGTGGTGGTGTTCCTCGTGGCCGGGCTCATCTTCATGCCCAAGGGGCCGCCGCCGCCTCCGCCGGTGGACCCGAACATGGAGCGGGCGAAGCTGCTGATGCAGAAGGCGCGCGAGTCGGTGCGCGCGGATGACTACGCCAACGCGGTGCGGCTCGTCGAGGAGGCGGAGAAGCTGCTGCCCGGCGTGGACGAGGAGGGCCTGGCCCGCGCGGCGCGCAAGCAGCAGCAGGTGCTGGACGCGTTCCAGGCGGTGCGAGGCCTCATCGACGAGAAGCGCTTCGACGACGCGCGCAAGAAGCTGGCCGAGGCGCCCGAGGGCACGGCGAAGACGGACGAGGTGCGCCGCAAGCTGGAGGCCGAGCTGGAGGAGAAGCAGCTCGCGTGGCGCATCCAGCAGGTGGACGAGGCGCTCGCGACGAGAGACCCCGAGGCCATCCGCCCGCTGCTCGACACGCTGCCCCCGGCCAACCGGCCCGCCTACGAGGAGAAGCTGGCGGCCCTGGAGGCGGAGCTGGCGAAGCAGTCCGCGGACGACAGGCGCCGGGGCCGCGAGTCCCAGGCGCGCGCCGCGCAGGCCGCGAAGGAGAAGCGCAAGGAGTTCATGGAGGAGGCCTTCGTCGACGTGGAGCGGCGCTTCAACGGCGGCGAGTACCAGCGCGCGGTGCTGGAGTGCGACCGGGTGGTGGACAAGTTCAAGGGGGACAAGGAGGTCAAGGACCGGGCCATGTCCCTCAAGCGCCTCATCCCCCAGTTCCAGAGCGCGCTGGCGGACGGGCAGAAGAAGATGGACGCCAACGCCCTGGAGTCGGCGGCCAAGCCGCTGCGCCGGGCGTCGGAGCTGTACCGGCAGATTGGCTTCCGGGGCTCGCTGGGCAACACGCTCGACGAGCAGCTGGCGTCCTCGTCCGTGGCGTCGGGGCAGGCGGCCCTCAAGCGCGGAGACCTGGCGAGCGCGGGCTCGAGCTTCCGCGAGGCGCTGCGGCTCAACCCCGGCGACGGCCGGGCGCGCGACGGGCTGGAGTCCCTGCAGAAGAAGGTGGAGGAGCTCTACCTCCAGGCCTATATCCAGCGCGACAGGGATCCGCAGGCGGCTTCGGAGAAGTTCAAGGTCATCATCGAGACGGCCTCCGAGGGCTCCGAAGTGAAGCGCAAGGCGGAGATGTACCTGGGCGAGCTGCAGCAGTGAGCCGCACCCCGAAAAACATGACTGGCTGTGGAGACATGGGATGAACGAGTCGTCGCTGCGTGAGCTCGGGATGGACCTCATCGAGGAGCGCCAGTTCGAGCGTGCCCTCGCCGTGTTCGCCGAGGCGGTGCGCCGCGTCCCCGCGGACCACCGCTCGCGGATGCTGGCCGCCCGGAGCCTGGCGGAGCTGGGCGAGCGCGAG
>JBKGHK010000358.1:0-10131 GCA_046520375.1 Pyxidicoccus sp. 3LFB2
GCGGTGCCCGCGTCCTCGGGGGAGGCGGTGGCAGGGGGGGGCGCCACGACCGGAGGCTCCGGCGGGGGGACGGGGCGCGGATGACAGGCGGCGAACAAGAGCAGCAGGAGGGCGGCGTGGCGCATGGGCGGGGGGAAACTCTACCTTGCACCCTTGATTGCGCGACGCGTAGATTGGCCGGCGCTCTCATGGCCCGCGAAAAGGACAACATTGCTCTCTCCGACGAGCACAACACTCGCGGAATCGAGCTGGCGGACCGGGGATGGCTCGACGAGGCCATCAAGGAGTTCAAGAAGGCCATCGACCTGGACCCCAGCTCGGCCCACGCCCACGACAACCTCGCCACCGTCTACGCGGAGAAGAAGCTCTTCCGCGAAGCGCTGTCCGAGTACCTCACCGCCCTGAAGCTGGAGCCGGAGAGCGCCACGGCGCACTACAACCTGGCCTGCTTCCTCTCCACCCACGCCGGGGAGATGGCGGTGGAGGAGTACAAGGAAGCGATTGAACTGGACCCCGAGTACCCCGACGCGCACCTCAACCTCGGCCTCACCTACGCGGACCAGGGCCGGGTGGAGGAAGCCATGCGCGAGCTGCAGACGGCCATCGAGCTGGACTCGCAGGACGCCTTCCCCCGCCACGAGCTGGCGGCGCTGATGATGGACGAGGGCGACTACCGCTCCGCCATCACCCAGCTGAAGGAAGTGGTGCGGCTGGAGCCGGACAACTTCGAGGCGCAGCTCGACTTGGGCATCTGCTACGCGCAGAAGGGCTTCTACGCGGAGGCCGAGCGCGCCTACGAGCGGGCCCGGGCCCTCAACCCCGACGACTTGCTGCTCAACTACAACCTGTCGGCGCTGTTCGCGCTCTGGGGGCGGCCGAAGGACGCCGTGGTGTACCTCCAGAAGTCGTTGGCGGCGGACCGGCCCAAGGTCCTGGGGTGGCTGTCCACGGACCCCATGTTCGACGCCCTCAAGGGCGACCCCGACTTCGAAGCCTTGTTCTGAGCCAGCGCCATGGGAATGGAATGGGTCTTCCTCGGTCTGGCGCTGCTGCTGGTGCTGGCCAACGGGTTCTTCGTGGCGACGGAGTTCGCCATCGTGAAGGTGCGCGCCACGCGCATCCAGGCGCTGGTGGATGAGGGCACGCCCGGGGCCGCCACCGCGCTGAAGATGGTGGAGCACCTGGACGCGTACCTCTCCGCCACCCAGTTCGGCATCACCCTGGCGTCGCTGGGGCTGGGCTGGCTGGGCGAGCCGGCCTTCGCCGCGCTGCTGGAGCCGGTGCTGGTGAAGCTGGTGCCGGAGGGCTCCGCCACCACCGTGGCCCACACGGTGTCGGTGGTCATCGCCTTCAGCATCATCACCTTCCTGCACATCGTGATTGGCGAGCTGGCGCCCAAGAGCCTGGCCATTCAGCGCGCCGAGGCCACGACGCTCGCCGTCGCGCTGCCGATGCGGGTGTTCTACTTCCTCTTCTACCCGGCCATCGTCCTGCTCAACGGGCTGGCCGCGTGGGTGCTGCGCCTGTTCGGCCTGCACTCGGTGGGCGAGTCGCATGACGCCCACAGCGAGGACGAGCTGCGCGTCATCCTCCACAGCTCCGCCCAGGCGGGGGCGATTACGACGGCGCGCGCGGAGCTTTTGGAACGCGCGCTGGAGATGGCCCAGAAGACGGCGCGCCAGGTGATGGTGCCGCGCAACCAGGTGAAGTTCCTCGACGTGGAGGAGCCGCTGGACAAGTGCATCGCCGACGCGCGCGCGGCGGGGCACACGTGGCTGCCGGTGTGCCGGGGCAACCTCGACGAGGTGGAAGGCCTGGTCAACGCGAAGGACCTCTTCTTCCTCCTGTCCCGCGGGGAGCTGCGCAGCCTGGCCCAGGTGCAGCGGCCGGTGCTCTTCATCCCGGAGAACGCCACGCTGGAGCAGCTGTTGGCGGAGTTCCGCCGCCGGCGCCGGCAGACGGCGCTGGTGGTGGACGAGCACGGCGGCACGTCCGGGCTGGTGACGATTGCCGACGTGGTGGCCGAGGTGGTGGGCGACGTGGCGGAGCTGGGCCGGCGCATGGACGAGGTGCGCGCGCTGCCGGGCGGCCGCTTCGAGCTGCCGGGCACCACGCAGCTGGACGATTTGGAAGAGCGGCTGGACGTCAACTTCGACCTGGACGAGGAGGAGCAGGGCGAGGTGACGACGATTGCCGGCTACCTCATGGCGAAGCTGGGCCGCGTCCCGGACAAGGGGGACAGCCTCAAGCTCGACATGTGGCGCATCCTCGTGGAGGAGGTCGACGGGCCGCGCGTGGTGCGGGTGACGGTGGAGCCGCAGACCCGCGCCTCCCCGGCCCCGCGTCCGGCCTCGGAGACTCCGGCGGCGGCCTCTTCGGGAGAGACGCCGCCGGTGTCGTCGAACGAGTCGTCGTAGAGCTTCGGGCCTGGGGCCTGGGGCCTGCTTCGGCTAGGGCTTCGGGTCCTTCTTCGCCGCCACGGCCTTCTTCAGCGTCTTCGACTTGCTGGCGGCCTTGGGGGCCTCGGGGCGCTCCACCTTGAGCAGCTCCAGGTCCGTGCTGCCGGCCGTCTCCAGCTTGATGATGCCCACGCCGGGGGCGAACCAGATGAAGCTCTCCATGGAGCGGCCCTGCGAGCCGGGCCGGCTGGAGCGCGCGGTGGTGATGTTCTTCACCTTGAGCGCCTTGAAGGTGCCGGCCGTCACCGTCACCTCCTCCTCGCCCACCACCGTGGCCTCCTTGTCGAACGTGGTGGCATGGTGGGCCGGATGCCCCCCGTCTTGCCCGCGGGCGGCTGGAGCTTCACGGAGAGGCTGTTCTTCCACGTCCCTCCAGGCACCATCGTCGCCGGGGCGGGCACGGCCACCCCTTCCGCGCTCACCACCTGCACGTCCATGCCGGAGGCGGAGAGCAGGGTGCCCTCCAGGCCGCCCAGGCCGGTGCGGATGCCCTCCGAGGTACAGGTGGCCTCCGTCTGGCCCTGCCGGTTCTTCAGCTTCACCGCGACGGTGCCCTTGAGGCCCTCGGGCACCGGCGTCACGTCCTGGGTGGAGAGCACCATCTCCGAGGACTTGCCTGCCCGGTAGGTCAGCTTGAGGCCTTCCTCCAGCGGAAAGTAGGGGTTGGGGCAGGCAGCCGGGGCTGCGACCGCCGCTGTGTCAGACCGGGGTGCTACGTCCGGCGTAGGGGACGCTCCCATGAGGAGCGACATGGCAAGAAAGGGCTGGAACGTAGGCAACCTCCGGAAAAAGCAATTGGAAGGTAGGGTGGGGCTCCCACTTTGCAACCCCACGGAACAGCCGTGCGTCCGCCGAGCCTGCCCTGTTGAAGGGCAAGCAGCCGAACGTATGGCCACCTGAGGCATGGTCACGCTTGATCGCCCGGAGGGCGACTGGTACTCCTGCCGATCGTTCCGGAGCCGATTTTTCGGCCTCGCGCTCGTTTTATTCCCCGTACTCCGTGCGTCACCCAGGAGCCCGCTGGCATGCGAATCAAGCGGTTGGACATCACCGGCTTCAAGTCCTTCATGGAGCGGAGCGTCTTCACGTTCGACGAAGGCGTGACGGGCATCGTCGGGCCCAATGGCTGCGGCAAGTCCAACGTCGTGGACGCCATCCGCTGGGTGATGGGTGAGCAGAGCGCGAAGAACCTCCGTGGCCGCGGCATGGAGGACGTCATCTTCAACGGCTCGGAGAACAAGCAGCCCCTGTCCATGGCGGAGGTGTCGCTGACCTTCCTCGTGGACGACACGGATCAGCTCGCGCCCCAGTACCAGGGCTTCTCCGAAGTCACGGTGACGCGGCGCCTGTTCCGCAACGGCGACTCCGAGTACCTCATCAACAAGACGCTGTGCCGGCTGCTGGACATCACCGAGCTGTTCCTCGGCACGGGCGTGGGCACCAAGGCCTACTCCATCATCGAGCAGGGCCGCGTGGGCCTCATCGTCTCCAGCAAGCCGGAGGACCGGCGCCACCTGCTGGAGGAGGCCGCGGGCGTCACCAAGTACAAGGCGCGCCGCAAGGCCGCCGAGCGGAAGATGGAGGCGACCGACGCCAACCTCCTGCGCGTCACCGACATCACCAACGAGCTGGAGAAGCGGCTCGACGCGCTGTCGCGCCAGGCGAAGAAGGCGGAGAAGTACAAGAAGCTCAAGGCGCGCATGCGGGACATCGACCTGCACGCGGCCAGCCACCGGCACCTGGAGCTCCTGGCGGAGAAGCAGGTCCTCAAGTCCCGCCTGGAGAACCTGGGCACCGAGGAGCGCGAGAGCCTGGACCGGGTGAAGGACCTGGAAGAGGGCATTACGCGCCGCCGCGCCGAGCTGGAGGCCGAGGCCGCCGCCCTGCAGACGCTCGCCGCCGAGGTGCACGCGCTGGAGAGCAGCGTGCAGCGCGACACGCAGGAGCTGTCGTACGGCAAGCGGGATTTGGAGGAGACGCGCGGCCCCGGGGTCGGCCCGCGGCGAAAGGGTTGGGAGCTGGACGGGCTGCTGGCGCGTCAGGCGGAGATGGCCGAGGCCATGGCCGCGCGCGAGGCGGAGCTGTCGGGCATCGCCGGCTCGTGGAAGGAAGACGAGGTGGCGATGCAGGTGGCGCAGGAGGAGCTGCGCCGCGTGTCCCAGCTGCAGACGGAGGTGGCGCTGCGCCTGGAGCAGGAGCGCGCCGGGCTGGTGGCCGTGGCGGGCCGCCTGGCCAACCACGAGAGCAACCTGGTCAACCTCGCCCGCCAGCGCACGGACCTGGAGGCCCGCCGGGCAAAGCTCCAGGCCGAGCTGGAGGCGCTGCGCGCGCAGGAGTCGCAGCTGGAGGCGGTGCGGGGCGACGCGGCGAAGCGGGTGGAGGACACCCGCCACCTCGCGGCCGAGCTGGCCGAGCGCAAGGGCCACGAGGAGGAGGCGCTCAACCGCACCCGCGCCGACTTCACGGAGAACGAAATCCAGGTCATCGCCCTGCGCGAGGAGCTGAGCGACAAGCGCAGCCGCCTGTCGTCCCTGGAGGACATCCAGAAGAACTACGACGGGTTCGACCGGGGCGTGCGCGCCGTCATGATGCGCGCCGGCACGGTGGCCCGGGAGCAGGGCATCTTCGGCCTCGTGGCCGACGTCATCTCCGTCACCCAGCGCTACGAGCGCGCGGTGGAGGCGGCCCTGGGCGAGCGGCTCCAGCACGTCATCGTGGAGAGCCGCGACAAGGGCGTGGAGCTGGTGGAGTACCTCAAGGGCCACGCGGAGGGGCGGGGCAGCTTCCTGCCCGTGCCCGCGCTGGACTCGCTGCCGCCCCCGCTGGAGCCGGACTTCAGCCGCCCCGGCGTGCTGGCCCACGCCCCGCGTGAGGTGAACTGCGAGGAGACGCTGCGGCCGCTGGTGCAGCTGCTCCTGGGGGACGTGGTCATCGTCCAGGACCTCGCCACGGCGCGGGCGTACTCGGAGGCCGGTGGCCCCGCGTGCACGCTCGTCACGCAGGACGGCGAGGTGTTCCGCCCGGACGGCACCATCGTCGGCGGCGAGCGCGAGGGCGCGGCGGTGGGCGCGCTGCAGAAGAAGCGCGAAATCGCCGAGCTGGCCACCGAGGTGGCCCGGGTGGAGGAGCGCTACAACGAAATCCTCACCCGGCACTACACGCTCCAGAAGCAGATGGGCCACACCGAGGGCGTCCTCAAGGGGCTGGCCAAGAATCAGCACGCCGAGGAGGTGAATCTCGCCAGCCAGGAGAAGGACCTGCACAAGGCGGGCGAGGACCTGGCCCGGGTGCGCGAGCGCCTGCGGGCGCTGGAGTCCGAGGACGCGCAGCTGGCGCAGAGCCACAGCGCGCTGGCCCACGAGGAGGAGACGAGCCGCGGCGAGGTGGCGCACGGCCAGGCGGACCGCGAGGGCCGCGAGGAGCGCGTCAAGCAGCTGGCGTCGGAGCAGGAGTCGCTGCGCCAGCGCGCGGAGACGGCCAACGGCGAGCTGACGGGCCTGCGCATCAAGGTGGCCGCCGGCAGCGAGCGCGGCGAGTCCGCGCGCAAGGAGCTGGAGAGCCTCATCACCCAGCGCAAGGACATGGAGGCGCGCGTCACCCGCCTCCAGGCCACCGTGCTGGAGGGCGGCGCGCGCGCCGAGGAGCTGGAGCGCCGCATCAACGACACCGAGGGCGGGCTGTCCAAGCGCGCCGAGGAGCACCGGCTGGCCGCCGAGGGCCTGGAGGCCCGCCGCACCGCCCACACCACGGCCTCCGCCGAGGTGCGGGAGCAGGACGTGCAGTTCCGCGAGCTGCGCGGCCGGGTGGACGAGCTGATGCAGGGGCTGTCGCAGATTTCGCTGCGCGAGCGCGAGATTGCCCTGGAGCTGGAGCACCTGTCCGCCGGAATCCGCGAGCGGCACCAGGTGGACCTGGCGCTGGAGCTGCACAACTTCCACCTGCTGCCGGCGCTGGCCCCGGAGACGGAGGCCGAGCTGAAGGACTTGCGCGCCCAGGTGGAGAAGATGGGGGAGATCAACCTCACCGCCATCGACGAGCACGCGGAGCTGTCCAAGCGCTACGACTTCCTCGCCGCGCAGAAGAAGGACCTGCAGGCGTCGATTGAGCAGCTCAAGGAGGCCATCCAGCGCATCGACGCGGCCAGCCGCGAGCGCTTCAAGCAGACCTTCGACGTGGTGAACGAGAAGTTCCAGGCCATCTTCCCGCGCCTGTTCGGCGGCGGGCGGGCCAGCCTCATCCTCACCAGCGAGGGGCCCAACGCGGAGCCGGGCGTGGAAATCGTCGCCCAGCCGCCCGGCAAGAAGCTGCAGAGCATGAACCTGCTCTCCGGTGGCGAGAAGGCCCTCACCGCCGTGGGCCTCATCTTCGGCATCTTCCTCATCAAGCCCACGCCCTTCTGCCTCCTGGACGAGGTCGATGCGCCGCTGGATGAGGGCAACGTGGGCCGCTACAACGAGATGGTGAAGGAGATGAGCAAGCAGTCGCAGTTCATCCTCATCACCCACAACAAGCGGACCATGGAGATTTCCAACACCCTCTATGGCGTCACCATGGAGGAGCCGGGCATCTCCAAGCTCGTCAGCGTGCGCATGCGCGAGGCGGGCGCGGCCAACGACGACAAGGTCACCGCGGCCTGAAGTCCCGGGGGCCCTCACGGGGGCCCCCACCTCGGGACACCGGCACCGGGCGTGGCTCCGGTGCCGGGCACCAGACACCGGGCGCAGGACAGCAGCCCGGAAACACAGAAGGCGTGGGCGCCGGAAGCCGGGCACCCACGCCTTCGTGCTTTTTCAGGCCGCGGCGGCGCCGCGGGCCCTGCCTACTTCTTGTACGTCTTCTTCGGGCAGGCGCCCTTGTCCTGCGTGGCAATCTTCTGCGCCTCGGCGAGCTCCTTCTGCGTCTCGTCCAGGTTCTTCTGGGTGGCGGCCTCGGCCTCGCCCCAGCCCTCGGCGTCCTTCGTCTTCATCTCCTGGGCAATGGCCAGCGCGGCCTTCTCCGTCGCCAGGCGGCCCTCGGTGGCCTCCGTGACGCGGGTGTCCGCGGCCACCAGGGCGTTGCACTTGCTCTCGAGCTCGTCGAAGAGCTTGTAGTCCTTGGTCTTCTGGTAGCGGTCCACCACGTTGGCGAACGCCTGGGCCGCGGGGCCGCGGGCGCCGTCGGCCATGGCCTGGTCCGCCGCGCGCTGGGTGCGCAGCAGGTCCAGCTGCAGGAAGCGCAGCTCGGGGGGCAGGGTGGCCGAGGCCTCCTCGGAGGCCTGCGAGTTGAAGTGGACGAAGCGGTAGGCGAAGCCCAGCTCGTCGGACGTCAGCTTCGCGGGCAGCGCGGCAATCTTCGGCTGGAGGCAGGCGGCCAGCTGGTCCCCCTCGGTGCTGCCGGAGGCCTCGAACACGACTTCGGCCGGCGTCGGCTGCGTCTTCACCAGCTTCACCTTGGCCGTCAGCGCCGGGGGCACCTTGTCCTTGAAGTTGGCGTAGCACTCACACCAGCTCGGCTGGGCCAGGCGCACCGCGCCGGTGAAGTCCGAGCCCTCGTTGATGCCGAAGGTGACGGAGTTCAGGCCGCTGGCGGTGTGCTCGAAGGGGATGGTGCCCTCCACCGGCTGGGCGCCCTTGGTGAGCGCCGCCGGCTGGACCTGGGTGTCCAGCACCTTCTGGATGCAGGCCTGGCCTTCGGGGGTGAGGTTCTCCCCGCTGATGGCGTGCGTGGCACCCTGGTCGGTGAGGGTGGTCTTCACGTTGATCTTCGTCGCGGGCGCGGCGCCGCGGTTCTTCGGGTCGACCAGGCACTCCAGCACCTGAGGACGGGCGGACAGCAGCGCGCCGAGCACCACGCCCTGGCTGCTCTGCTCCGGCACCTTCAGCTCGCGCGGGAAGCAGGAGACGAGGTCGAAGGGCGGCTGGTTGGTGATGCGGACCCGCTCCTCTTTGGACATGGGCTGGGCGCCCGGCGCGGCGGTATCGGCCTTCTGCGTACCGGCACAGGCGGCGGCGGTGAGGGCGAAGGAGGCTACGGCAAGACGACGCAACATGCGGTTGTTCTCCCTGGGGGTGGGACTGCGTCCGGGCTGCTACTTCTCCAGGCCCTCGGCGTTCTTGAGGTCCTTGAGCCGCAGCCCGTTTTTCTTCAGAAGTCGGTAGAGGCTCTGCATGGACAGGCCGGTGCGCTGCTCGGCGGCCTTCATGTCGAAGCCCACCGTGCGCATCACCTCGGCGAAGTACAAGCGCTCGAAGTCGGCGAGCACCCGGTCCTTGGCCTCGTGGTACGGCATGTTGGTGACGATGGCGGACACGTTGGTGGCGGGGGCCTGCCCCTCCTCGCGGCGCGACGGCTGCGCGAGGAAGTCCAGCCAGCTGCTGTTGCCCGTCTCCTCCATGAGGGCGCCGCGCTCCAGCACGTTGCGCAGCTCGCGCACGTTGCCCGGCCAGTCGTAGCCCTCGAAGAGGGCCAGCGTCTGCGGGGTGAGCGTCACGCTGGCGCGCAGCGTCTGGGACAGGGCCTGGGCCAGGGCGGGCAGGTCCTCGCGGCGGGTGCGCAGGGGCGGCAGGCGCACCCGGGCCACCGCAGCCGGAAGTAGAGGTCCGCGCGGAAGCGGCCCTGGCGCACGTCCTCTTCCAGGTTGCGGTGCGTGGAGGCGATGACGCGCACGTCCACCACCACCGGCTGTCCGTCCAGCGAGGGCACCTCGCGCGTCTCCAGCACGCGCAGGAGCTTGCCCTGCACCTGCAGCGGCAGCTCGCCCACCTCGTCGAGGAAGAGGGTGCCGCCCCGGGCCGCCTCGAAGACGCCGCGGGCCTCGCGGTCCTCGTTCTCCCCGGCGCGCAGGCCGCCGAACAGCTCGCGCTCGGCCTTCTCCTCGGAGATGAGGTTGCAGTCCACCACCTTGAAGGGGCCGTGGCGCCGCACCGAGTGCTGGTGCACCGCGCGCGCCGCCAGCTCCTTGCCGGTGCCCGTCTCACCCTCGATGAGCAGGCTCATGTCCTCGCGGGCGATGCGGCGCAGCTCCGCGAACACCCAGCGCATCTTCTCCGAGGCGCCCACCAGCGCGCCGAAGGACTCGGCGCCGGCCACCTCCACCTCGGTGGGGCGGGAGGCCACCTTCACGGACAGCTTCGTCTTGCCCAGCTCCACCTTGTCGCCGCTGGACAGGTACGCCTGCACCACCTGGCGGCCGTCGAGGAAGGTGCCGTTGCGGCTGCCGGTGTCGCGCAGCAGCAGTCCGCGCGAGGTGCGCTCCACCTCCACGTGGCGCCGGCTCACCGTGCTGTCGGTGAGCACCAGGTCGCTCGCGGGGTCCGAGCCCACGCGGACCAACCCGTCCCGGGTCGTCACTTTCTTGCCTTTATCCGGGCCGGCAACCACCTCCACGGTCCACTCGTGGATGGGAATGCGGGTGGTACGGCCGTCCTGTTCCGTCTGGGCGGTCTGGGTGACCTCGGGCCTGGGTTCCATCATGCGTCCTCTTTAGGTGCGAGGGGACCAGGGGGGCAAGCACGACGCGCACCCCGGAGAATCAAGGCAGCAAGAGTGAAACAATCTGCCCGGAGGGCTTCCGCACGCGCGCCTCCGCCGGGACGGGCGCCAGCCGCGTCCGGGCGAGTGCCTGGGGCGGAGCGGGACGGCCATCGAGGGACAGCACCTGGTCCCCCGCCGCCAGCTTCGCGCCCGCGGGGGC
>JBKGHK010000359.1:0-10126 GCA_046520375.1 Pyxidicoccus sp. 3LFB2
GCCGATGCGGGTGCCCGACGGCAGAGCTGCTGGCTTCGGGTGACCTGGCTCCATGAACGTGCCTCGCGAGGAGAAGCGCGGTCCGCGCCGCGCACCAGGAGGCTACTCGCTGAGTAGTGGGTTGTCAGCCCAATCTCCCGGGACGGGGCGCCGCGGGTCTCTGGCGCCGTGATAGTTACGGTGGCCGTGCCCCGGCCCAAGCTGCACAGCGACGAAGCCATCCTCGATGCCGCCATGGAAGTGCTGCTGCGACGCGGGCCGGCCGACTTCACCCTGAATGACGTGGCCGTCGCGCTGGGAATGTCCCGCGCCGCGCTCATCCAGCGCTTCAAGAACAAGGACACGCTGTACCTGCGTGTCATGGAGCGCTCCGGTGAGCAGCGGCGCGCCTATCTCGCGGGCATGCCCGTGGAGGTCGGAGCGCGAGGGCTCTGGCGCTTCCTGACGGACATCGTCTCGGGGATGGGCACGGGCGAAGGGCTCGACAGCTACCTGCTCTTCGCCTGGAAGGACCTGAAGGACACCGCCCTGAGGCGCATGGCCCTCGAGCGGAACCTCATGGTCCGTGAGGCCATCGCCGCCCGGCTTCCCGACACCGGGGAGCGGAACGAGGTGGCCGCTGTGCTCCAGGACGTCATCGCCGGGGCGACGATGCAGTGGATGGTGGAGCGCAATCCACCGCTCACCCCCTACGTGCTGGAGCGCCTGCGCAGGGTGCTCCGCCTCCTCTTTCCCAACGAGTCCTTCGAAATGCCGAAGCCCTGAGCCGCCCCCGACTCCTGGGCGGCACGCGGCTTCACTCCCGCTTGTTTATAACCGTCGTGTCGGTTATAAATCTCCTCATCACCAGGGAGTTTGAATGACCGAGCGCGTGATTGAGACCCGGGGCATCCGCCTCTGCACGGAGGCCTTCGGCTCACCGGCGGACCCGCCCATCCTCCTGGTCATGGGCGCCGTCTCGTCGATGAAGTGGTGGCCCGACCCACTGGTGGAGCTGCTGGTCGGAGCCGGGCGCTTCGTCGTGCGCTACGACCACCGAGACACGGGCGGTTCGACCACGTATCCACCGGGGGCGCCGCGCTACACCGTCGACGACCTCGCGGAGGACGTCCTCGCCGTGCTGGACGGCTACGGCCTCTCGCGAGTCCACCTCGTCGGGATGTCGCTCGGGGGGATGCTCTCGCAAATCGTGGCGCTGAAGGCCCCGGAGCGCGTCCTCTCCGTCACCCTCATCTGCGCGCAGTTTCTCGGGGACCTGGGCTTCGAGCCTCCGCCGCTCTCACCGGCGCTGCTCGCGCATTTCGGCACGGTGGCCACCGTGGACTGGCGCAACGAGAGCGCCGTGCTCGACTTCATGGTGGAAGCGGGGCGGCTGAATGCCAGCGGGCGCAGGCCCTACGATGCGGCGCTGGCTCGCCGCGTGGCGGCGGGAGAGTTCCGGCGCTCGCTCAACATCCAGAGCATGATGAACCATGCGGCCCTCACCGGCGGAGAGCGCTGGTACAACCGGGCCCATGAGCTCCGGGCGCCCCTGCTCGTCATCCACGGCGCCCTGGACCCCGTCGTCCCCTACGTGCATGGCGTCGCCCTGAGTCGAGCCGTTCCGGGCGCGCGGCTGGTGACGCTCGAGGACGCGGGGCACGAGTTGCACGAGGCGGACTGGCCCACCATCGCCGAAGCCATCACCGCCCACACCGGCGCCGCGCGCTGAACACGGGAGCGGCGCCCCTTGCCCGACGCGCCACTGCTCAGGCGCAGAACGAACCCACGGTTGCCGTGGAAGGGTGTCAAGCCATACATCCCAGGCACTGAGCTGCGCCATGGCTGAAAATGTCTGCCGTTGAAGCCGCGCCTGTTCAGGCCTACAGCGTGTACCCGCCGTCGCTCAGCAACGTCGTGCCTGTCATCAGCGCGCAGTCATCCGACAGCAGGAAGCCAATCTGCCGCGCCACCTCCTCGGGCCTGGCATAGCGGCCCAGCGGCGTCGCCATGGCGGCCAGCTCGGAGAAGGCGGCGTCGCGTCCAATCGTCGCCGCCCGCGCGGCGAACATGGGGACGGCATCCCAGACCGGCGTCTCGACTCCCGCGGGCGCAATCGCATTGACGCGGATGCGGTCGGCCGCGCCCTCCTTCGCCGCCACCTTCACCAGGTGAATCAGCGCGGCCTTGGACGCGCCATACGCGGCGACACCGGGCTCGGGCTTCAACCCCGCGGCGGAGGCCGTCGCGACGATGGAGCCACCACGCCCCCGCATCGCGCGCATCGCCGCGCGCAGCGTCAGGAACGCGCCGTCCAGGTTGATGGACAGGATGCGCCGCCACTCGTCGAAGCCATGGTCGACGATGGCCGCCGCCCCCGCGACACCGGCGTTGACGACCGCATGGTCCAGCCCCACCAGCTTCGGAGCCAGCTGCTCCCAGAAGGCCTCGTCCCGCACGTCCCCTACCGCCCGGTCGACCGCGCATGGAAGCGCCACCGCCTCCAATGCCTGTGCGGAGAGGTCGACCAGAATCAGTCGCGCGGCGCCCTCGGAGGCAAGGTGCTGCGCGACAGCCAGACCGATGCCGGAGGCGGCACCGGTCACAAGCGCGGTTCGATGGGTGAACTGGGGCATGCCCGGTTTCTAGCCGCGCGCTTCGGGTGAAGTCACCCGCGTCTCGCACGCTGGGTTCATCCGGAAACGCCCGTGCTGCCCGGCAAATGGCGCTCGCAGCCCACCTGCTGTGCTCAGGGCGTGTACACCTCATCAGCCCGCGAAGCGGCGGACGCAGTCCCCACGGTGCAAGTGGCAACCCGCAGCGGCCGTGCGCTTGCACCATGAAGAAGGCCTGAACGGGCCCGCGTCCCAGACGTCATCCCCAGCCCTCGCGGACTTCGAGTGGATGACCGTCCGCCGGGTGGCATTCCCCGGCAGGACGGGGCAGGTCGTTCTCTTGAGGATGGCGCGCGATGCCAGCTCAGCACGCATGGAGCAACTGGCTGTCCGACGCCTGCCCAGGGCGCCGGAACCCCCGGACCTGCTCCCAGCTGACAACACCAGGACTGGCGCCACCGACGAAGCCTGGCGCTTCGGTACGTCCGGCCGCGGACTGCCAGGCGATGCGGCGGGGTGGCTTCAACGCGAAGGGGCTTTCACTGCCTGCCAATGCCTGACACCGGCCAGCATTGCCGATGAGTAACACCGCCTCGGATGTCAATCTCCGCTCAAGCAGGCATTCCTGCTTACAGCTACAGAGGAGCCTTCTAGGCAATCGTCTGAAAGCCCTGCACTCGCCGGCCAAACCCTGCCACCTATCTTGAAGCCTGACCGGCACAGAGGACCGTTTCCGCCGAGACTGATTCAGGGAGGTGATGCCAGCCAGACAAAAAACCACCAGGGCGTGTGTCCGACTGACGTGCTGACTCGCACGGATAGATGGCCACACAGGCTTTTTGACAACTCTCACTTAGCAGCGAGGATTTATGATTCCACGAATCTCTTTCATCCACGGGATGGTGATGATGGCCATCCTCTTCGGTGTCGCGGGAGCGGCTCACGCCGACACGTATCTGGTCATCGCCAACAACACGGATGACACGGCGCATATCAACACCAGCTACCCGGTCGCTTCCAAGTCAGCGAGATGGACTCCACTGGATGCGACGCTCGATGCCGGGGGCTTCACTTTCAACCTCCGGGACACCCACCAGAAATGCAATGATGGGGGTTGGAGAATCCAGGCGGATGTGACCAAGGAAGGCGCGGCCGTCGGCTCGCACGAGTACTGCATCCAGCTCGGGTTCGCGGAGGTGGGCTGCCTCGCGGTGCGTCTCGATCCAGGAGGGAAGATCGCAATGAACAAGGCCCACGGATTCCATTGCTCGAATCAGTGGTGGTCTGATCGCGATGGTCCCGCGGTCTTCAAGACCATCATGGAAGCCGCGGGCGCAGTCGCGGGCGCCCGGGGCGGCGGAACTCCAGCACCTTGAGCGGGCGGAGTCCTTGGCAGCGCGGGCGCACCATGCGCCCGCGCTGTAAGGGCGGAGGGAGTCAAAGTGGCGCTTGATGCGGCTCAGGCGCCCGCGGAACGCCCCGCCCGGACGGAGTTCGGGCCCATGAGGGTGACTTCGTGGCGCCCGATGGTCCTGGCGGGGTCGCTCTCGAGCAGGCGGTGGAGCGCGTCCATCGACTCCGCCTCGAAGACAGCCATTCCGTAGATGCCCTGGGGGTCCATCACCGGGCCTGCCACCACCAGCGTGCCGGCGGCGAGCTGCCCCTGGAGGAACTCCCCATGCCCGCGCATCGCGACCTGTTCCTCGGGGGTCATGGACAGCGCGAAGTCGGGACGATTCGGGACGAGGCGAACGAAGAAGAGGCTGGAGGGCATGAAGCCGGATTCTCTACCCCATGGAAGGGCCCGTGTCAGACCCGTTCGTATTCTCCGGGGCGCGATTCTGAAAGGAGAGCGCATGACGAAACGCGGAATGAAGTGGGCAGGTGTTGTCGCCACGGTCCTGGTCGGAATGACGGCCTGGGCAGGCGCGAAGGTCAGCTACCAGGTGGGCTTCAGCTTCGGCTCGAATGGCTGGGGCGCTGCCTCGGCTTCGCTGGGGAGCACGAGAAACAGCGCCAACTCGGTGGAGCGCATTGGCTGCTCTGTCTACTCGTACGGCCCCGGCATCGGCGGTGGGGAGCTTATGCATTGCTCCGCGACGGACAGGAGCGGCACCTTCGTCAACTGTTACACGAGAGACCCGACCCTCGTGAACGCAGCGCGAGGCCTCGATGGCGACTCGGAGCTCGAGTTCCAGTGGAACGCCGCGGGGGATTGCATCTTCCTCCGCGTGACTGACGACTCGGAAGCCGAGCCCAAGCTCCCCTGATTCCCGGCGCTGGGAGGCGCCCGTCTCGGGCCTCCCAGCGGTGTGGAGGAGTCCACCACCATGTCTACGCCGTTGAAGCTGCTGATGGCCGCGCTGCTCGTCCTGGGGCCGCTCTCTGGATTCCTCCTGGGGCGCTCGACGGCGCCCGCTCTCGGAGACGGGCCCGTGCTGCGCGAGCTTGCCCACCAGCGCGCGCTCCTCGAAGAACACCTCGCCCGAGACGTCCGCGCGCCCGCCGAGGTGCGCTGCGCTGTTGCCGCGTCCCCGCCTGCCTCCGGAGACACGGCCCACCTGAAGACCGAGCTGGTCCAGGCGGTTCGAGACGAGCTGGCCCTCCGGCCAGGAGAGCACGTCCCTGACGCGGGCCCGCGAGCCCCGGCGCCGGAGCCCTCCGCGCAGAGCCTCGCCGCGCTCCAGGAGAGCCATCAGGTCATCGACAACGCGGCCCGCGTGCGGCGCTGGACGAACGAGGACCGGCAGACGCTGCGGCGTGCGCTCGGCGAGATGACGCCCGACCAGCGCGTGGAGGTCATGCGCCGGCTGACCACCTCGCTCAACGGAAAGGTCATCGACCTCCAGACCCAGGGCGCTCCGCTCTAGGACCACCAGGTCTTCTCGGAGTCTCATTATCGAAACTCTGTTGCAGGTGGTCGCGGCTCCATGCTGAGTTGATTCCAGGCACCCGCCGAAAGAACGAAGCGCTGGCACGGCGCGATTTCGTGGCCAGCCTGCCCCCTTGCGAGAGTGTATGAACCGTCATGCGTTTGTGAGGCTGGGCTGGGCCGTGGGGCTGCTGGTGTGGCTGGGCTGCGGCGAGGGCGACAGCAGCGTGGAGGATGGAGGCGCACCCCAGGACACCGTGGACGCGGGCCCGCTCGAGGTGGACGCGGGCAGCGATGCCGGCTCCGGCGGCGCGGATGCGGGCAGTGACGCAGGGACAGGGGGAGGCACCGACGCCGGCACCGACGCCGGCACCGTCAGCCCCAACGCCACCGTGGCCGGTACGGTCACCGTGCCGTACCCGACGCTGCACCACCTGTCGGTGGAGTGGGCCTTCAGTGGAGACGCGAATGCCAACGGCGTCGTGACGGTCCGCTACCGGCCCACGGGGACCGGCACCTGGCGCGAGTCGATGCCCCTGCGTCGCGTCCCGATGGGAACCGCCGAGGGGTTCAGCTGGAGCAGCCGGCACTCGGGCAGCGTGTTCGACCTGCAGCCGGGGACGGCCTACGAGCTGGAGTTGACGCTCACGGACCCGGACGGCGGAACCACCACTCGCACGGTGAGCGCCACCACGCGTGCAGTGCCTGCGCCGATGGTGGGCGCTCCCGTGAAGAGCGTGACGCCGGCCACCTTCTCGACGGTGGCCGCGAGCGCCCAGCCGGGCGACATCCTCCAGCTCGGAGCGGGGTCCTACAGTGGCTTCGACTGGGAGCGGAATGGCGCCGCCGGCAGGCCCATCGTCATCCGGGGCACGGCGGGCGCCGTCATCAACGGGCAGATCAACCTGTTCAGCCGCGCCTACGTGCACCTGGACGGGCTCACCGTCAACGGGCGCATCCGCTTCAACGGCTCGAACCACATCGCGATTACCCGCTCCACCATCAACGCCAGCAGCACCTACGCGGGAGACGGCATCGTCACCTTCCTCCGCGCGGAGAATGCCTACATCGCGGACAACGTGGTGACGGGCCTCACCGTCTGGGCCGAGTCGTCGCTCGGCGTGGACGGCAACAACCTGGGTGAGGGCATCGCCGTCAACGGTCCGGGCCACGTCATCCTGCACAACCGTGTCACCGGCTTCCGGGATGGCATCTCCCTGCTGGAGGACGACGAGGCCGCGGACCAGTTCAGCATCGACATCCTGAACAACGACCTCGACGGCAACGCGGATGACGGCATCGAGGCGGACTTCTGCTTCCACAACTGCCGCATCGTGCGCAACCGCCTGACCAACAACTTCATCGCGCTGTCGTCCCAGCCCGGCCTGGGCGGCCCGACGTACTTCGTCCGCAACGCCGTCTACAACGCGGTCCACCTGGCCTTCAAACTCTACCGGGGCAGCACGGGGGACGTGCTGCTGCACAACACCGTGGTGAAGCACGGCGACGCCTTCGGCATCTACGCGGGCCGGCCGGTGGGGCGGCTGTACACGCGCAACAACCTGTTCATCGGAGGGCCGGGAGGCAGCTTCAACGGGTACAGCAGCGGCACGGGGCGCGTCCTGGCGCTCGCCGACGTGGTGCCCTCCAGCGCCAGCATGAACCATGATGGGTTTGGCTCCACGACGGGCACCTTCACCGGCAACTGGGCGGGCACCAGCTTCAGCAGCCTCAGCGCGCTGCGCGCCAACAGCACGGAGAAGAATGCCGTGCAGGTGGACCTGGGAATCTTCGCCACCACCCTGCCCTACCCGGCCTCGCCGATGACGAAGTACGCCGCGCCTGATTTGCGCATCCGCGCGGGCTCGGCCGCGGAGAACGCCGGCCAGGTCATCCCGGGGCTGACGGACGGCTACAGCGGCGGCGCGCCGGACCTCGGGGCCTACGAGGCGGGCACGGCGTTGCCGGTATACGGGCCACGGCCGGCGGGCTGACGGGGCTTGCCGCTGGCCCCATGCGGGCCGCGCCGGTAGTGTCGCGCCCGTGCTGGGACGCCTCGGGAAAAGTGTCGTGCTGCTCGCGCTCGGAGTCGCCGCCCCAGGCTGCATTCCCGCGCCCGTCGACGTCACCGGCAAGCGCTGTGGCCCGGACCAGGCCTGTGGGCCGGGCTTCCAGTGCCTGGAAGGGCGCTGCTCTGCGGGGGGCGCGACACCGCGTCCCACCAACCTCGTGCCCAACTCCGGCTTCGAGGAAGGCGCGCAGGGCTGGGAGACCGCCGGGGTGCTGAGCACCGAGGCCCCGGGCTTCAGCGGCACCGTCGCGGCCCGGCTCGTGGCCCGGGAGGACGGCGCCCCCGTGACGCTCGCGCCCCGCGTGCCTCCGCTGCTCGACTCCGCGGAGGGCTACTACTGCGCCTCCGCCTGGGTGCGCGGCGGCGAGGGCCGCACCGCCGTGCTCCGCCTGCTGGTCGACTCCGTGCCCGATGAGACGGTGGAGCTCCCGCTGGATGGGAGCTGGAAGCAGGTCACCGCGTCCACGCTCTTCTTCGCGCACTCGGTGGGCTCGGTGCAGCTGGTCCTCCCGGCGGAGGTCGGCACCCCCGTGTGGGTCGATGACGTGCGCCTGTGGCGCTCCGACGACGACTCGCTCTGCGAGGTGGAGCCATGAGCGCGTCCCCTCCGCGCACCTCGCCCCTCACCGAGAAGACGGACCCCGATGACGGCCCGCCCCGGGTGCGGCTGTTCGTCCTGGAGGGGCCGGACCGCGGACGCTCCGCCCTGGTGGAGGGAGGCACCGCCCTGGTGGGGACGCTGCCGTCCTGCCACCTCGTCCTCACCGATGACACCGTGTCCCGCCAGCACCTGAGCCTCGAGCTGCTCGGGCCCCGCGTGCGCGTCAGGGACCTCAAGAGCCGCAACGGGACGCGCTACCTGGGCGCCCGGGTGGAGGTGGTGGAGGTCCCCCTGGGGGCCATCGTCTCGCTCGGGAAGACGCGGCTCGCCCTGCTCCCGCCGGACGCCGCGCCCGAGCGCCTCAGCGAGCAGACCGAGCTGGCGGGGCTGCTGGGCCGCTCGCTGGCGATGCGCCGGCTCTTCGCCGAAATCGAGCGCGTGGCGCCCGTGGACGTGCCCGTCCTCATCCAGGGGGAGACGGGCTCGGGCAAGGAGGGCATCGCCCGGGCCCTGCACGCGCTGTCTGGGAGGACGGGCGCACTGCGTGCCTTCGACTGTGGCGCCGTCCCCGCGTCACTGCTGCCCGGCATCCTCTTCGGCCATGCCCGGGGCGCCTTCACGGGCGCGGTGGCCGACACCCCGGGCTCCATCGAAGCGGCCCACGAGGGCACCCTCTTCCTCGACGAGGTGGCCGAGCTCCCGCTGGAAGTGCAGCCCACCTTCCTGCGCGTCCTGGAGACGGGGCGCTTCTGCCGGCTGGGCGAGACGCGCGAGCGCCAGGTGCGCTTCCGGCTCGTCGCCGCCACGCACAGAGACCTCACGGCGGCGATGAAGAAGGGCACCTTCCGGCCGGACCTCTACCACCGGCTGGCGAGCATCTGCCTGCACGCGCCGCCCCTGCGGGAGCGGCTGGACGACATCCCGCTGCTCGCCGAGCACTTCGCGCGGAGCCTGGGCGCGTCGCTTCCGCTGTCGCCCGCGAGCCTGGCCACGCTGACCGCGTATCACTGGCCCGGCAACGTGCGGGAGCTGCGCAACGCGGTGGAGCGGACCCTCACGCTGGGCGCGGAGGCCGCGCTGCCCGAGCTCGCGTCCACCGGTGGAGCGAAGGAGGACTTCCACGCGGCGCGAGAGCGGGTCCTCCAGGTCTTCGAGCGCAGCTACCTGGAGGCGCAGCTCGCCCGGCACCGGGGCTCCGCCGCGGCGGCCGCGCGGGAGGCAGGGCTCGCGCGCTCCTACTTCTACCGCCTCCTCAAGACGCACGGGCTGCTCCCCGGACGCGGCAGGGGCTGAGCTAGGATGCGCGCGCCATGTGGCTTGCCGTGACACTGCTGGTGGTCCTGGGACAGGCCGCGCCGGCCAATCCCTATCTGGAGCAGGCGCGGACCCGGTACGAGGCGCTGCGGTTCGCCGAGGCGGTGGAGTTGCTCGAACTCGCCGAGCAGGTGCCCTCCAGCACCGGCGCCCAGCGCCTGGACATCCTGGAGCTGCGGGCCCGCTGTGAGCTGGCCGAGGGCCGGCGTGCGGAGGCCGAGGCCACCTACGAGCGGATGCTGATGCTGGACCCGCGCGCCGAGCCTCCCTCGGACCTGTCGCCGAAGATTCTGGAGACGTTCCAGGCCGTGAAGGCCCGGCTCTTCCCCGCCGGCTATGTGGCCCTCAAGGACCTGCCCGCGGCCGAGGGGCTGGTGCGCGTGGAGGTGGTGGACCCGTGGCGGCGCGTGGAGGCCGTGGTGCTGCGCTGGCGCGGCCGCGCGACACGGACTGGCGCCCGCTGCGCGCCCTTCCCGAGGCAGGGCGCTGCGTCTTCCCATCTCCCGGAGACGGCCTGGGCCCGGTGCGCGCCCTTCCCGAGGCGGGGCGCTGCGTCTTCCAGCTTCCCGGAGACGGCCCGGGTCCGGTGCGCTGGTACGTGGAAGCGCTGGGCGCGGACGGGAGCGGGCTGACCCGGCTCGGGGCTCCGGATGCGCCCCGGGAGTCGGAGCGGG
>JBKGHK010000035.1:0-28650 GCA_046520375.1 Pyxidicoccus sp. 3LFB2
TCGAAGTAGCGGCGGGCCGCGTCCAACGGGGCCGTGCCCTCGGCGCGGCACACCGCCAGGGGCTGCACCCGGTGGGTGGCGTCACCCGGCGTCATGACAGGAGCGGCCGAGGCGGCAGCGCCCGGCGAGGACAGGGCAGGAGCCCCCGCGTCCGGCGTCAGGGAGGCCGGAGCGGTGCGCTTGCAGGAAGAAAGGAGGAGACAGAGGGCGAGCAGACCGCGCCGCGACATGGGCTGCCAGGGTACGGCATCACCCCAGCCTGCGGGAAGCGGGGACGTGCACGCCTGCCCGTCCGCTGGAATCCCGCATGACGGACAGGTGCATTAGGTTGGGAGCGATATGAGAGACCTGATTCTGGCGTCGACGTCGAGCGCCCGGCGGGCGCTGATGGACGGGCTGGGCCTCCCCTACCGCACCGAGGCCCCGGGCGTGGACGAGACGGTGTCACCCCACCTGTCGGCCGAGGAGGCCGTGCTGCAGCTGGCGGCGCGCAAGGCCCGCGCGGTGAAGGACCGCAACCCCGGCGCGTGGGTGCTCGGCGCGGACCAACTGGTGGAGGTGGGCGGCCACATCCTCACCAAGCCGGTGGACCGGAACGACGCGCGTGAGCAGCTGGGCCGGCTGCTAGGGCGTCCCCATGACATCCACACCGGTGTGTGCCTGGTGGGACCGGGCGGCCACATCACCGAGGCGGTGGAGCGCGCGCGCCTCACCTTCTACCGCGTGTCCCCGGACGAGCTGGAGCGCTACCTGGATTTGGAGGAGTGGCGGGGCTGCTGCGGCAGCTACCGGGTAGAGGGCGCCGGGCAGGCGCTGCTGGAGCGGCTCGAGGGAGACCGCTCCAACGTGCAGGGCCTGCCCATGGTGGCCGTGGTGCGGCTGCTGCGGCAGGCCGGCTTCCCCTTCTTCGAGCGCCGGTAGCGCGCGGGCCCGGGGAGCTCGGTCTTCAGCCCGCCGTGGACAACTCGGCGAGGATTTCCGCGTACGCCGCGCGGGCCTTGTCGGCCTGGTCCGCCTTGAAGCTGGCGGCGGCGACGACGGGGTGCCCGCCTCCGCCGAAGCGGCCGGCGATGGCCGCCAGGTCATGCTTGCGCAGCTCGGGCTTCCACGGGTTGGAGCCCAGCGACACCTTGGCGCGCGAGGCGCCCTTCCCCACCCACAGCGTGTAGCGGGCGTCCGGGTAGAGGGCATAGGCGATGAACTTGTTGAGGCTGTCCACGCCCTCGTCCACCAGGTCGAAGAAGACGACGCCGCGCTCGTAGCGGGCCTTCGCGCGCACCATGTCGATGTGGCCGCGGTGGCGCTCCAGCAGCGGAGCCAGCGGGGTGGCGATGAGGGGCGAGGCGGCGAGGTCCGCCAGCGACTCGGCCTGCATGCGGCGGATGACCTCGGGGATGAGGGCCGGGTCCTTGTTGGCCTCCAGCACCGTCATGATGCGCAGCGCGGGCTCCTCCAGCGCCACCGCCATCTGCGGCGTGGGGAACTGGGCGCCGTCGATGATTTCCGCCCAGTGGATGAGGTCCGCCAGGGGCGAGGCGTCCCACCCGAAGCGCTCGCGCGCCACGTCCGCGAGGTACTTCGTGCAGCTCTTGCGGTGCGCGTCGTGGAACTTCCGGCCGCTGGAGTCCGCGCGGAAGTGCGCCTCGTCGCCGGGCTGCTGGAAGGCGGAGACGTGGTGGTCGAACCACCAGGTGAGCCGCGCATCCTGGCTGTAGCGGAAGTCGACGATGACATTCTCTTCGCCGGTGAAGACGGCCGGGTCGATGCCCTCCGCCCCCGGCTTGTGCGCCAGCCCGAGGTACCGGAAGGCCGCGTCCGGGCGGATGCGCTCCCGATAGAAGCGGGAGAACACCGCCGCGCTGGCGGCGCCGTCGAAGCAGCTGTCGTGGAAGAGGACCTGGACGTTCATGGCGAGGCTCCCTTACCAGGGCACGACTCCGGCGTCAGGGTTCCTCGAATCCCACCCGGGAGCATGACCCTCTGGGGCAAGCCGGGCACGTGACGCCGAGGTCAGAGGGGACCTGCCACACGACACTTTTCGGCAGCGGACACAACCTTGACTGTTGAACGAAACGTCGAGATTGCGGCCCGAACTGAACGAAAAAACTCGACAGAACGGAACACCACCTCGGAGGGCACGCTCCCGTTTCACGGTCCGTGTTTCGGAAACCCGCTATCCGACTGGGGAAACGTGCGTCATGTCGCACCGGGCAGGTAGCCGGCCCGCTGGCACCCCGCCTGCATGTGTCAGACCCTCGGTGTACTCACCCGTGCAGTGAGGCGCGGTGGGAGGAACACATGGCCAAGAGCACGACACGCAAGGGTGGCACGGTTCCAAGGCAGGGGCGGCGGGTGATGCCGTCGCTGCGGCGGACCGCCAAGCGCGCCCGGGCGGTGGCACAGAAGGCCCACCTCACGGTGGGCGAGGTCATCGCGGCGGCCTTCGATACCTCCGGCGGAGAGCTGGGGGAGGTCCTGGCGCAGCTGACCTCGCCGCAGATGAGCCGGGCGCTGGGGCGCCGCATCGTCCTGGAGGGCTGAAGCCCTCCTCGTCCCCCTCCTGCCGCTCCCGGATGATGGGACGCGGGCGGGAGGGATGTCGCGTTCCCGGGTGCTTTCAGTCGCTGTCCGCCATGAGGATGCTCGCGCTGTAGCGCTGGCGGGTGGGCTCTCCGGCCAGGAGCTTCTCGAAATCTCCCGCGTTGTTGGGGTGCACCAGGAAGGTGCCGGAGCGCGTCTCCAGGCGCACGGGCTCGGTCAGCTCGTGCGGCTCGGCGGCCACGGTGCCTCCACTGCCCTCGTCCAGGCGGCTGGCCGGGACGGTGGCGCAGCTGGCGAAGAACAAGAAGCCGAGCGCGATGCGGTGCCTCATGCGAGTCCTCCAGGGGCGAGCGAGGGCGCCTGAGTACGTCGGCTGGAATGGAGAGGCAAGGCTCCCCGCGTCAGTGTTGAACAGACGAAGGCCCGCGTCCTCCTGGGTGGAGGGTCGCGGGCCCTGGACTTCAGTGCGTCCGGTGCTTGGGACTACTTGGGCTGCCAGCGGGGGCGGCTCTCGTCACCGCCCGAAGTCCGAACACCGGTCGGCTGAGCATGCTGGACCACGCTCCCCGCGGTGCTGCCATCCGCCGGATTGATGGGCTGGACGTAGAGCTGTCCCCCCTTGATGTAGGCGATGTGCCGGCCATCCGGAGAGAACGACGGCAGCGTGGCCCCACGGGCGAGTTCGATCTCCGCACCCGTTCCCGCCCCATCCTGACCCACGCGCCGGAGGAAGATGATGTTGCCTTCACGGGTCGGGCAGAGCGTCGCGGATTCATTCCCGCAGAGCACGGGCGCGGCTCCAGACACGCTGGAGTAGTAGGCACGCACGAAGGCGGCCCAGGTGCCATCTGGCGACCAGGCGGGGCTGGCGATGTAGGAATCGACCGTGCCCGTAACGTCGCCCACAGTCACGGCCTCAGTGGAGAGAAGAGCGACCTCCTTGGCCTCGCCTCCGGCGCCCGGAATCGTGAAGAGCTCGTAGTTGAACTCCGACGGCCTGGTCGCGCTCGGCTTGAGGAACAGGATCTGGTCGTTCGTCCTGTTGTGGTACGGCTGCTCGGCGCCAGCGCCAGCACCGGCGATTGGCGTCGTGGTGCTGCTGCCGACCATGCCCCGGACGATGCCATCCGCGGCAGTGCTGTACGCGAAGCCCATCCCGTCACGGGCCCACGAGGGGAACACGCCGTTCTGGGTCACGGTGGTGACGGTGCCGCCATCCGGCTGGATGGCCGAGATGCCACTCGTGCTGGTCTCAGACTTGCGAACCCAGGCGATGTAGCTCGACGGCTCCCACTCCATGTAAACGAAGTCCCGGGTTCCGGCATCGGTGCTGTCGGTCAGCGTCCTCGTCTCACCCGCGACCGGGGGGACACTCCGGGTCACCAGGCGGGCCGCGCCCTCCGCGCCCTCGACAAAGGCGATGGCATTCCCGCCCGGAGCCCAGCGTGCATAGCGGCTTGAAGTGGCCGCGGCTTCACTGAGGTCCACCACCGCGGCGTTCGCGTCATCGTGACGCACGGCCACGACGGCCGTCAGGTCGGCCCTCGTCACAGCCACTGCCACATGCATGGCCTGGCACAGGGACGGCGTCCCCTCGCAGCGCAGACCCGCCTGGCAGTCCCCCGACGAGATGCAGGCCTCACCCTTGGGAACGCTCATGCTGCCGGCGTCGGTGCCCGCGTCCACGCCCGCGTCAGTCCCGGCGTCCGTGCCCGCATCCGTCCCAGCGTCCACACCCGCGTCGACGCCCGCGTCCACTCCACCCGTCCCCGCGTCCGTCCCCGCGTCCACCGGGGGAGGCGGCGGCTGCGTCACCGGGCGCTGCTCACACTCGTTGTTCTCGTTGCAGGTCCACTCCTGGCCCGCCTCCGGCTGCCCGTTGTCGGCGCGGCAGTCGAACGCATCGGTACACTCATCCCCACACCCCGTCGTGAGCACCCACAGCGCACAGCACATCGCGCTGACAACGACACGCTTGGTCATAAAGACCCTCCGAAGAACAGGGGGCCGGCTATAGCTTCTGGGCTCCCGGCCGCGCGCGGTTTGGCGCGGAGAACCGGAGGCCTTGTTCCTGATTGAACGGCGACCCGCCGCTGCGTGCTCAATGATAGACACCCACTGCCACCTGGATGCGATGCGCTTCGACCCGGACCGCTCCGACGTGCTCGAGCGCGCCTGGGCCGCGGGCCTCCACGGCATCGTCATTCCCGGCGTCGGCCCCCATGACTGGGAGCCCCTGCTGGAGCTGTCCCGCCAGGACGCGCGCCTGCAGGTGGGCCTGGGCATCCACCCGCAGCTGCTGCCGGACATGCCTGCGGAAGAGGACGACGCGGTGCTCGAACACCTCGACGCGCTGCTCACGAAGGGCGGCGCGGCGGCGGTGGGAGAGTGCGGCCTGGACGGCCCTTCCCTCCCCGGTGCGCCCCTGGAGCGGCAGATAGCGGTGCTGCGGCGGCACCTGGCGCTGGCGCGCAAGCACGGTCTGCCGGTGCTGATGCACTGCCACCGCCTGCACCCCGCGCTCATCGACCTGCTCAAACAGGAGGAGATGCCCGAGGCGGGGCTCCTCATGCACAGCTACAGCGGCGGCGTGGAGCTGGCGCGCTTCTACCTCCAGAAGGGCTGTCACTTCTCCTTCGCCGGCCCCGTGACGTGGTCGGAGGCCCGGAAGCCGCTGGATGCGCTGCGCGCCATCCCCCTGGACCGGCTGATGGCGGAGACGGACGCACCGGACCAGGCCCCCACGCCCCATCGGGGACAGCGCTCGGAGCCGGGGTACCTGCCCCGCATCATCGAGGGCATGGCCCGCGTCCGGGGAGAGCCCGTCGAGGTGGTCGCTCAGCAGACGACCGAGAACGCGCGTAGGCTGTTCCGGGAAGCTTTCCCCCTGCCTTCGCGGTAGGCGAGCGTCGCGTTATAGAGGACCGCCATGAACCCGCAGCCGACCCCGTCTACCGCCCCCCAGACCGAGACCCCGCCCGCCTCCCCGTCCGTACAGGGGAAGGCCGAGAACTCGCTCGCCCGCCCCTTCAAGCTGTCCCGGCGCTTCGACCGGACGGGCCGGTTGCTGGGGGACTCCGCGATGGAGCGGCTGGCCAACGCGCGCGTCGTGGTCTTCGGACTGGGCGGCGTGGGCAGCTACGCGGCCGAGGGACTGGTGCGCAGCGGCATCGGCCACCTGACGCTGGTGGACCATGACGACGTGTGCGTCACGAATACCAACCGTCAGCTCCACGCCACGGTGAAGGCCGTGGGCAAGCCCAAGGCGGAGTTGATGGGCCAGCGCTGCCAGGAAATCAATCCGGCCGCGAAGGTGGAGGCGGTGCGTGAGTTCTACCGCGAGGAGGTGGCCGAGCAGATGCTGCAGGCCGGCCAGTACGACTTCGTGGTGGACGCCATCGACAACGTGAAGGCGAAGCTGCACCTGCTGCACCGCTGCGTGACGCTGGGCATCCCGGTGGTCAGCTCCATGGGCGCCGCGGGCCGGCTGGACCCCACGGCCATCCGCGTGGAGGACCTGTCCGAGACGCACATGGACCCGTTCGCCAAGGACATCCGCAAGCTGCTCAAGCGCAAGTACGCCGTGGAGACGGACCGGCATACCGGCATCACCGCCGTCTATTCCATCGAAGCGCGGCGGATGCCGGTGACGCTCCAGTACGACGACGCCACCGACGGCTTCCTGTGCGTGTGCCCGCAGGACAACGAGTTCCACACCTGTGACCACCGCACCCAGATTGATGGCAGCGTGGCCTTCGTCACGTCCTGCTTCGGCATGAACGCGGCGGGCGTGGTGGTGCGGCGGCTGGCGTCCAGCCGCTGACCCGAAGCTCAAGCATTACTGGTTGAAACGCTGAAAGTAGACGGAAGTACTCGTTCCGTCACTTTCGGTGTGAGCAATGACTGGCGCTCCCTCGGCAGCGAAGGCGAGGGATGGTGACAAGGCGCTCTTACGAGAAGGAGTTGCGCTGACCGAAAACCGTTCGGTCCAGGCAGTGCCTGTCCAACGTCTCATGAAAACCGAAGAGCCATTGCTGCCTCCGGACTCCGCCCAGGCAATCACGGGGAATCCGTTGCCATCGAGCTGAAGGGCCACCCGAGTAATGGCGCGTAGTCCTTCCGAGGCATCAGGGATGATCGCCTCGCCCAATCGGTTCCATACACCGGTCCCGCGCATCACATGCAGGACACCCGACTTCGAATGGTGGCTTTCCACCCAGGCGACATACGCTGTTCCATCCCTGGCAAGCGCGACCTGAACATTGCCGATCACAGCAACTGGATCACGGGCATCAATCTGCGTGCCCATCCGGGTCCACGCCGCTCCATCCCATCGTTCGACATAGAGACTGAATCGGGCCCTTACCGTGTCCCACTGGGTCCATGTAACGACAGGGCTCCCATCAGGCCCCATTGCGAGATGGCCAAGGGCAGCGCGCGACTCAACGCCAGGAAGGCTACGAGGCGTTCCTACGGACTTCCATTCCTGTCCATTGAACCGACAGACGTATACTTCCCCCTGGTTGGGATCACCTGTTGGGTAGAACTCATCAACTGCGACATAGGGATTGTCCTGCGTATCTACTGCCATAGCGAAGGCGGCAAGGCCATCTGGACTACAGTAAGTGCTGGGCCCAATCTCCATCCAGGAGGAACCGGTCCATTCAGCCACCCGACCTGTCTTACTGCCAGGAAAGGCAGCCACGAAGCCGGTGAAAAGCTTTCCCGAGCGACTCAGTATCAACTGCGGAGAATACCGGTTCTCTGGCTCGGAAGGATGAGGAAGTCCCTCCAGCACCTCCCAGCTCTCGCCGTTCCAATGCCGGAAGTGGACCTCCGAACGACCGGCTTGGACTTCGTTCCATGCAACAAACAGCTCATTTGACTCAGGGGCAGCCACGAGCGCAGGCGCCTGTGCCTCGGTAGAGCCATCTCTTGCGCGCAAGCTTGGGGCCAATGGAAGGAATGCCGGAACCGACCAGGACCACTTCCCCGCTGGGAGCGCCAGCCGATTACCAGCCAGGTCAGTAGCATCAGGGACGAAGGTCACCTCGACTTCGCTCGGGGCAACTGGAGGCTGGTTCGTCTTTACTTCGATGACACCCGCCTCATGGGAAGCAGCAAGACTGTGCCCTATCACCGCGCCCCCTGCCGTGACACTGAAGCTGGCCTCCGTCACGCTGGACGCCAGTAGCGGCTCGGAGAACTCAATGCGGATGGGCGCTCGCACCGAGACGTCCTGCGCGCCGGGAGCCGGCAGCCGAGCCACCACCCGCGGCGGTGACCGGTCCACCACCACCGCTCTCGCGGCACTCGTAAACCCCTCTTCCTTCCTCCAGGCCCGGGCCACCAGGCTGTACCGCCCCTCGGGCACTCCTTGCGTCGACCACGTGTAGCTGTAGGGCGGTGACAGGCTCGCCAGAACCTCCTCCCCGAGAAGCAGTTCCACCTTCTCGGCCTCGCCCCCGCTGACCACCACCTGCACGGGGACATCCCCATTCGTGTGGTGCGTCGCATCCCCGGGGCTCGCGAGGCGGACCTCCAGTGGAGGCGCTGGCAGCGGCTCCTTCGGCGGGTCCACCACCTCAGGCAGGTCGAAACACGCCGCGCAGGCGAAGAGGCACAACGCCACCAGGACTCGGATTGGGTTCATGTTCGATGTCCCTGTGCAGTCCCTGTTCCCGACTCCACAGGCCCCAGCACAGCCGGGCCACCAGGGCCCCAGCACGCTCAAGCTCGCTGATTTCCACGCTTCTCCAGCCACCCACACCGGTGGGCGACAAGAAGCGGGCCCCGCAGCGTCCGGGTCCACCATCCCTCTTCGTGGACGCCGTGTCTCCGGAAGGGACGACCGCCGTCCCGATGTCGCTATCGCTAGGCCACCTGCTGCTGACGCTGCCCCTCGGCCACGGCCGCCTCACGCCCGCACGGACGCCGGAAGACGCAGCGCGTGCAGGAGGACAGCGTCTCCGTGGGCGGGAAGGCGGAGGCGTCCAGCGGCGTGTTGGTGGCGGCATCCTTCAGCAGCGAGCGCATCTTCGTCACGCTGCTCTCGAAGTGCCGACGGAACGAGTCCAGCGCCGTCGGGTCCACCATCACATCCTGCTCCTGCCCCTCGTTGAGATACACCAGCGAGGCGCGCACCTTCTCCACCGGGACACGGTAGCGCTGCGAAACGTAGAGCGCGTAGCCGAGCACCTGCTCGTCATACCCGTCACGCGCCTTGCCCGTCTTCCAGTCCACCACCACCGTCATGCCGTCCGCGTCCACGAAGGCAAAGTCCGGAATGGCGAAGACCTTCACTCCGTCCATCGTGAAGTGGGCGAAGTCGTAGCCCGCGTCCACCTCCAGCCACTGCTCGGGCTTCAGGCTCCGTGCAATCTGGGGCCAGCGCGACGCGAAGAACCACGCCAGCGCGCTGCGCACCGTCTCCCAGTTCTGCTTCCAGGCCTCGTCCGGCACCACGTCGCCGTACTCGTGCTCCACCAGCCCGGTGAACTGCTTGCGGTACTTCTGCGTCCAGTACGCCTTGCCTCGCGAGTGCCGGAAGTCGTCCTGCATCAGCTTGCGCGCCCGGGCCTCCACCAGCGCCGGATCCACCGTGCGCCCCGCACGCCAGTCGAGCAGCACGTCCTTGATGCACTCGTGCACCATGCTGCCCGCCCAACTGAAGCGGTTGGCCAGCTTCTTCAGCACGTACAACTCCCGCACGTCCTTCGCCGCGTCCGCCTCCCACCCGCCCCAGGAGCGGTAGTAGTAGAGGTAGTACGCCCGAAGGCACTCGGAGAACTTCTCGTGCCGGCTCTTGGACCAGGAGAAGTCGTTGCTGAGGGTGGGACGCCGCATGGAAGCGGCGCATTCTAGGCGTTCGCCTGCCCTGCCAGAAGGGGGGCGAGCAAGGAAACGAGCGCACGCCTTGGGTTGAAAGACACTTCAGCCACGTTACCAAGCGGGTATGGTGCGCGCGGCATGAAGACCCAACCCTTCAAGGGCCCGGGAGTCCTGATCACAAGGGCTTCCGGAGCCATCGGCCGGGTGGCGGCGAATCAGGATGCGGCGTCCGGCGCGGATCAGCTGCCTGCCGCCCGGCGGCTGGCCCAGGCGGAGAGCGCGGCCCGCGAGGTGATGTCACCCGGCGTGAGGGCACTCACGGTGCGGTGCGATGTGACTCGCGGCGAGGGCGTGGATCATCTGATGCGTGAGGCGGCGAAGGACGCATGAGTCCCCGAAAGAAGCAGGCCGGGGCCACGGACGCCCCGGCCACGCGCTCGAAGTGCACCGCAACCACGCCGGATGCGGCAGCCGCTTCCAAGCCAGAACCCCGCGCGAAGCCCTCCTCCACGGCGGCCCGGCGCGGCCCCGCAGCGCCCGGGGTTGAAGCGCCACCCCAGGACACCGTCACACCGAACCGCCGTGCGAAGCGCACCGCCTCCACGACCCCCACCGTGTCCGCCCCCCCCGAGCACCTGGCCGCCGTGCGCGCTCCGCTGCTGGGCTGGTACGACCGCAACAAGCGGGACCTGCCCTGGCGCCGCACGAGGGACCCGTACGCCATCTGGCTGAGCGAGGTGATGCTCCAGCAGACGCAGGTGTCGACGGTGATTCCCTACTGGGAGCGCTTACTCGCGCGGTTCCCCACGGCGCTCGCGTTGGCCGCCGCGCCGCTCGATGACGTGCTCTCCGGGTGGAAGGGGCTGGGCTACTACAGCCGCGCTCGCAACCTGCACCGCGCCGCGCAGGAGGTGGTGTCGCGCTTCGGCGGCCAGCTGCCCTCCACCGCCGCGGAGCTCCTCACCCTGCCCGGCTTCGGCCGCTACACCGCGGGCGCGGTGGCCTCCATCGCCTTTGGCGAGCAGGCCCCGCTGGTGGACGGCAACGTGGCGCGCGTGCTGTCGCGCCTCTTCGAGGTGGAGGGCCTTCCCGGAGACCGGGAGCGCGAGGCCACGCTGTGGGCCCTGGCCTCAGCGCTGGTACAGGGCGAGCGTCCCGGGGACTTCAATCAAGCCCTCATGGAGCACGGCGCCACGACGTGCCGGCCGGAGAGCCCGCTGTGCCTGCTGTGCCCCGTGCGTGGCGCGTGTCTCGCGTTCCGCAAGGGCCGCGTGGACGAGCTGCCTCCCGCCAAGGTGCGCGCCGCACCCAAGAAGCTGACGCTGGCGCTGGCGGTGTGGCCGCACGCGGGCACCCTCCTCTTCGCCCGTCGCGCGGACTCGGGCCTCTTCGGTGGCCTGTGGGAGCTGCCCGCAGTCGAGGTGGATGAGGCCCTTCCCGAAGCCGAGGCCGCCACCCGGCTCGCCACCGCGCTGGGCACGGAGGTGACGTTGGAGGCCGCGCTCGGCACGGTGAAGCGACAGCTCACCCACCGCGACCTCACGCTGCGCCTGCTCCGCGTGTCCGGCCCTCAGCGCCCCACCCGCTCCGCTGCCTTCCAGGAGCTTCGCTGGTGCACACCCGACGAGGCCGCCTCGCTCGGCATGAGCACCGCCATGCAGCGCGCGCTCGATGCCGCGCTCGCCTCGGGCGTACTGCAGAAGGGCTGACGCCTGCACCTGCGCACCGCCATGCCGCACGCGCGCTCGACGCCGCGCTTGTCCAGGCGTGCCACAGAAGGGCTGACGCATGCACCTGCGCACCGCCACGCTTGCATCGGGTTTGCGGCACCTCGGCTGCACACGCGCACCGCCAGGCCGCGCGCGCGGGGTGCCGCGCTTGCCTCGGGCGTACCGCACACAGGCTGAGTCCCGTCTCACGCCCGTCGTGTGGGCGGCCCCCACCGCCTACGACGATGCACCAGTGTCCCTGTCCGACTGGAGACAGAGCCCCGTCCTTCCTGTTGCTCCGAGAACCCAGGACCCTGGGGTCGCTTTCGCGCACGCCCCACGGAGACACAGACTTCCTGCGTCAACCCAACGGAGGAGGCTCCATGGCACGGAATACCGCCACCAAGCAGACCCCCCACACGCCGGCGCGGCCCACGAACACGGAGCCCGTGAGTCCGGCGCAGCGAAATACCCCGACGCATGAGCAGCTGGCCCGGCGAGCCTACGAAATCTTCCTCGCCCGGGGCGGCACGCCCGGCAACCCCGAGCAGGACTGGTTCCAGGCCGAGCGCGAGCTGCGGCTCGGCCGCCAGTAGCCCTCCCCCTCAGTGGGGATTCGGCGCCTGTCGCGCGGCGGGACGCTCGGCCTCGAGCGCCCCGCGAAGCCGCCGCTGCGCCGCCTTCAGCTCCTCCAGGATGCGCTCGGCGTCCACCACCGAGCGCATCGCCAGGCCGCACGCCGGGGTCAGCACCACCGTGGACACCACCTGCGGGAAGGTGAAGCCCGCCGGCAGCGCCGCCTTCAGCGACGCCTCCACCGAGTCCACCAGCTCCGTCACCTCGTAGGCGGATGCCAGGTCCGTGGGGACGATGCCCAGGCTGAGCGTCGCGCCCGAGGCGAGGAAGCGTTCCAGCGCCTCGCGCTCCTCCACCATCGCATCCAGCGACAGCCGCACGTCCAGCGACAGCAGGTCGGGCTGCACGTCCAGCAGCGCGCCCCAGTCCGTGTTGCCACAGCAGTGCACGCCCACCAGCGCGCCCTCGCGCTGCAGCGCCACCACCAGCAACTTCAACTCCTGCAGCGCCAGCAGGTGCTGTGGATTCGTGCGTTGGAACGCGTAGAGCCCCGGCTCGTCCAGGAAGAACAGCGGCGTGGTGCCCGCGCGCCGGAGCGCCTTCACCATGGCCAGTGAGCGCGCCAGCGTCAGCCGGAACATGGCCTGGTCCAGGCCCGGTACCTCCAGCGCCGGCTGGCCCGCCGAGGTGCGCGCCACCGAGCGCACCGTGAAGGGCCCCGCCAGCTGCGCCTTGGCGAAGGCCAGCTTCCGCGTCTCCACCTCCCACAGGAAGGGACGCCAGGCGCGGCACGCTTCCGGCGAGGGCTCGAAGGCGTCCAGCTTGCCGGTGGACAGCGCCGCCTCCAGCCGCGCCTCGAAGTCCGCGCGGCCCGCCTCCCAGGCCGCCAGGTCCACCGTGCACAGACCCTCGTCGTCGAAGGCCAGGCCCGGCAGGCCCTCCAGGGCCGCGGGAATCATCAGCTCGGAGGCGTGGCCCACGGGCAGCTGCGGCAGGAAGGGGATGTCCTGGGCCAGCGCGGCCTGAAGCCCCAGCTCGACCTGGGTGTGCGGCAGGCTCCCGATGCCGGTGGTGGCGCAGGCAGGCAGCAGCTGGACGGCTCGGCGGATGTTCGGCGCGCTCATATTCCCGAGTCTACCCGCTCCCCCCTCTCCCGGGGCGCCTCGCGGCAGCGGGTCCGCTGGCTACCGGACCTTCCCTCCCACCCCCATCGTTCCTATCCGGGAGCCCGAGAGGCCTTCCCGTGAAGAAGAGGAGGGACGCGTCAATGTTCCGGCAATCGATGTGTGCAGTCATCCTGGCGGCGGGGCTGCTGGCCGCTCCCGCGCTCGCGCAGGACCGGGGGCTGTCGGTGCGCAGCGGCGTGTCCGCCTTCACGGGGGACCTGGGGGGAGAAACCGACGCGGGCGCCTTCCTGGGCATCCAGGGAGAGGCGCGGCTCTTCCCGGCCATCGGCCTGGAGCTGGGCTACGAGGGCTCGGCCAACGGCTTCGAGGAGAACAGCGGCACGCTCTGGCGGCACAACGTGGGCGCCCTGGCGAAGCTGGGCCCCGTGCTCGATGACCGTTGGATGCCTTTCGTGGGCGCGGGCCTGGGCGTCAGCTACCTGGACCCGACGGGTGAGGCGGGCGACGGCGTCTTCGACGAGGACATCGTCGCGGAGGTACCCCTCTCCGCCGGTATCGAGTACCGGTTCAGTGGCATGACGGCGGGCGCGCGCGCCACCTACCGAATCGTCGAGGGAGAGAGCTTCGCCCCCGGCAGCGTCGACGAGGGCGACCTCTTCACCGCGGGCCTCAGCCTGGGCGGGCGCTTCTAGCCGCGCTCCGCCCCGACGGGTCCGCCCCGGGGAATACGCGGAAGCCCGGCTCAGAACCGTCCGGAGAGCCCCAGCGAACCGCCGCGCGAGGACACGCCCACCGTCGGCGTCCACCACGCCCCGGTGGCCTGCGAGGCCGAGAGCGTCTTCGCCTGGGAAGGCGGCGAGGCCGCGCTCACCTCGTAGGCGACAATCGAGGTGACCAGCGGAAGCATGAGCAGCACGGGCACGATGCCATCCCCGACGCGGTCCGACATGTAGAGGGCCGCCGACGCGCCTCCCGCCAGGAGTCCCAGCCCTACCGTGGGCAGGAGCCGTCCCCGTCCGTCCAGCAGCGCGCCCGAGCCATACACGCCAATGGCCGCTCCGAGCGACCAGCCCACCAGCGCTCCGGCCACCAGCGGCCGCCCATCGCAGACATCCCCATCCCCAAGGCACATGCCGCCCAGCGCGAGCGAGGACAACAGGCCCACGAGGCCGCCCCCCGCGCCTCCGAGCGTTCCGCCCATCGACTCCAGCAGCACCCGGCCCATCACCCGCTCCGGCGGGTCCCTCTTCCACTCCACCGCCGGGGCGGCCCGCAGGGACAGCGCCTCGTCGAGCACGGGCGCCTCCACGGCCTCTGCCGCGTCCTCCACCTGCACGAGGGGCGGCGGCGCCAGCTCCGGGGTCTGGGCGAACCCCAGACCCGGCGCCAGCAGCGCGAGCACCAGCAACACGACACGGATGTCAGACACGGAGCAGCTCCAGCGGGGTGTGTGCCCTCTCAACAAGAGGGAGCACGCGGGCATGGTGCAGGTTCCAAGCCATGCCCGCCCGCCCGGCGGTCGCTCACGTCACGGAGAAGTACGAGGCCTGCGGGTGGTGGAAGACGATGGCGGACACCGAGGCCTCGGGCTCCATCATGCAGCCGTCGGTGAGCTGCACGCCGATGTCCTCCGGGCGCAGCGCGGCGAACAGCTTCGACTGGTCCTCCAGGCGCGGACACGCGGGGTAGCCGAAGGAGTAGCGCTTGCCCGAGTACTCCGCGCGGAAGCGCTCCAGCATCGTCATGTCGGGCCGGTCCGGCGTGCCCCACATGCTGCGCAGCTGCGTGTGCAGCAGCTCCGCGTAGCCCTCCGCCGTCTCCAGCGCGAGCGCCTGCACGGCGTGCATCTTCAGGAACTCGCCCTTCGCCTTCAGCTCCTCCGCCAGCTCGCGGATGCCCGCGCCGGCGGTGACGACGAACATGGCCACGTTGTCGTCCGGCCTGCCGCCCTGCAGCGGGCGGAGGTAGTCCGCGAGGCACAGCCCGCCCTCGCGCTCCTGGCGCGGGAAGTCGAAGGACGCGGCCTCGCGGCCCGTGCCGCCGTCGAAGAGCACCACGCGGTTGCCGTCGCTGCCCGCCTGGAAGAACTGGAAGACGGCGCGCGCCTGCATCACGCCGCCGCGCAGCGTGCTCTTCAGCTCCTCCACCTCGGCCTTCAGCGCCAGCGCCTTGCGGCCCTCCTCCGTCTTCGCCAGGTCCGCCTCGGCGGGCGTGCCCAGCGCGCGCGACGAGGAGCGCAGGCCCAGGTGCCGTCCGTACAGCATCACCGGGTTGATGAAGCGCCAGATGTGGTCCAGCGGCGTGTTGGACAGCACGTGCCGCTCCCAGTCCGGCGCGGGCGGCACCGCGTCCAGCACCTTCACGTCCGCGCTGCGCGTGCGGGACACCGGCGCCTTCGGGGCGGGGCGCTCCTTCACCTCCTGCGCCAGCTTCTCCCGGCGGGTGGCCAGCTCCCCGCGCAGCTTCTCGTGCGAGCCCGCGTCCACAATCTGCTTCGCCAGGTCCAGGCCGCTCATCGCGTCCTGCGCGTAGGCCACCGTGCCGGCGCCGTACGCCGGGGCGATGTTGCGGTCCACGAAGTTGCGGCTGAGCGCCGCGCCGCCCACCAGAATCGGCACGTCCACGCCGGCCCGCTTCAGGTCCTCCGCCGTCGCCACCATCTGGTGCGCGCTCTTCACCAGCAGGCCCGACAGGCCGAGGATGTCCGGCCGGTGCTCGCGCACCGCCTGCACCAGCTGCTCGGGCGGCACCTTGATGCCCAGATTCACGACCTGGAAGCCGTTGTTGGCGAGGATGATTTCCACCAGGTTCTTGCCGATGTCGTGCACGTCGCCCTTCACCGTGGCGAGGACAATCTTGCCGCGCATCGCCGCCTGGGCCTTGCTCATGTGCGGCTCCAGGAAGCCCACCGCGGCCTTCATCGACTCGGCGCTCTGCAGCACCTCCGCGACGATGAGCTCGTTGGCGGCGAAGAGGCGGCCCACCTCGTCCATGCCCTTCATCAAGGGGCCGTTGATGATGTCCAGCGGCGCGTACTTCTTCATCGCCTCTTCGAGGTCCGCGGTGAGGCCGTCGCGCGTGCCCTCGATGATGTAGCGCTGCAGCCGCTCTTCCAGGGGCAGGCTGCTCACCGCCGCCCGGGCCGGCTTGCGCTCGCGGAAGTGCGCGGCGAAGGGCGTCACCGGGTCCACGCCCCGGTTGTAGAGCAGGTCCTCGGCCAGCTTGCGCTCCTCCTCGGGCAGCGAGGCGTAGCGCTCCAGCTTCTCCGAGTTGACCAGCGCCATGTCCAGGCCCGCCTGGACGCAGTGGTACAGGAAGACGGAGTTGAGCACCTCGCGGCCCGCGGTGGGCAGGCCGAAGGACACGTTGGAGATGCCCAGCACCGTCTTGCAGCGCGGGAAGCGCTGCTTGATGAGGCGCACGCCCTCAATGGTCTCCACGCCGCTGCCCGTGTACTGCGCGTCGCCCGAGGCGCACGGGAAGACGAGCGGGTCGAAATAGAGGTCCTCCGGCTTCATCCCGTACTTTTTCGTCAAGAGCTCGTACGAGCGCTCCGCCACCTCCAGCTTGCGCTGGCGCGGCACCGCCATGCCCACCTCGTCGATGCAGCCCACCACCAGCGCCGCGCCGAAGCGGCGCGCCAGCGGCACCACCTTCTCGAAGCGCTCCTCGCCGTCCTCCAGGTTGACCGAGTTGATGATGGCCTTGCCCTGGCTGTACGTGAGCGACATCTCGATGACGCGCTCGTCCGTGGAGTCAATCATCAAGGGCACGCGCACCTTCTTGACGACCACGTCCAGGAAGCGGCGCATGTCCTCCAGCTCGTCCCGGTCCGGGTTGGCGAGGCAGATGTCGATGACCTGCGCGCCCCGCTTCACCTGCGCGCGGGCAATCTCCGAGGCGTCGTCGAACTGGCCGGCGACGATGAGCTCCTTGAACTTCTTGCTGCCGATGACGTTGGTGCGCTCGCCGACGATGAGCGGGCGCTCGTCGTCCTTCACCTCCAGGTAGTCCACGCCGGACAGCGTGGCGCGGGGCCGGGGCGTGGCGCTGCGGGGCTTGAGCCCCTTCACCGCGGCGGCCAGCGTCTCGATGTGGCCCGCGTGCGTGCCACAGCAGCCGCCCACCACGTTGAGCCAGCCCTCCTCACAGAAGCGCCGCAGCGAGCGGGCAATCATGTCCGGCGTCTCGAGGTAGTGGCCGTTCTCGTCCGGCAGGCCCGCGTTGGGCACGCACGAGACGGGGAACAGGCTCATCGCGGACAGCGAGCGCAGGTGGTCCGTCATGAAGTCCGGGCCGGTGGCGCAGTTGAGCCCGAGGTACAAGAGGTCGGCGTGCTCCAGCGACGCGGCGAGGCTCTCCACGCTCTGGCCCGCGAGCATGGTGCCCATGGGTTCAATCGTGCCGGACACCGCCACCGGCAGCGAGTAGCCCAGCTTGCGGAAGGCCTGCTCGATGCCCAGCAGCGCCGCCTTCACGTTGCGCGTGTCCTGCGCCGTCTCCACCAAGAGATAATCCGAGCCGCCGCGCGCGAGCCCCTCGGCCTGCACGGCGAAGTTCTCCACCAGCTCCTCGAAGGTGACGCCGCCGGTGACGCTGATGGCCTTGGTGGTGGGGCCGATGGAGCCCGCCACCCAGCGCATGCGCCCGTCCTTCGCCTCGGCGGCGGCCGCGGCGTTGCGCGCCAGGCGCGAGGCGACCTCGTTGATTTCGAGCGCCTTGTGCCCCAGGGCGAACTCGTTGAGCACCAGCGGCGTGGCGCCGAAGGTGTCCGTCTCCGTCACGTCCGCGCCGGCCGCGAAGTAGCGCGCGTGGATGCTCTCGATGAGGTCCGGGCGGGTGAGGACGAGGTTCTCATTGCAGCCCTCGTACTCCGCGCCGCCGAAGTCCGCCGCCTTGAGGTCGGCCGTCTGGAGCAGCGTGCCCATGGCGCCGTCCAGCACCAGCACGCGCTCGCGCATGGCGGCGCGCAGGGCCTCCACGCGGCGGCCGTTCTCACCAGCAGGGGGTGGCAGGGCGGCGGGCAGGTGGCTCGTCATGATGGCTTGACTCCGGTCAGCAGGAAGACGCGGAAGGGACTGACCCCGTCACGCGCGTGCGTCTCGCGGGTGAGGGACGTGAAGCCGACCTCGCGCAGGGCGGCTTCGAGGGATTCGGGCGCGAAGCCCAGGTGCCGGTGGCCCAACCGCTCCAGCACCCAGCGCTCCTCGTGCGGCATCAACTCCAGCAACACCAGCCGGCCGCCCGGCTTGAGCAGGCGGGCGGCCTCGGCCAGCACCGCGTTGGGGGACTCCACATGGTGGAGGCTCTGCGAAATCACCACGAGGTCCATCCGCCCCGCCTTCAGCGACAGGCGGTGCAAATCCTCGCGGAGGAAGGTGATGTTGGCGCGTGCCTCACGTCCGGCGCGCTCGCGGGCCTGCACGAGCGCGTCCGCGTTCTGGTCGATGGCCCACACGTGCCGTGCCCAGCGCGCAATCGCCACGCTCAACACGCCGGTGCCACAGCCGAAGTCCGCCACGTCCAGCGGCGGCAGCAGCGACGCCAGCGCCCCGGCCCACAGGAACCAGGACTGGCCCGGCTCCAGGAGCCGCTCGTTGAGCGCCTGCCGGTCCTCGCGCGCACGCAGCAAATCCTTCAGCCGCGCCGAGTCCCCGGCCTCGTCCTCCGCCTCCCTCGCCAGCCGGATGAGCGGCCAGCGGGCGTCGCCCTGCTCCAGGGCCAGCGAGTAGTAGCTGAAGCCCGCCTGCCGCTCTTCCCGCAGCAGCCCCAGGCCCTTGAGCTTGCCCAGGTGGTGGGACACCGACGACTGCGCCACGCCCACCAGGGACACCAGCTCCGTCACGTTCAACGGGGCCTCGGCCACCAGGCGGAGGATTCGCAACCGCGTCGGGTCTCCGAGGGCCCGGAATGACTGGGACAGCTCCTCCATATCGCCGCATCAACATACGTCGATACGCACCTCCTGGCCAGCACGACTTGCGACGCAGCGCGTTGCCTGTTTCCGGACAGTGACGTAGAGGATGCGACATGGCCTCTCCCTCCTTGCACCAGCTCCTCGATGGAAAGCGGTTCGGCCTGGTCCTCTCCGCGGGCTACTTCGGCTTCTATGGGCACGCCGGCTTCCTCAAGGGGCTGGCGGCCACGGGCCTCAAGCCCCACGCGTACGCGGGCACGTCCGCGGGCGGCATGGTGGCGGCGTACGCGGCGGCGGGGATTCCCGTGCACGCGATTGAAGAGCTGGTGCTGCGGCAGACGCGCGCCAACTTCTGGGACCCGGACCCCATTGGCGCGGTGCTGAACGCGGACGCGACGGGGCACGGGCTGACGGGGCTGCTCAAGGGCGAGCGCTTCCGCCGGCTGCTGGAGGACACGCTGCCGGTGCGCACCTTCGAGGAGCTGCCGCACCCGCTGCTGCTGGTGGGCTCCAACCTCACGCTGGGCCGGCACGAGGTCTTCACCTCCGGCGAGCTGGCCCCGCGCGTCCACGCCACCTGCGCGTACCCGGGCCTGTTCCGCGCGGTGCCGCTGGAGGGCAGCCTCTACTGGGACGGCGGACTGGTGGACAAGGCGCCCGCGCTGTCACTCAACGAGAGCGCGGTGGGGAAGGACCTGGACGCCATCCTCGTGCACTTCCTCCCCAGCCGGACGCGCAAGGTGGTGGGCGGGCCCATGGCGTATGCGCAGGGGCTCGCCTCGGGCTCGGCGGCGCTGCGCAGGGACCACTTCCGCCTCCAGCTCACCGTGCTGGAGGGGAGGCAGGTCCCCGTCTACGTCGTCGTCTCCAACCTGCCGCCGGTGACGCCCACCACCATGGAGCGCGGCTTCGACGCCCTGGACCAGGCGCGCCTGTCCGCCGAGCGCTCCCTGGCGCGGCCTCCCGTGCCCTTCGCGCAGGCGGAGTGGTGAAGCGCGTCAGCACAGCCAGCGTATGACGAAGGCGGGCGTGGCCGCGCCATCGGAGGGCCGGAGGCGCGCCGGCCCGCGACACCGGCTGCCCGGAAAACAGCGACTGTTCATTCCTGAACAGCCTCCCGAGATGAAGCAGGATTCGATGACAGACCAGGAATGCATGCTGTCCGCGTGATTCGTGTTCCTCCCGGCATGGGCTGGGAAGGGGCGCGAAGCACGGCCGTCCCTTCTCGAAGTGGAGGCAGTCCATGCCGACGTCGTTCCTCCTGTCGATGCGTCCCCTGCGTGGCGCGCTGCTGTCCCTGTCCCTGCTGGCGCTGGCACCCGCTGTCGAAGCCGCGCCGAAGCCCCTGGAGCCGCGCGGCCTTGCGGCGAAGCACACCGGCCGCGAGCTGGCCAGCGACACGTTCGTGGAGCGCATCGTGGTGAAGTTCCACGAGGGCAGCCGCGTGCGTCTGCGCGACAACCGTCTGATGCCGCTGGTCTCCGAGCGCGGCGAAGCGGAGCGCTCGCTGCTGACCGAGCGTCGCCTGAGCGATGAGCAGCTGAAGGCCGACACCGCTGCGGTGGAGGCCCTGCTCACCCGCGCGCCGCGCATCGGCGCGCCCTCGCGCCTCTTCGAGGAGGCCGAGCCCGTGCTGGAGGCGCGCAAGGCTTCCGGTGAGGAGAAGAGCGGCCTGCAGCTGGCCGACCTCAACCTCTACTTCGAGGTGCCGCTGCTGCCGGGCACCACCGCCGGGAGCGTGGCGGACCTGGTGGGCGAGCTGAACCGCCTGGACGGCGTGGAAGTGGCCTACGCCGAGCCCCCGCCCGAGCCGGCCATGGTGAACTTCGGCATGGACGCGGCGGTGCGCAGCCTGCTGGCCGCGGCGGACATCCCCCCCACCACGCCCTCGTACGTGGGCAACCAGGGCTACCTGAACGTGGCGCCCGGCGGCGTGGACGCGCGGTACGCCTGGACGGTGACGGGCGGCCGGGGCGCCAACGTGAAGGTGGTGGACATCGAGGGCGGCTGGCGCACCACGCACGAGGACATGCCCGCGCTCTTCTACCAGGGCGGCACGCAGTACGCGGACCTGGGCTGGCGCAACCACGGCACGGCCGTGCTGGGTGAGATTGTCGGCGTGAACAACGCGTACGGCGTGACGGGCATCGCGAGCGCGGCCCGGGCCGGCGTCGAGGGCGTCGGCCTCGCAGAGCACGGCGAGCGCCATCTCCCGCGCGGCCACGGCCGCGGGCCTGGGCGGCATCGTCCTCATCGAGCTGCACGCGGGCGGCCCGTCGGACGGCACGGCGTGCACGTGCAACACCGGCCAGTGCAACTACATCGCGATGGAGTACTGGACGGCGAACTACGACGCCATCCGCACGGCGACGGCCAACGGCGTCATCGTCGTGGAGGCGGCGGGCAACGGCAGCGCCAACCTGGACGCGGCGGCGTATGGCAATGCCTTCAACCGCAGCGTGCGGGACTCGGGCGCCATCATCGTCGGCGCGAGCACCGCCACCACGCGCGCCCCCATGTGCTGGACGAACTACGGCAGCCGCGTGGACGTGCACGGCTGGGGTGAGCGCGTCTACTCCATGGGCTACGGCAACCTGTTCGGCTCGGCCAACGGCGAGGACCAGTTCTACACGGCCTCGTTCAGCGGCACGTCGAGCGCCTCGCCCATCGTCGTGGGCGCCGCCGCCAGCGCGCAGGGCGTGGCCCTGGCCAACGGCCGCCGCCTGACGAGCGTGCAGATGCGCGGCCTGCTGCGCAACAACGGCACCGCGCAGGCGGCCAGCTCGCAGCAGATTGGCCCCCTGCCGGACCTGCGCAAGGCGCTGCCCAAGGTCATCGCCGGGCAGTACTGAGTCGGCGTTTCGGGTGACTCGGCCCTTGCCGGGTCGCCTCTTGGGGCGACTCGGCCCCTGCCCTGCTCCCTCCTCGCGAGGGACGGGGCGGGGGCCTCCCGGCGCGAGGCGGACTACCGCTTCCCGTAGCGCCGGTGGTCCACCATCAGGCAGCGGTCCTGCACCACCTGGATGCCCGCCTTCGCCAGCTTCTCCGCCGCGGCGTCGTTGCGGATGCCAGACTGGAACCACACCGCCTTCGGCTTCTTGGCGATGATGTCATCCACGTGCGCGTCGATGTCCTGCGGCCGGCGGAACACGTCCACCAGGTCCACCTCGCCGGGCACGTCCGCCAGCCGCCGGAACACCGGCTTGCCGAGGATGTGCGTCACGTCCGGGTAGTAGACGGGCACCGGCACCACGTCCACGCCGGCGCGGGCCAGGTAGTCCGGCACGTAGAAGGCCGGCTGCCCCGACTGCTGCTCCGTCTTGATGCCCAGCACCGCCACCCGCCGAGCGCCCTGCACCACGCGCTCCACGCCCGCTTCGTCCTCCACGAGGTTCTGTTCCCAGCTCATCGCGCCTCCTCCTGAAGTGCCTGCGCCCGCGACTCGGTGGTGAGGGTCCATGCCTCCCCCGCCACTGTCGCCTTCACCGTCAGCTCCCGGCTCACCGGGACGAAGCGTCCCCGCGCCACCAACTGCTCGCCCACGCACTTCACGCCTGGCGTGAGCGCGGGCTTTCCCGCCGTCTCCCATGCCTCCGTCAGGTCGGCCGGGGCCTCCGCCGGCAGCGCGTCCAGGCACCGCAGGCTGAGCACCAGTGCGTCGCCGTACTTCGTGTCCCGCGTGCCCTGCACCGTGCGCTCCAGCACGTACGCCACCTGCACGTCCCCCACCGGCAGCACGTCCACGGACCAGATGCGCTGGCCTTCCGAGAGGTTGCGCTGGAACAGGCCCGAGTAGCGCGCCTCCCACTCGCGGCGCGTCCGGGCCTCCAGCACCTCGGGCGAGAAGAAGCGCTCCAGCGCGGCCGTATCCGTGCCGGCGGGCACCACCTGCCGCAGCGCCTCCAGCGCGGCCTCGGGGGAGACGAGCTTCACGAAGGTGCCGTCCGCCGCCAGCCGGACCCGCAGCGTGAAGCGCACCAGCACGTCGTCCACCCAGGTGTCCACCTCCGTGCCATCCGCGGTGCGGGCCCACGCGTCCTGCTCGGCGGTCTGCGTGCCGCGGGTTCCACCCTGGGTCCCCTGCTCGGAGCCGGCCTGCGTCCCGCTCACGGCGGTGTCCTGGGTGCCCTGCGCGGAGCGAGGCTGCGCACCAACGGTGGAACGGGCCTGGGGGTCCTGCGCGGAGCACGCCTGCGTCCCAACAGCCGAGCCGGCCTGGGCGCCCTGCACCGGGCGTCCCTGAGGGCTTCCGTCGAGGAGCACGCGCGCCTCCCCGGAGGAGCCGTCGCGAGCACCGCTGCCCTCGCCCTCCCGCGAGCCCTGCGTGGCGGCGCTCCCGTCTCCTCCTCGCATCAGGCGCGAGCGCGGCACCACCTGCGCCAGCAGCCAGCCCCCCTCGGCGGGGGTGAAGCGCGTCTCGGTGGTCAGCTCCGCCACCTCGCGCACGGGCACGCCCCCGCGCTCCACCACGCGGATGGCGCGCACGGACTCGGTGAGGACCCGGTCCACGGGAGGCTGGAAATCAAGCCGCACCGGCGGCGTCCGCGTGGCCGTGGGGACCAACGGCGGCGGCGCCCTTCGACAGGCGGCAGTCACGGACAGCATCAGACAGCTCAGCAGGAGGCCTGGACGCATGCGCCCGCGCACGCTGGCAGAAAGCGCCAGCGCCCGCGAGCGCTTCCTCATCCAACGGCCCGGTACTTCACGGGTGCCGCGTATGTCCGTCGGGCGCGTTCTCCACCAGGTCGCGCCCGATGTTGCGCCGGTCCCGGTCCACGCCATCGTCGTCCTTGAGCCAGGGCGCGCCGAACCGCCTCGCCGCCTCGGCCAGGTCCCGCATCACATGCTCGCGCGATGCGTACTCCGACTGGGGAAGCGACTTGAGGACGTTGATGATGTCGACGGGCGCGCCGTTGTCCTCCGCGGCCCGAACGATCTGCTCTCGCTCCGCGGGGTAGTCCACCGAGTCGAGGTGCGCAGGGATGGAGAGCCCGGGGTCCTCCGCGAGTCCGTATGCCATCGTGACTCTGCCTTTCTGCCCGGACGCCAGGGTCCGGGCGCAGTGCTTGGGTAGGAACAAAATGGGGATGACCTGTCCCACGGGCTACCCGGCACCGACGCGTCCCTGCCCCTGCCCGGCCAGGGGGCCAGCCGCCTTTGTCCCTTCCCGAGGTAGAGTGCTCCTCGCAGCCCCTGTTCCCGTCGGAGCCTCAATCCATGCCCGCCGCCCCCCTGTTGCTTGCCTGGCTCACGCTCGCCAGCACGCCCGCCGTCCCGCCAGCCGCCCCCACCCCCGTCACCACGCCCCAAGTCGCCGGGGACGTCTATGACCTGGACGACGAGGCCTTCGTGGCCCAGGCGCAGCGGGACCTCGCCCAGCTGGAACGCTACGCCCTGGGCCTGCGCGGCCTGCAGGAGTCGGTGAAGAAGTCGCGCGGCGTCTATCTCCAGAAGCAGAGCGAGCCCTACACGCCGGACCAGAAGCAGCTGCTGCTCACCACCTGGGCGGCCTTCTTCGACTACTTCGTCTCCACCGAGGTCATCCGCCAGCGCTACTGGGACTTCGTGAAGGTGCCGTCGCTCACCCAGCCGAAGAAGCACGCCTGGGGCTTCCTCCTCACCCACGGCGCGCTCACCACGGAGCTGGCCCACGGCCTCACCTACGCGGAGCTCACCGGGGGCCGCAAGCAGCTGGAGGTGATGCTCGACGAGGCCACGCCCGAGTACGGCCTGCCCCCGCGCGCCTTCGCCCGCTTCAAGGAGAAGGTCATCCACGTGGCCACCACCACCCAGCTGATTACCGGTGACGGCTACAAGGAGCAGCTGCGCCCCCTGCTGTCGCGCGCCGGTGCGCTCAACGCCCCGCGTGTGTCGTGGGTGATGCAGGAGATGAAGGAGAACAGCAAGGTGGCCAAGGGGCTCCTGGTGAAGCGCGGCGCCACCCTCTTCGCCAAGGCGGCGGCGGACCTCACGTCGGACACCGCGCAGCGTGCCTTCTTCCCCGTGCAGAAGGCCGTGGCCGGGTGGATGGGCGACACGCGCGTGCACCGCATCGGCAAGCCGCTCATCGCCCGCGAGCAGGTGCTGGCGGTGCTCAAGCGCATGGAGCCCGGCGACATCATGGTGGCCCGGCAGAACTGGTACCTCTCCAACATCGGCCTGCCGGGCTTCTGGCCCCACGCGGAGCTCTTCGTCGGCACGCCGGAGGAGCTGTCCGCCTACTTCGACGCGGACCCGGAGGTGAAGGCCTGGGCGGCCACCCTGCCCGGCAAGCCCGAGTCGTTCACCCAGCACCTGGCGCGCGCCTTCCCCGCGAAGTGGGCCGAGTACACCGGCAAGGACAACCACGGGGACCCCATCCGCATCATCGAGTCCATCAGCGAGGGCGTGTCCTTCACCGGCCTGGAGCACGGCATGCGCGTGGACTACCTGGGCGTCATGCGCCCCCGCCTGTCGAAGCTGCAGAAGGCCCGCGCCGTGCTGCGCGCCTTCACCTTCCAGGGCCGCCCCTATGACTTCAACTTCGACTTCTTCTCCGACCAGACGCTCGTGTGCACCGAGCTGGTGTGGAAGGCGTACGCCCCGTCCTCGGAGATGAAGGGCCTGAGCGTCCCCCTGGTGGACGTGGCCGGCCGCCGCACCCTGCCCGCCAACGAGCTGGTGCGCCTGTTCGACTCCGAGTACGGCCGGGAGGACCGGCAGCTGGACTTCGTGGCCTTCCTGGACGGCCGGGAGGCCGAGGGCGACGCAAAGGAGGCGGACGCGTCCGCATTCCGTTACAGCTACCGCCGGGCGAAGTGGGACATCGCCCAGGAGTAGGCACCGACATGACGGAGCAGGTGGCCCTGGAGATGCTGGAGCTGTCTTCCCAGCTCTTCGACCGGATGATTTCTCAACAGCAGGCCAAGGTGCTGCGGCTGGCCCGCGAGGCCGTGCCCAACATGAGCCCCGAGGAGCTGCGCAACCCCCACGACTTCCCGGAACTCAAGGAACACCCTACATTCGAATTCGAGGATGGAATCCTGTCCGGGCTGATTTCCGCCCAGGTGGCCTTGCGTGCTGAAATCAAGGGACGGCTCCCGCTTGCTCCGCCTGCAATCTGACGGTCGGCTGCCTGCCTTTGCCGTCCGGCCCGCCGTGGGTTACTGGTTCCCGCCGTGAGCATCCCCTCTGGATTCAGCCCGCCCCTGGCGCGGGAGCGGTTGGTGTCGGCCCTGGCCGCCGAGCCGCCCCGGCTGGACCTGGCCGCGCTGGCCATCGCCACCCTGGACCACCCGACGCTGGACGCGCCTGGCTGCCTGCACATGCTGGACGTGCTGGCCTGCCGGGTCCAGGTGGAGGCGGAGCGGCTCAAGGACAAGGGCGAGGCCCTGGCGCCCCTGCGCGCGCTGCGCCACGTGCTGGCGGACATCGAAGGCTTCCGCGGCAACGAGGACGACTACCACTCCCCCGAGAACAGCTTCCTGGACCAGGTGCTGGAGCGGAAGGTGGGCCTGCCGATAACGCTGTCGGTCGTCTATCTGGAAGTGGCGCGGCGGGCGGGCATCTCCCTGTACGGCGTGCCCTTCCCCGGGCACTTCCTCGTCGCGCACGACGCGGGGGACCACAAGCTCGTCATGGACCCGTTCCACCATGGGGACATCCTCACCGAGCACGGCTGCGAGGAGCTGCTCAAGCGCGTGGCGCCGCAGCTCAAGTTCGACCGGGCCATGCTGGCCCCGGCGCCGGTGGAGCTGATTACCTACCGCATGCTGTCCAACCTGCGGCGCGTGTACCTGGGCCGCGAGGACTGCGAGCGCGGGCTGGCGGTGGTGGACCTGCTGCTGCTCTTGGCGCCGGACCACCCGGGAGAGCTGCGCACGCGCGCGGCGCTGCTGGCCAACATGGGGGCCTACCGCGCGGCGCTGAAGGACGTGGAGCGGTGCCTGGAGCTGTCTCCCGAGGCGCCGGACCGCGACAGGCTGGAGCTGACGGCCCGCGAGCTGCGCGAGCGCGCCTCGCTGCTCAACTAGAGACACCGGGCCGCGTTCTCGCGCGCCCGGGAGGGGAAGCCACGTGTCCCAGACGGTGAAGCCCTGGCTGCGCCTGCGCCAGGGGTTGGAGCACGACTACCGCGTCCTCAAGGTGCGCGAGGACCGGTGGGCCGACCCGCGCACGGGCCGCGAGCAGCCTCGCGTGCGGGTGGACTGCGCGGACTGGGTGAATGTCATCGCCGTCACGCCGGACGAGCAGCTGGTGCTGGTGCGGCAGTTCCGCTTCGGCACCGAGGCCGCCACGCTGGAAGTCCCCGGCGGCATGGTGGACCCGGGCGAGGACCCCGCCGCCGCGGCCGCGCGGGAGCTGGAGGAGGAGACGGGCTATGTGCCGGGGCGGGTGGTGCCGCTCGGCGCCGTGCACCCCAACCCCGCGCTCCAGCCCAACCAGTGCTTCAGCTACCTCGCGCTGGACTGCGTGAAGCGCCACGCGGGCCGGCAGGACGAGGGTGAGGACATCGTCGTCGAGCTGCACCCGCGCGCGGACGTGCCCCGGCTCATCCTGGAGGGCCACATCACCCACTCGCTCGTGGTGGTGGCCTTCTTCCTGGAGCGGCTGCGCGCGGAGGCTGGAGGCTTGCGGTAGTCCGTCCCGTCCCCGTCGTCCCGTGAACGGGCCCTGGACCTTGGCGTAGGTGCGCCGTCGTTTGATGAACAGGCCGGTGACACGACGTCCTGGAGTCACCGTGCGCCGCGGTGGCCGGGAGGTGCAGCCCGGGTCCCTTCTCTATGCTGCGGGTCCGGCACAGCGCCATCCGCCGGACCGCAGCCAGGAGACGCGCCATGCAGGTGACGGGGGAGCATGTCCGGGCCGAGCCCGCACCCAGGCAGCGCGTCATCTTCGAGCACACCGTGGACTGGCTCCTCCAGCCAGCAGTGCGCCTGCGCCTGTCCCCCGCGGCGCACACGGCGCTCCGGGAGGCGGGGCTGGACGTGACGGAGCGGCTGCGGCCCGCCTATTCGTTCGCCACGTGGAAGCGCTGCCTGGCCATCATCGTCGCGGACCTCTACCCGGCCGTTTCCTCGGGTGAGGAGTACCGGCTGCTGGGCCAGTTGCTGGCGCGCGGCGTGGAGCGCACGACGATGGGGCGCGCCATGGTGAGCATGGGCAGGCTGCTGGGACCGCTGCGCTCCATGCGGCGAATCAACGAGACGTTCCGAAGCGCGGACAACTACGTGGAGTCCCGCTTCACCGAGCGCACGCCGACGTCCTGCGAGCTGTGGGTGAACGAGGTGATGGACCAGCCCGGCTACTACCAGGGCATCCTGGAAGCGTGCCTCGAGCTGGCGGGCGCCCGCGACGCGCGCGTGGAGGTGCTCTCACGCGACGGCGCTGGCGCCACCTTCTCGCTGACCTGGCGGACGCGGTAGCCGCGACACGCCGGGGCAGGACGTGGCCCTCACGTGCGGCAGGGCCCCTTCGCTGCGTGCGAGGGGCCCTACCGTGCGTGGCTCATCCACCGCCGCGCTTCGCGCGCTTTCCGGTGCGCACGACGGTCTCCAGGGCCACCCGCAGCCCTTCGCCCTCCCCCGTCGCCTTCGCGCGCTTGCCGCCGCGGGCGGCGACAGTGGGAGCCTCCTCGCGAGAGGCCTCGGCCCCGCGCTTGGTGCCACGTGCCACAGGCGCCTGCGCGGGGCCCGGAGCCCCGCGAGACGACGCCGCTCGCAGCTTCGCGCTTCGCGCGACGTGCCGCCTGCTCGGTGGCTGGAGCCGTCCGTCGAGACGCCGCCGACCACGTCGCGCTTCGTGCCACGTGCCCGTGACGCATGCACGCTGGCCGGAGCCTCACGCGACGCCGCCGTCTCAGCGTCGCGCTTCGTGCCACGCGTCAGGGCGAGCGGAGCCTGACGTGCGCCTCGTGACTCGGGAGCCGGAACCAGCCGTGCGCCTTCCACGACACTGCGCCGCTTTCCAC
>JBKGHK010000360.1:0-10104 GCA_046520375.1 Pyxidicoccus sp. 3LFB2
CTGCGCGTGACGCCGGCGGACGGCGCCAGCCTGGTGGTGGAAGGGCGCGACGGCGAGGTGTTCCGCGCGCCCGGAGTGCAGTGACGGCGGGGCGTCAGAGCTTCGGGGGCACCACCTTGTAGCCGCGCTGGAGGAGCGGGGAGAGCCTGTCGGAGATGTCCCAGGCCTCCACCACCTTGCCGTCCCGCATGCGGTACAGCGAGTGCCCGTTGAGGGTGAGGGGCCGGGGCTTGCCGGCCTCGTCGAGGTTCTTCGGGTCCGAGCCCGAGGCCTTCCAGTGCACCACCACCATGTCGCCGTCCGCGACGAGGTGGAGGATGTCGAAGCGCAGGTCGGGGAACAGCTGGAAGCTGGCCTCGGCCTGCTGGCGCACGAGGGCGGGGCCCACCACGCCCTCCGGGGCGCCGTGGGAGCGGTCCACGAAGTCCTGGGCGATGTACTCGGGGATGCGGTCCAGCTTGCGCAGGTTGTAGAGCTCCTCGGTGAGCAGCCGGGCGCGCTCCTTGTTCTGCGCCTCCAGGGCCGCGGCGCGCTCCACGGGGGAGACGGTGGCGCAGCCCGACAGCCAGCCCAGGGCACACAGCAGCATCGTCACATGTCGTGTCATGGCCCGGGGAGTCTGCCCGGGCGGCCACCCGCCCGTCAGCGCCCCCGGGCCCGCAACCGTTCACCTCATGGCGCCAGCCGACCCAGGGCGATGGGGGCGGCGATGCAGGTGTCCGGAATCCCAAACGCGTCCACCAGCGCCACCGCGTCCGGCCGTACCTCCGCACACAGCCGCTCCACCTCCTTGCGGATGGCCCTCGCTTTGGAGCCCTCCAGCAGCCCGTGCTCCAGGAACCAGCCGCTGGCCGACTCCAGGCAGGACAGGCCGTAGAGGTCGCACAGCCGACCGAGCACCGTCTTCAGCCCCGGCTCCTTCACCGCCGCCACGCCCTGGATGAACTGCTCCAGCACCAGCCGCTCCACGTGCGCGTGCGCCAGCGCGAGCAGGTGCTCCTGGCACTGGTTGAACGCCTCAAACGCCTCCACCCCCGCGCCCAGCCGCTTGCGCAGCCGCCGGGACACGGAGGCCATCAGGTCCTCCTCGCGGTAGCGCAGCACGCGGAGCTGGAACTCGCCGTCACGCAGGTGCTCGCTCTCCGTGCGGCGCGTGGTGAAGGGGTTGCGGTCCACCACCCCCGCCGCCCGGTCCGCCAGCAGCTTCAGCACCGCGAAGACGCGGTCGTCCTCGAAGCGCTGCCGGTAACCCGTCAACAGGCCCTTGGAGACCAGCTGCATCAGCACCGTGTTGTCGCCCTCGAACGTGGTGAAGACGTCCGTATCCGCCTTCAGCGCCGGCACCCGGTTGGCCTCCAGGTAGCCCTGGCCGCCGCACGCCTCGCGCGCCTCCTGGAGCACCGCCGTGGTGTGCCACGTGGTGTACGCCTTGAGGCCCGCCGCCAGCGCCTCCACCTCGCGCGCGTCCTCCTCCGTGCGCTTCACGTACCGCTCCACCAGGTGCTCCAGCGCGAAGTCCAGCGCGTACGTCTTCGCCAGCGGCTTGAGCAGCCGGAGTTGGTGCGTCTGGTGGTCCAGCAGCCGCACCTCCTGCGCGCCCACCGGGCCGAACTGGCGGCGCATGTCGCCGTAGCGGATGGCAATCGTCAGGCCGCTCTTGGCCGCGCTCAGCCCCGCGCATGCCACGCTCACCCGGCCCGCCACCAGCGTGCCCAGCATGGTGAAGAAGCGCTTCGAGTCCCCGGGGATGGAGCTGTGGTACTGGCCCTTCGCGTCCACCTGGCCGAAGCGGTCCAGGAGGTTTTCCCGCGGCACGCGCACGTGGTCGAACCAGATGCGGCCGTTGTCCACGCCGTTGAGCCCCATCTTCTCGCCGCAGTCCTCGATGCGGATTCCGGGCAGCACCTTCCCCTGCGCGTCCCGCAGCGGCACCAGCAGCGCGTGGACGCCCAGCGCCTTGCCGTCCACCTCCAGCTGGGCGAACACCGTGGCGATGCGGCCGTGCCGGGCGGCGTTGCCAATCCACTCCTTGCGCGCGCCGTCGTCGGGCGTGTGCACGATGAACTCGCCGGCCTTCGCGTCGTAGCGCGCCACCGTCTCCACGTCGCGCACGTTGGAGCCATGGCGCAGCTCGCTCATCGCGAAGCAGCCGGGCAGCTCCAGCGTGGCCACCTTCGGCAGGTACTGGCGGTGGTGCCGCTCCGTGCCCAGGAAGAGGATGCTCGCGCCGAACAGGCCGAAGTGCACGCCCGCCTTCACCACGAGGCTCATGTCGAAGAAGGCCAGCGTCTCGAACGCGGCGATGAAGGCGCCCAGGTCCGCGCTCGTCTCGTTCCCTTCCGGGAAGGCGATGCGGCCCAGCCCCTGGTCCGCCATGGACTTCAGCCAGGCGAACACCTGGTCCCGGTACGCGTCCGTGTCGCGCGTGGAGCCGTAGCGGAAGGCCGGGTCCGCCAGCCACGCGCGCACCTTCTGGCGGGCTTCGGGGTACTTGCGGTCCAGCACCGCGCGCAGCGCCTCCGGGTCGAAGGACGTCGTCTCCGTGGGCCCGGGGGGCGGCGGCGCGGGCGCGGCGGAGGGCACCAGGGAGCGCACCGCCTCGCGGCCGGAGATGCCCAGCGACTCCTCCAGCAGCGTCAGCGCGCGAGCCAGCTCCGGCATGGGCGCGGGCAGCCCGTCCGTGCCGTTGGCCACCTCCGCGAGCCGGGCCCCCAGCTCCGCCAGGTTCTGATGGCTACTATGGGACAGTTGCTCGGCGGTGCGGCGGATGTGGTCTCTCACCACCGCGAGCTCCCCGGCGCTCGGAGGGAAGACGGGGTCCAGCCAGCGCGCCAGCACCACGTTGGAGCGCAAGTCCAACCAGGGCTGGTGGCGGGCCGCGTTCGCGAGCGCCCGAATCTCCTCGTGGGTCAGCTCCCCGTCCGTCCACGCGACGTACAGCATGGGTACCAGCGGCGCGAGGCGGGGCAGCGAGAGCAGCTCGTGCGCTGTCGGACGGGTGTCTTCCACCATGGTTGGCTCTCCAGGAGGCGAGGGAACGGGCGCAGTGTGGCCAGCCCGGCCCCCGGCGGCAATGGGAGAACTCGCTCTGTCGAGGGGCAGGCAGGAGAGCGGCACATGGCAGGAGCAGGGAAGCGTCCCCACGTTTCCGCGCATGGACGAAATGGAGCAGCTGGAAGACCTCCTGCCCCAGGCCGGAGCCCACTTCCTCGAGAGTGACCGCGAGCGGGCGAAGCACGAGATGCAGGGCCCCTTCATGCTCCCACCCGGGCCCACGGGCTTCTCCTTCTCCCTCTATCAGTCCGTCGGCGTGGGGCTGATTCCGGGCCACAAGGTGGAGCTGCTGGAGAACGGCACCGTCTTCGAGCGGATGATTGAAGACATCCGCAACGCGAAGCAGAGCGTCCACATCCTCGTCTACATCTGGCGGCCCTGTGACTTGTCGGACCGCATCATCGCCGCGCTGGTGGAGCGCGCCCGTGCGGGCGTGCAGTGCCGCGTGGTGGTGGACCCGGTGGGCAGCGAGGAGCTGCGCGGCGACAAGGACTTCGACCTCAAGGTGGAGAAGGTCCTCACCGAGGCGGGCGTGGAGGTGCACTACTACCGGCTGCTCGCGGGCAAGGTGATGGGCCGGCTCTTGGGGCGCACCCACAACAAGATTGTCGTGGTGGATGGACGCATCGGCTACACGGGCGGCTTCGGTATCTGGAAGGTGTGGGAGGGCGACGGGCTGAAGGAGGACCAGTGGCGCGACACCAACGTGCGCGTCGAGGGCCCCGAGGTGCGCCGCATGCAGCTGTCCTTCTCCCGCCACTGGCAGGAGTCCGGAGGCGGGCTGTTGCCACCGAGCGCCTTCCCGGAGGTGGAGGACCAGGAGACGGAAGGGCCCGCCAGCGCGGGCTTCGTCGACAGCGCGGGCAAGCTGGGTGTCACGGATGCCGAGCGCATGGTCCGCCTGGTCATCGCCGCCGCGCGCGAGCGCCTGTGGATTGCCAACGCGTACTTCACTCCGCCCAACGCGATTCTGGAGCAGCTGGTGGAGAAGCTCCGGCAGGGCGTGGAGATTCGCATCCTGGGGCCGGGCCCCGTCCATGACGTGCCCATCATCCGCGCGTCCCAGCGCTCCACCTACGAGCGCCTCTTGGACGCGGGCGCGCGCATCTGGGAGTACCAGCCGTCGATGATGCACGCGAAGACGATTCTGGTGGATGACTGGCTCGCGGTGGTGGGCTCCACCAACCTGGACGTGCTGTCGCTCAACAAGCTGGGCGAGGGCTCGCTCCTGATGAACGACCCGGAGTTCGTCCGCAAGCTGGAGCGGTGCTGGGCGAAGGACCTGCGGCACTCGAAGGAAATCACGCTGGCGAACGGGGGCCGCACCAACCCGTGGCGCCGCGCGGCCCGGCGTGCCACGCAGCTGGTGGGGCGGGACCGGTAGAGGCCCCGGCTTCAGCGCGGGTCCGTCACGCCGACCTGGCGGCAGTGCTGGAGCACCGGGCACGTTGAGCACTTCGGCCGCGTGCCCGTGCACACGTGCTTGCCGAAGGGCACCAGCAGCCGGTTGATTTCCACCCAGTACGCGCGCGGGAGCTGCGTCTCCAGCGCCGCCAGCGTGGCCTCCGGCGAGCGGGCCTGGACGTAGCCCCAGCGGTTCGTCACCCGGTGCACGTGGATGTCCACGCTGATGGCCTCGTGTCCGCAGGCGATGCCGAGCGCCAGATGCGCGCACTTGGGGCCCACGCCCTTGAACGACTGGAGCACCTGCGCGTCACACGGCAGCGTGCCGCCGTACTCGTCCCGCGTCCGCACGGCGATGGCGTGTATCTGCCGCGCCTTGGGCTCGTGGAAGGTGACGGGGCGGATGAGGTCGTCAATCTCGTCCGGCGTCAGGCGGGCCAGGGCCTCTGGCGTGGACGCACGGCCCAGCAGCGCGAGGGACACCGGCAGGCTGACCTCGTCGCGCGTGCGGATGGAGAGGATGCACGCCACGAGCTGCTCGAAGAGCGAGTCATGGCCATTGGCGGCCAGGGCGAACATCGCGGCGTCCGCGAAGTGGCGGACCTCCTCGCGAATGCGGCCGAGGACTTCGTCGATGTCGAAGGGGGCCTTGCCCGGGCGGGGCGGCGGCTCGGCCACCACCCCCGGTGCCGGGTGCTGCTCCGGCTCCGGGGGCTGGCGGGCCGTCCTCGCGCTCACTCGCGCGGGGGTGCGTCGGCTAGACGCCCTGGGTTTCCGGGCCGACGTCATCCGAGCGCTTCTCGCCGTTCTTGTTCGGACCACCGTGCGTGCCGAAGTCGCCCGCGTTGCGGTTGGCGGGGTACACGTCCGTGTCGTCCCGGCGCTCACGGCCCTGGCCCGACACGTCTCCGGAGTCCGCCTTCCGGGGCTGGCTCTCCGGCTCGTCCCGCGCGTCCATCCGTCCCTTGTCCTGGTTCTTCGCCATGTGTTGCCTCCTGGTTCCTCAAAGGTGGGAACGGCGGCGCGACATGGCTCGGGCTCGCTTCCGGGCCCGCAGGGAGGGCAGGGAGGCGAGGGTTCTGGGGCGGACGGGCGACCTGGAAGGTCAGGCAGGCGGCTTCGTCAAATCCAACGTGTACCAGTGGTCGCAGCCGAAGTGGCCCGTGTTGCCCATGGGGCCGGTGAGCGGCTCGAAGCCGAGGCGCCGGTAGAGCTTCTGGGCCTGCTTCATTCCCCGGGTGGTCTCCAGGTAGCAGAGCCGGAAGCCGGCCTCGCGCGCGAAGTCCAGGCAGCGGCGCAGGGTCCGCTCGCCCAGGCCGAGGCCTCGCGCTTCGGTGAGGAAGTACATCTTGCGCAGCTCGCAGACGGCCGGGTCTCCGCCCTCCAGCGGGGCGATGCCGCCGCCACCGACGATGCGGCCCGCGCGCTCCACGACGAAGTAGGCGTGGCGGGGCCGTGCGTAGGCCGCGCTCATCGTCGACACCTCGGGGTCCTGCATGGCGAAGCCGGGGCCGTCCATGCCGAACTCCGGCATCACCGTGCGGATGACAGAGGCCACCCCCGCGTCGTCCCGGGGTTCGATGGGGCGGAGGACCGGGGTTTCCGTGCTCGTGCTCATGGGGGCCGCAACGTTCCACAGCCCGCGCCGGAGGGCCAGTGGGTGCATCAGCGGCCACGCACCCGGTGTGCAGGGAGATGCACAGGTGTCACCGGGGTGGCGCACCCGTGGGGGCACCTTCAGAGGAAGCGGGTTTCCCTCCCGCCCGGGTTCCGAGGCATCCTGGGTGGCATGTCCGTTGTAGAGGGGGGAAGACATGTACTGCCCTGACTGCCGGCAGGAACGGCTTGGTAACGCCCAGCAGTGCGCGCTCTGCGGCAAGGCGATGCATGCGCGCTCGCGTACCGCCGTGGAGGCCGAGCTCGCGCATGTGCACTTCCTCCTGGATGAGCTGAGGCGCTGGGACACCTCCGAGGTGCCGCGCAATGTCTCGCGGTTCATCGCTGAGCGGTATGAGCGACAGGCGCGCATCCTGCTCGCGGTGCTGACGGAGCTGCCTCCGGAGGCGGTGGGGCAGGGGATGGCGGTGGCTCCGGCGGAGCAGGCGGCTTCGCTGGCGGCCGCTGCGGGGGGCGCGCCCTCGAGGATGGGCGAGTCCGCTGTGGTGATGGGGGCAAAGGCGTGGTCCGCGCCGTCGTTCACAGCGCCGGCTGACTCCGCGCTTGGGGTGGAGGACTCCGCGCGGGCGGACGGGGTTGCTGCGGGGGGGCTTGCGCAGGCTGCCGCGTCCACGGATGGAATTGGCGCGCAGCCGTCGCAGGTGGAGGTTGGCACCGAGAGCCTCGCGTCGAACGCGGCAATGGCCGCGCATGAGGCGGCGGAAGGGAACTCAAGGGCGCTTGCGTCGGCGGCGGTGATGGCCTCGCAAGGAGCAGAAGCAGGTACCTCGGAAGAACCTGGGGTGGCGGCAGTTGCGTCGCAAGCCGGAGCGGAAGCTGGCTCCGGGGCGCTTCCCTCGCAGGCGGCGTCCATGCCGGCGGGCGCGTCTGCCCGGCGTGAGGATGCAGGGTCCTCGCAGTCCACGGCTTCCGAGGCCACTGCGGGAGTGGCAGACGATGCCGCGGACGCGCAGCCGTCCCGCGCTCCGGGTCTGCCCCGGCCGCGGTTGCCGCTGCCAGAGAATCCCGCGGAGGCGTATGCGGAGCCTCCGCAGCCGCGCAGCCTCACCGCGCGCCTCGTCGAGGAGACCTCCACCTGGAACCGGGTGTGGAGGCCCTTCCTCTACGAGAGCATCATGTGGTTCGTCGGTGCCTTCCTCATCCTCTCGGGCACCCTCTACTTCGTCTTCGAGAGCTGGGCGGGGATGTCCTCCAGCGTCCGCTCGCTCACCGTGTTCGGAATGACGGCGGGCTACTCCGCCGGCTTCTCCGTCTGGGGCGCGTACCTCGCCCGCCGCGAAGCACTTCGCAACCCCGGCAACATCCTCGGCCTCATCGGCTCCGCCGTGGCTCCGCTCGCGGGCATCGCCCTCGGGCCGCTCGACCTGGGCGAGGCGCTCCAGTTCAGCGGGGTGGGCCCGCTCCTGCTCATTCCCATGTTGCTCGCGTGGGCCGCCGTGGCCGCCGTCCTCGTGCGAAAGCCGGCGGAGGCCTTCGACTCCGCTTCCCGCCCGCTCGTGCAGGCCGCGCTCGCCGCCAGCACGTTGATGATGGGGCTGGCCCCGCTCGCCGTGAAGCTCGGCACCTTCGCGCCCTGGCTCAACGCCCTGCCGTGTGCGCTGTTCTTCTTCCTCTCCTCCCGGTCCTCGTCCGAGTCGCGCCGCGGCACCTCACTCTTCTTCGCGGTGGCCGCGCCGCTGTACCTCTTCGCCCTCTATGTGGTGCGCCTGCACGTGGGGCTGGCGGATGTGGGCGTGGATGTCGTCCCCGGTACCTACGCTCCGTTCGTCGTCTTCCTGCTCGCCACGGCCCTGCGCTCCCGCACGCTGGAGCCCGACCGCGTCGTCGATCCGCTCACGCTCGGCGTGGTGCCGGTCCAGGTGGCCTTCCTCCTCGCCGCCGCCTCGGCGCCCGCGCCCGCCTTCTTCGCCACCGCCGCCGTCCTCACCTGGACGCTGGTGTCCCTGGCGCGCGGCGGCATCGCCCGGCTGCCCTGGGTGTACGGCGCCTATGCGAGCACCTACTTCTCCTACGCCTCCAGCGCGCAGCTCATCCCCGGCCCCGTGCGGCGCTTCATCGACGCGCTCAAGGCCCAGCTTGGCTACCCCGCCACGGGCACCTTGCCCCTCCAGTATGGCGCCCTGTCCGCGGTGCCCTTCGTCGCCGCTGGCGCCGCGCTCGCGGTGTGGCGGCTGTGGCGCGGTGAGCACACGCGCAACGAGCGGGACATCGCCTTCGCGGAAGTAATGCTGCGCGCCACCGCCGTGGCCAGCCCGCTGTTCGCCCTCTACGGCATGGCGGGCCCCGACGCGCGCCCGGCGTTCTGGAGCGCGCTGGGGCTGGCGCTGGTGTGTCTCACCGTCGGCCTGTTGGTGGAGCGCTTCTACCTGACGGCCGTGGGCGCCGGAGTGGCGATGTTCCTGCCGTTCCAGGCGTTCGCCGTGCTGGGCGCTCCGGGCGCGTCCGTGGCGTCCGGAGTCATGGCGCTGCTGCTCTCCGCAGTGTGCCTGCTGTGCACCTCGCGCACGCGGTGGCTGCTGGCCTCCGTCGTGGCGGTGATGACCTTCGCTGGCTTCCTCATGGGCATCTTCGGGGGCGGCACCCTGGCGTTGACGGGCGTGGTGCTGTGCGGCGCCGCCGCGCTCATCACCGCCTGGCACTCCAGAGTCCGCCGGCCATGGCCGTTGCCGCCTTCCTCGCCGCGGCCGTCCTGCCGAAGCTCGCCAGCCAGGTGGGGTCCGAGGATGCGGTGGCGCCCGCGCTCGCCGCCGTTGCCCTCGGCCTCGCGCTGCTGGGAGAGCGCAAGGGGCTGGTGCGGCTCCTGGGCATTCCCGCCGTCTTCTACGCCGTGCTCGCGCTGCCGTGGGGCATGGTAACCGGCGTGCCGGGGCTGGGGTTGGTGGTGCTCGTTGCCGCTGCCTCCGTCGCGGTGACGTCGCACACGTTCGGCTTCGTACGCCCGCTGGCCGTCGTCATGGCCGCCCTGGCGCTGCTGCCCGACGTGCGGGGCATCTACGAGCCGTGGGGCGGATGGATGTCTCCGGCCCTGTCCATGGCGCTGTTCGTCCTCTGGTCGCTGGGCACGTCGCTTACCGCCGTGCGCTCGGGCCGGAGCGCGAGCACCACCACCGCCGCGCTGGTGGCGCTCCTCTTCCCGGTGCTGACGGCCACGGTGGCGGACGCCCGGGCGGGCCAGTTCATGCCGCTGATGCTGGGCGCCGCGCTCGCGGCCCTGCTCACCGCGCGGGCCCTTCCGGCGAGCATCAGCATCATCTTCGCCGCGCTGTACGCGGTCATCGGCCTCGCCAGCGTCGGCCCGGTGGCGCTGCTGGGACTGGCCACCGTGCTGGCCGTCCTGGCCGTGCTGGAGGAAGTGCCCGCCGTGCTCCGCGTCGGCGCGGGGGGCGAGCGCTTCGCCCTGGTCGCCACGCTGGCCTCCGTCGCCGTGCTGGGCATCGCCGTGGTGGACTGGGACGAAGCGGGCCTGCCGCTGCTGGTGGCGGGCACGTTGACGCTGCCGCTGCTGTGGACGCGTGCCAGCCGCCTGCCCCTCTTCGCCGCCCTCATGGTGCCCTTCACGCTGGTGGGCCTCGCGGTGGTGGGCGGGCCGCTGCCCGGCTGGGTGCAGGTGCTGCCCCTCTTCGTGCTGGCCGTGGTGCGCGCCGTGGAGCACGTCCCGGCGGTGGCCTCGCTGCTCCTGCGCTCGCAGGAGGAGAAGCCCCGGCGCGAGCTGTCCCTGTGGATGCAGGGTGCGCTCGCGATGGTGGCGCCGCTGTTGCTGCTGAGCGCCTGGGTGGAGCCCGGGCCGCTGTACTACCTCGCCGTCGCGCTGGCGCTGATGCCGGGGCCGCGTCCCTCCCTGCGCGTGTGCGGCGCCGCGCTCGTCCTCCTCTTCGTGCCGCAGGCGCGGCCCGTCGTCGCCGGCCTGCTGTTGGCGCTCGCCCTCGTCGAGCACCACCGGCCTCAGGCGCTGTGGGCCTTCTTCCGGTG
>JBKGHK010000361.1:0-10096 GCA_046520375.1 Pyxidicoccus sp. 3LFB2
GTGGGCGGTAGGCGGCAACGTGCTGTCGGGCGCGCTGGACGCTGGCGCGCTGCTGCACCAGGGCAGGGACGTGGCGCTGGTGCCCGACGTGGCCGTCGTGCCGCCCCCTCCGGTGGCCTGCCCCGCGGCGGCGGTGGACCCGAAGCCGACGGGCTCCATCGCCCGCCGGTGGAACGAGCAGATTCTGGGCGCCATCCGCCGCGACATCCCCCGGCCCACGGTGCACGCGCGCAACCTGTACCACCTGTCCGCGGCCATGTGGGACGCGTGGGCCGCGTATGACGCGACGGCGGACGGCGTCTTCCTGCGCGAGAAGCACACCGCCCCGGACGTGGCGGCGGCCCGCACGGAGGCTGTCAGCTACGCCGCCTACCGCGTGCTCGCGCACCGCTACACGAAGGCCATTGGCGGGCCCACCTCGGCGGCGTGCTTCCGCGCCTTCATGGAGCGGCTGGGCTACGCGCCGGACGACACCGTCACCATGGGCGACAGCGCGCGGGCGCTGGGCAACCGCATCGGCCAGGCCATCATCGACGCGGGCGCGGGCGACGGCGCCAACGAGCAGAACGACTACAAGGACACCACGGGCTTCCGCTTCGTGAACACGCCGCTGGTGGTGGACGCGGAGGGGCTGACGCTGGAGAACCCCTCCGTCTGGCAGCCGCTCAACCTCGCGGTGTCCGTCACGCAGAACGGCATCATCACCGCCTCGGGCGTGCAGGGGTACATCGGCGCGCACTGGCGGGCCGTGACGCCGTTTGCCCTCACCCGGCCGGAGGGCGGAGGCATGTACCTGAACCCGGGCGCGCCGCCGACGTTCGGCGCGGAGATGCGCTCGCACGTGGTGGAGGTGCTGCGCCGGGAGAGCTGGCTGGGCAGCGAGGAGCTGATGGACACGTCGCCCGGCATCGGCGGCCTGGGCAACAACAGCCTGGGCACCAATGACGGCAACGGCCACCCCGTCAACCCCGTCACCGGGCTGCCGTACTCGCCGAGGCTGGTGAAGCGCGGGGACTTCGGGCGCGTGCTGGCCGAGTTCTGGGCGGACGGCCCCAAGTCCGAGACGCCGCCCGGGCACTGGAACGTGCTCGCCAACACCGTGGCGGACACGGCCGGCTTCTCACGGCGCCTGTTCGGTGCAGGTGACGAGCTGGACGCGCTGGAGTGGGACGTGAAGCTGTACCTCGCGCTCAACGGCGCCGAGCATGACGCGGCCATCGTCGCCTGGGAGGTGAAGCGCGAGTTCATCGCCGCGCGGCCTCTCTCCCTCATCCGGTACATGGGCAAGCTGGGCCAGTCCTCCGAGCCCAACGGCCCCGCGTACCACCCTGAAGGCCTGCCGCTGGTGCCGGGGCTCATCGAAGTGGTGACGGCACAGAGCTCGGCGCCGGGCCAGCGGCACGCGCACCTGGCCCGCTTCCTGGGACAGGTGGTGGTGCACGCATGGCTGGGCGAGCCGGGAGACCGCCGCAACGAGGTGGGCGGCGCCGGGTGGATTCGCGCGGTGGAGTGGATGCCCTACCAGCTGCGCACCTTCGTGACGCCCGCCTTCCCGGGCTTCATCTCCGGCCACAGCACCTTCAGCCGCGCTGGCGCCGAGGTGCTCACCGCCCTCACCGGCAGCGCGTACTTCCCCGGCGGCCTGGGCGAGTTCGTCGCGGGCCGTAACGCGTACCTCACCTTCGAGCGCGGCCCGTCCTCCGACGTGCACCTGCAGTGGGCGACGTACTACGACGCCGCGGACCAGGCCGGGCAGTCGCGGCTGTGGGGCGGCATCCACGTGACGCCGGATGACTTCATCGGCCGCCGGCTGGGCAGCACGGTGGGGCTGACGGCCACCGCCCGGGCGCGGCGCTTCTTCGAGGGCACCGAAGTCCCCTGAAAAAGCAGAAGGGCCCCGGCGGTGACGCCGGGGCCCTCGGGGTGCTTCAGGCTACGTCGCGACTAGCAGAGACAGGTCCAGCTGCCGTCCGGCTCGCGCTCGGAGCCGCAGTTGTTGCCCATGGAGTCGATACAGATGGGCGCGGGCTTCTGGACGCCCTCGGTGCCGCCCGGGTTCGCCATGAACGGGAACATGGTGACGCCCTTGGCGTAGTCGGAAGGCGCCTTGCCGTTCTGCGCGGCCGCCTCGACCAGCAGCGCGTCCAGGCTCATCACGCGGCTGCTCGGGCAGATGATGGTGATGGCGTTGAGGTCCAGGCCCTTCTCCACGCGGAAGCCCAGGCTGTGGGTGCGCATGTCCACCGTCACCTTGCCGTCCGGCGAGCTCGCCACCATCTCACCCACGGACACGACCTCGCGGCCGTCCATGGTGACCTCGGGGGGCTGCTCGTTCTTCTCGGTGCCACCACAGGCGATGAGGCCGGCGCACGCGGCGGCCATGGCGAGGTGCTTGAACATGGTGTGTCTCCAATCCCCTTCGTCAGGGGGTGATACATGAAGGGGTGTCTCACTTATCTTTCAGAGAAGGAGCAGAAAGCAAGACCACGAGACGAGAAACCCCCGTCCGCCCCGCAACGTGTCCACCAGCGTGCGCGCGTCTGAAATGCAAAAGGGCCCCAGCCGTGAAGCCGGGGCCCGGGGCCGTTCGCGCTCGAAGAGGGCCTCGGCCCTACTCCTTGGATTCGCCGCCGAGGATGCGTGGCGCCGTCGCGCGGTGGAACCCCTCGTAGGGCTTGGAGGCGGTGGACTCCTCCAGGGGATAAATCTTCGTGTTGCAGGACGCGCCACCGTCAATCTTGATGACCTCGCCGGTAATGAAGGCGGCGGCGTCGGTGAGCAGGAAGACGATGGCGGCGCTCACCTCGGACTCGGTGGCGAGCCGCTGCAGGGGCACCTCCTTCTGGAGGAGGGGGATGAGCGCCTTGACGCCCTCGTCCTTGTAGCTGTCCATCCCACTGGAAGCGACCCAGCCGGGGGCCACGGCGTTGACGCGCGTGGCGGTGGCGGCCCACTCGACGGCGGCCGTCTGGGTGAGGTTGAGCATGCCCATGCGCGCGGCGCCCGAGTGCCCCATGCCCGGCATGCCGCCCCACGCATCCGCCAGCATGTTGACGATGGAGCCCCCGTGGCTGCTCATCGACTGGAGGAAGACCTCGCGCGCCATCAGGAAGCCACCGGTGAGGTTGGTGGAGACGACGGCGTCGAAGCCCTTCTTGGAGATGGCGGCCAGGGGCGAGGGGAACTGTCCCCCGGCGTTGTTGACCAGGCCGTGGATGCGGCCTCGCGCGGCGACGATGCGGGCGACGGTGGCCTTCACGCCCTCCTCGTCGCGGATGTCGAGCACCTCCAGCGAGCAGTCGCCGCCGTCCTCGCGAAGCTCCGCCGCGACGGTCTCCAGCTTGTCCTTCTTGCGGCCCACCAGGACGACGTGCGCGCCCAGCGAGGCCAGCTCATGCGCGGTGCAGCGGCCAATGCCACTGCCGCCGCCCGTCACGACGATGGTGCGGTCCTTGAAACAGCCCGGCGCGAAGAGAGAGCGGTAGCCCATGTCACCTCCAGAAGCGGCCACGGTGTGCACCGGGCCCGTGTTGGCGTGTTCGTGAAACGAAAGCGTCAGCCCCCGGCCTTGCGAGGCCTGCGTGCGTCGAGCGCGGCGTCCAGCGTGAGCGCCCACCGGTGGAGCACCTTCTTGCGCCGGGCGCTGTCGTCCCGCAGGAGGTTGGCCAGCGCGAGCCCGCGAATGAGGTCCAGCGTGGCCTGAATCAGCTCACGCACCTCCGAGTCTTTGTCATCCACGTCGAGCAGCTTCACCGTCAGCCGGTGGAACTCCCGGCCGGTGCGGGCCTCGAGGGGCTGGAGCTGCGCGCGCAGGTCCGGGTCCGCCACGGCGGCGACCCACAGCTGCACGGCGGCGGTGAACAGGGGGCTCAGGTAGATGCCCGCGAGCATGTGGAGGATGGCCTCCGTCCGCCGCTCGTCGGCTGGAAGCTGGGCGGCCCGGCGGAGCACCTCCTCCACCTGCTGGCTGCCCACGTACTCCACCGCCGCCGCCACCAGGTCCGCGCGGGTGGGGAAGTGGTGCTGGCACGCGCCGCGCGACACGCCCGCGCGCTCGGCAATCACGGTCATGGTGGCGCCTGCCCACCCGAGCTCCGAGAGGGCACTCAGGGCCGCGTCCATCAGGCGCTGGCGCGTGACGCGGCTGCGCTCCTGCTCCTGCCTGCCCGTCGTGCCGGGAGAGTCACTCACGCGGGGCCGCCTCCAGCGGACACTGGCGCGTGACGCGGCCGTGCTCCTGCTCCTGCCTGCCCGTCGTGCCAGCTGAATCAATCACGTGGGGGAGCTTGGAAGTCGCTACCGAAAAAAGCAAGCGCGCTTGCTTTTTTACGGGGTGGCACCCACACTGCCTGAAGCTGGCTGGCGGCATGGCGGTTCAGGTCGCGGCCCCATGGAGAGTGCATGAGCGCGTCCCCCCTGCGTGTCGGCAATGCCTCGGGCTTCTACGGAGACCGCTTCTCGGCGGTGAAGGAGATGCTGGAGGGCGGGCAGCTCGACGTCCTCACCGGTGACTACCTCGCCGAGCTGACGATGCTGATTCTCGGCCGGGACAGGATGAAGGACCCGGCGACGGGCTTCGCCAAGACGTTCCTCCGGCAGATGGAGCAGTGCCTGGCGCTGGCGGTGGAGAAGCGGGTGAAAGTCGTCACCAACGCGGGTGGGCTGAACCCCGCGGGGCTCGCCGCCGCGCTGAGGGAGCTGGCGGCCCGGCTGGGCGTGCAGGCGAAGGTGGCGCACGTCGAGGGGGATGACCTCTCCGGCAATGCGGACGCGCTGGGGCTGGGCAGCCCGCTCACGGCCAATGCGTACCTGGGCGCGTGGGGCATCGCCGAGTGCCTGCGAGCGGGCGCGGACATCGTCGTCACCGGGCGGGTGACGGACGCGTCGCTGGTGGTGGGCCCGGCGGCGGCGCACTTCGGCTGGAAGACGGACGACTGGAACCGGCTGGCCGGGGCCATGGTCGCCGGCCACGTGCTGGAGTGCGGGACGCAGGCCACGGGCGGCAACTACTCCTTCTTCACCGAGGTGGACGCGCGCCGTCCCGGCTTCCCGCTGGCGGAGATTCATGAAGACGGAAGCTCCGTCATCACCAAGCACCCGGGCACGGGCGGCGCGGTGACGGTCGACACGGTGGTGGCGCAGCTCGTCTACGAAATCACCGGAGCCCGGTACGCGGGACCGGATGCGACGGCGCGCTTCGACAGCATCTCCCTGACGGCGGACGGCCAGGACCGCGTCCGGATTTCGGGCGTGCGCGGCGAGCCGCCGCCGCCCACGGTGAAGGTCTGCCTCAACAATCTGGGCGGCTACCGCAACGAGGCGACGTTCGTCCTGGTGGGGCTCGACATCGAGGAGAAGGCCCGCCTCGTCCGCGAGCAGCTCTCCGCGGCGATGGTCCGCAAGCCGAAGGAAGTGCAATGGACGCTGGTCCGCACGGACCGCGAGGACGCGGCCACCGAGGAGCAGGCCGCCGCCTTCCTGCGCGTGGTGGTGAAGGACGCGGACCCCAAGCTGGTGGGACGCGCCTTCAGCGGAGCCGCCGTGGAGCTGGCGCTGGGCAGCTACCCGGGCTTCACCATGACGGCGCCTCCGTCGGACGGCGCCCCGTACGGGGTCTACACGCCGGCCTATGTGGACGCGGCGAAGGTGGAGCACGTCGCCGTGCTCCCCGACGGCACCCGCACCGTGATTGCGCCGCTGGCACCGGAGCGGACCCTGGGGCTCGCCCCGGTGGAGCCGCCGTCGCTTCCGCCGCCCCCCGCGTCGGGCCGTACGCGCCGCGTGCCGCTGGGGCGCATCGTCGCCGCGCGCAGTGGTGACAAGGGAGGCACGGCGAACATCGGCGTCTGGGCGAGGACGGACGAGGCGTGGCGCTGGCTGGCGCAGGCGCTCACGCCGGAGAAGCTGCGCGAGCTGCTCCCCGAGGCGGCCGCCTTCCCGGTGGAGCGGCACGTCTTCCCGGGCCTGCGGGGGCTGAACTTCGTCATCGACGGCCTGCTAGGCGAGGGCGTGTCGTCCTCGACGCGCTTCGACCCGCAGGGCAAGGCGCTGGGCGAGTGGCTCCGCTCGCGCCACATGGACATTCCCGAGTCGCTGCTCGGCGAAGGGCAGGGGTGAGACCAATGCCGAAAATCACGTCGCGAATCGATTCGGCTTCCGAGACGTTCAAGGCGCACCGCGCGGACATGCTCGCACGCGTCGCCGAGCTGCGCGAGGTGGAGGCCAAGGTCCGCACCACCGAGCTCAAGGCGCGCGAGAAGTTCCACAAGCGTGGCCAGCTGCTGCCCCGGGAGCGGTTGATGCTCCTGCTGGACAGGGGCTCGCCGTTCCTGGAGCTGTCCACGCTGTGTGGCTTCGGCTACCACGACGACAGCGACGGCTCGCTGGCCGGCGGCAACAGCATCATCGGCATCGGCTACGTGTCCGGGGTGCGGTGCATGGTGTTCGTGAACAACTCGGCCATCAAGGGTGGCACCGCGTCACCGTGGGGCGTGCAGAAGGCGCTCCGGGCGCAGGAGATGGCGCTGGAGAACAAGCTGCCCATGGTGTCGCTGGTGGAGAGCGGCGGCGCCAACCTGATGTACCAGCAGGAAATCTTCATCCCCGGCGGGGAGACCTTCTACAACCAGGCGAAGCTGTCGGCGGCGGGCATTCCGCAGGTGACGGTGGTGCATGGCTCGAGCACCGCGGGCGGCGCGTACCTGCCGGGCCTGTCCGACTACGTCGTCATGGTGAAGAAGAAGGCCAAGGTCTTCCTGGCCGGCCCGCCGCTGCTCAAGGCCGCGACGGGCGAGATTGCCACCGACGAAGAGCTGGGCGGCGCGGAGATGCACGCCACGGTGGCGGGGACGGCGGACTACCTCGCCGAGGACGACGCCGACGCCATCCGCATGGCGCGCGAAATCGTGGCGAAGCTCGGGTGGAACGCGCAGCTGCCTCGCGAGGAGCGGGCGCCGTACGCGGAGCCCCTCTACTCGCCGGACGAGCTGTGTGGCGCCGTCCCGGTGGACTACCGGAAGCCCTATGACTGCCGCGAGGTCATCGCGCGCATCGTCGACGGCTCCGAGTTCACGGGCTTCAAGGACGAGTACGACCCGCACACCGTCTGCGGCCGCGCGAGCATCTTCGGGATGCCCATTGGCATCATCGGCAACAACGGGCCGATTACGCCGAAGGGTGCGACGAAGGCGGCGCAGTTCATCCAGCTGTGCTGCCAGTCGGACACGCCGATTCTCTATCTGCAGAACACCACGGGCTACATGGTGGGCACGCAGCCGGAGCAGGCGGGCATCGTCAAGCACGGCTCGAAGATGATTCAGGCGGTGGCGAACGCGACGGTGCCGCAGCTCACGGTGCTCATCGGCGGCGGGTTCGGAGCGGGCAACTACGGCATGTGCGGCCGGCCCTTCCACCCGCGCTTCATCTTCGCGTGGCCCAACGCGCGCACCGCGGTCATGGGCGGCGAGCAGGCGGCGAAGGTGATGTCGATTGTCTTCGGCGAGAAGCTCGCGAGGCAGGGCGAAGTCGTGGACGAGGAGGGGATTCGCGCGTTCTGCCAGCCCATCATCGACCAGTTCGACAAGGAGTCGCACCCGTTCAACTGCAGTGCGCGGCTGTTCGACGACGGGCTCATCGACCCGCGCGACACGCGGCGGGTGCTCGGCTTCTCGCTGGCCGTGTGCCGCGAGGCGAAGCGGCGGGAGCTCAAGCCCAACACCTTCGGCGTGGCGCGCCTGTGAGGACGGACACCATGGAGCGATTCAAGAAGGTCCTCGTCGCCAACCGCGGTGAGATTGCCGTCCGGGTGATTCGGACCTGCAAGAAGCTGGGCTACCGGACCGTGGCGGTGTTCTCCGAGGCGGACCGCGCGGCGCCGCATGTGCTCGCGGCGGACGAGGCGGTGCCCATCGGCCCGTCTCCCGCGAAGGAGTCCTATCTCGTCATCGAGAAGCTCATCGCCGCGGCGAAGGCCTCCGGCGCGGACGCGATTCACCCGGGCTACGGCTTCCTGTCGGAGAACGCGGCCTTTGCTCGCGCGTGCCAGGACGCGGACGTGGTGTTCATCGGCCCCGGGGCGGACGCCATCACGCTGATGGGGAACAAGCGGCAGGCGAAGCTGCGAATGCTCGCGGCGGGCGTGCCCTGCATCCCTGGTTACGAGGCCACCGACGCGGATGACGACGCGCTGGCGGCGGAGGGCGAGCGCATCGGCTTCCCGCTGATGGTCAAGGCGGCGGCGGGTGGCGGTGGGCGTGGCATGAGGCTCGTCCGGGAGCCGGCGCAGTTGCGTGAGGCGCTGCGCTCGGCGCGCTCGGAGGCCACCAACGCCTTCGGCAGCGGAGAGCTCATCCTGGAGAAGGCCGTCATCGGCGCGCGCCACGTGGAGCTGCAGGTCTTCGCGGACGCGCACGGCAACGTGGTCCACCTGGGTGAGCGCGACTGCTCCGTGCAGCGCCGGCACCAGAAGATTGTCGAGGAGAGCCCGTCCCCTGCCGTGAGTCCCGCGCTGCGTGCACGCATGGGCGAGGTCGCGGTGGCGGCGGCGCGCGCCATCGGCTACCGGGGCGCGGGGACCATCGAGTTCCTGCTCGCACCCGGCGGCGAGTTCTACTTCATGGAGATGAACACCCGCCTCCAGGTGGAGCACCCGGTGACGGAGGCGATTACCGGGCTGGACCTGGTGGAGTGGCAGCTGCGCGTCGCGGCGGGGGAGCGACTTCCCCTGACGCAGGAGCAGGTGTCGTGGTCGGGGCACGCGATTGAAGTCCGCCTCTGCGCGGAGGACCCGGCCAACGGGTATGCGCCGCAGGCGGGGCGACTGCTGGCGTGGCGGCTGCCGTCGAGGGAGGGCGTGCGCATCGACCATGGCGTGCGGGAGGGGCAGGACATCCCGCCCTTCTACGACTCGATGCAGGCGAAGGTGATTGTGCATGGGCCGGACCGGGAGACGGCGCGCCGGCGACTGGTGGAGGCGCTGCACGAGCTGACGGTATTCGGCGTCACCACGAACAAAAGTCTGTTGTTGTTCGTGCTCGGGCACGTGGCGTTCCAGTCGGGTGAGTACGACACGGGCTTCATCGGGAAGTACGCGGACGGTGTCACGCTGGAGGCGCTGTACCGGACGCATGCGAAGGACCTGGCCCTGGCGGGGGCGGCGCTCTTCCATGGTGAGGCGCTGCGGCTCTTGCGGGAAGCGGGACTGGATGCGTCGCTGGTCAACTGGAACAGCCCGAACGCGTCGCATCCGGTGCGGCTGAAGCTGGCGAGCCGGGAGCGTGAGGAGCACGTCACGGTGCGCCCGGTGACGGCGGAGCGGTACGAGGTGGCGGTGGGGAGCGAGACGTTCGACGTCGCGGTGCTCGGGATGGTGGAGGGGGTGCTGGACTTCGCGCTCTCGGGGACTCGGGGGCGCGCGAGGTACTCGCGGGAGGGGGACACGCTCTGGCTGGACGTGGGGCATGGCGCGCATGCCGTGGCGGACGTGACGTTCCGGCCGCCGTCGAAGTCGGAAGGCGCGGGAAGCGGCCGGCTGGTGGCGCCGATGGATGGGCGCATCCTGCGGGTGGATGCGAAGGCCGGAGCGTCGGTGAAGGCAGGCGAGGTGCTCGCCGTGCTGGAGGCGATGAAGATGGAATTCCAGGTCATCGCGGACGTGGCCGGCACCGTGGAGGCGGTCAACGTCTCCGTGGGCAGCCAGGTCGCCGCGCGGCAGTTGCTGGTCGTGCTGACGCCGGAAGGGAAGCCGCCGGCCGGAGCGAGCTGAGGCAGCCCTGGCCCGGGCCCGGATGGGGTGCCCAGGGAGCTGAGGCCGCCCTGGCCCGGGTCCGGATGGGGTGCCCAGCGAGTTGAGGCTGCCCCGGCCGGGTCCGGCCGGAGGGCCCCGCGGAATGAACGTTCCTTCCGGGCTCACCCGGCGGCCTGCCGCCGTGGAATGAACGTTCCTTCCGGGCTGGTCCCACCCCGGGGAGGCTGAGGTGGAACGAACGTTCCTTCCGGACGCGCCCCCGTCCCGAGCGGGGACTGAGATGGAATGAACGTTCCTTGGCTCTGTCTCGACCCTGGTGCGGACATGAGCAGGGCGCAGTTGTGGAGCACG
>JBKGHK010000362.1:0-10070 GCA_046520375.1 Pyxidicoccus sp. 3LFB2
GCGACCGGCTGCTGGGCTGGATGCCTGGGGGCGGCCTCCTGGGACGGACTGGCGGGCCGGCCCTCTTGGCGACGGCTGCTGGGCTGATGCCCGCAGGACGCCTCCCGGGGCGGAATGGCTGACCCTCATGGCCTCGCTGCTGGGCTGAGCCCCGCGAGGCCCGCCTGCGTCGCGGGCCGGGCGCCTACCCCTTCGCGCCGTCGGGCGCGGCGGAGACGAGCCCTGCGAGCGTTTCCACATAGGTGGCGGCCACTCGGAGGAAGCGGGCTCCTCGGACGCCGGTGAGGTACTGCCGCTTCATGGCGCGGGTGGAGCCCACGTAGAACATGGCGCGGCGGATGCGCTCGATTTCCCGGGCGGAGCGCTCGCGGGCGCCCGCCATCCAGTGCTCCACGGTGTCCAGCGCGTCGAGCCCCGCGAAGAAGACGACGGGGCACTCGTGGCCCTTGCACGAGAAGACGGTGGTGGCGCGCACGTGGTCCACGCCGCTGACTCGGAAGTCCGTCACGTCCCGGCCGCCCTTGCCGCCATAGGCCTCTGCGGGCACACCGGCACGCTTGAGTGCCTCCGTGTACTGGGAGGGCATGACGGGGGCCACCAGCAGGATGTCGCCGGGGTGGACGCCCTCCTCGCGGATGAGCCGCGCAATCTCCTTGGCCACCTGGCGCGCCTCGCTGGCACTGGAGGCGAAGCCTCGCACCTGGGGCAGCACGCCGCCGCGCTCCGTGGACTGGACGCGGAAGAGGCCCTCCAGCGTCTCCTCCGGCAGCCAGAGGAGGCCCTCCCGGGCCAGCTCCCCCACCTTCATGTACTCGCGCATGCCCGGCTCGCCGGCCTGGTGCTGGCGCAGCGGGTCCAGCACCACGTTGAAGGCCACGTCGAGGATGTCGCGCGTGGCGCGGAACGTCTCCTTGAGCACGCGGGTGCGACCTCGAAAGGACAGCCCCTCCGGGAGCTGCTCCTTGAGCGCGTCGATGGGCACCTGGCCGTAGACGTTCTGCGAGTCGTCCATGAAGAGCTGGAAGCAGCGCACCTGCCGGCCGTCCGGCAGCGCATACGGGCGCACCAGGCCATGCAGGGTGGACAGCGCCTTCGCGTCCATGTCCTGCGCCTCGTCCACGAAGACGGCGTCGAAGCTGCCGGGCTCCGGGCGGCGCAGCGCCCCCACGTGCCGCACGGCCACCCGGGCGCGCACGCTCCCGCACCCGCTCGCGCCCCGCGCGCTGCACCAGCGCCTCCGTGAGGAGCTTGTCCACCAGCGGCGCCAGCGCCCGGTTGTAGAAGGAGATGAGCACCTGCGCCTCGTCGTGCTCCAGCAGGTAGCGCGCCACCCAGTGCGCCAGCACGTACGTCTTGCCGCTGCCCGCCACGCCGCGCACCAGGTGGTGTCCGTCGTCGAAGCGCCGCTCGAAGAGGGACACCTGCTCGTGCGTGAAGAGGGGCCGGGCCGGACGCGCGCCCTCGATTTCGCCGCCCAGGCTGGCCGGCGCGACGGGCGAAGGCGGAGGGGGCGGTGGTGGCTTCTGCGGCAGGGGCAACGGCTCCAGGCGCAGCGGCTCGATGGAGAGGACGCGCAGGCGGGGCAGCAGTGAGAGGAAGCGCTGGGGAATGGTGGCAGCCCGGGCCTCGTCGCGCGAGGCCAGCACCAGCAGGTAGTCCCGCGCGCGGCTGGCGGCCACGTTGAGCATGGGCACCAGCGTGTGCGGCGGGAAGGGCCGCCCTCCGGCCACCGTGTCCACCAGCACCACGTCGTACTGCGTGCCCTGCTGGCGGTGGATGGTGGACGCGCTGAAGACGTCCCCGCGCAGCCCTGCGGAGTTGCCCAGCCGGCGCAGCAGCGCGGCCTGGGCGCGGTAGGGCGTGACACACAGGACGCTCAGCCCCGAGCGCACTGCCTCGCGCGCCAGTGACACGGCGAGGTTCGCCGACAGCTCGCGCTGGTAGCCGGAGCCCGTCTCCCCTCGCCCGTGGCTGAGGCGCCGGGGGTCTCTCGTGAGGCTGTCCAGCACCACCCAGCCGGCGCGCACGGTGGGAAAGGCGGCCACGGGGGCCGGCTTCTCCGCGCGGGCCCGGACGATGTCGCCGTCCTCCAGCGCGCCGCCGTAGCAGAAGTGGCTCACCACCCGCGCGATGTCCGGGTGCATGCGGTGCTGGGTGCGCAGCAGCAGCACGTCCGGCCGCGCCGCGTCCTTCACCGCGTCCTCCAGGTGCGACAGGCCGCTGGCGCGCAGCCACTTCTGCGTGTCCTTGCCGGCCCCTTCGGCGGCGCGGCTCACCGGGCCAATCTGCTTCGGGTCTCCGGCGAGCGTCACCCGCTCCGCCAGCGGCGCCAGCACGGCGGTGGCCGCGCGCGTCACCATGCCGGCCTCGTCCACCACCAGCCTGGAGAAGGTCCGCTTTCCCTCCAGCTCCGCCACCAGTCGCAGGGCGCGGTGCACGGTGAGCACCATCAGCGGGCAGTCGCCCTTCTCCGCCTCCTTCAGCGTGGGGTCCTTCACCTTGCCGCGCAGGCCGCGCAGCTCCGCCTGGAGCTTCGCCAGCTCATGCGCGGGGCCGCCCCGTACGCGCTGGAGCATCAGCTCGCGCTCGCGGTCCTCGATGCTGGAGCGGAGCTTTCCGCCCTTCTGGCTGTCCTCGACGATGACGGTGGGCAGCTTCGCCAGCGCCTCACTGGCACCGGTGCCACCCCGGAAGATGCTGCGCAGGGGGCGCAGGGGAATCGGCTCGCGCTCCAGCAGTGCGCTGATGCGCAGCACCAGCTCGTCCGCGGCACGGTTGGTGGGCGCCACCGCGAGGATGCGCTCGCCGGGGAACGCGCGCAGGGAGCGGGCGATGAGGTCCGCGACGGCCGTCGTCTTGCCCGTACCGGGAGGGCCCCAGATGCAGCCCCAGGGCTGGTTCCACAACCGGTCCGCCGGCAGCCGCTCCGCGTCGCGGGCCGACAGCTCGGGCGGCGTCTCCTCACCACACGCGCGGCGCAGCGCCTGGGTGAGCGCGGGCTGACGCTCTTCATAGGCCGAGGCCGCCGCGCACAGGGCCTCCGCGAAGTCGTAGGGCCGGTAGCACCAGCGCTCGGCGGAGAGGGCCCGGCGGTCCACGTCGTCGCCATGCCCGGGGGAGGCGAAGACGCGGCCCGACTCGAAGTCCAGGTGGACGACGTCGCCTCCGAAGACGCAGTCCTCGCCATGAAAGCCGAGCAGCGAGCCACCCGACCAGTCCGGGTCCGCCGCCGGCCGGGGGATGAGCGAAAGGACACCGGGCGCCTGGAGGCTGACTTCGCGCACGTCCTGCAGTCGCTGCGCGCGGTACTGGCTGCGCTCGGACATGAGCGCCTCGCGCAGGTCCTCCGGAAGGTATGCGGGCGGAGTCCAGACCTCGCGGCGCTTCCCCGCCGCCACCGCGGCCTGCATGGCCTCGCGCTCGGCCTGCGTGGCCTCGGCCGGCGCGGCGAGGTCCACGGTGGGCACGCCGTCGGAGTCCACGGACGGGCTCCTCGGAACGGCAGGCCCGCGAGACACCTCGGGCCGTCCCCGCGCCATGCGTGAGAGGTTCAGCAGCGGGTTAGGGGCTCGGGGGACCTCCTCGCGAATGGGACGGCTCTCGTCCGACGCCGGAGTACCGGTGCTCGCGCCGGGCCGCACACGGTTGGCGCGCCCCTCCTCCGACTCCGGAGCGCCAGCGCTCACGTCCGCCCGCGCGCGGAGCGACTGGCGCAGTTCCTCCAGTTGCCGGTGCGCAGGCGGGGCGACCTCATTGCGAGAACGCGATGACAGCCCCGAGGGAGCAGCGTGCCCGGGTGGCGCGTCGTCGTATTCGATGCGCAGCTCGCGCGAGGCCCCTCCTTCATCGGAGGAACTCCCGCCCTGCCCCGCCTCGTGGCTCCACGCCCCGTCCGCCCCGCGCATCATGGACCGCGCAGCCTCCGTCCAGCCCGTGGGCCAGACACGTGCGCGCCCGAACCCACCGGGTCCGCCACGTCCGCAATGCTCGGAGGATTCGCCGCGGCTGCCATGGTGGGTATTCGCGAGACACACATGCAACGACCTGTCCGCGCGAACAGGTGGCAACATGTGAGAGGGCGGCCAAGGTAGGGGACGCGCGAAGGGTCGTCAATGCGCCGAGCGCCCTCGTCTCCCTACCTGCACCAGCGGTGACGGCGGCCCATCCCCCAGGTGGTATCCCCTGCCTGGCCTTCCTCTCCACACGAGGGAGGCCGCGGATGGCACAGCAGAAGAACCAGGACACCCAGGGCGGAGGCAAGAGCAGCCAGGCGGACAAGGACCACCGCTCCCAGCAACTCAACGAGCAGGACCCGACCTTCCACCGCAGCCGGGGCCAGACCGAGCCGGACAGCGCGGACGCGGCCCGTCAGGCCACGCGGCAGAACCCGCAGAAGGAGTCCAGGCTGCTCGGCTAAGGGGCGTGGCACCCCAGTCGTGAGATTTCCCAGCCACGCCGGGTTTGCTTCCGCGCCGCCGGGGTGTTTAGGGGAGAAGTCCTCACCGCCGCCTGAACGCCATGCCCCCACAGACCCGCTACGCCCACCCCTTCCTGCCCATCACCCGAGCCGACATGCAGGCGCGGGGCTGGGAGCAGTGCGACATCATCATCGTGACGGGAGACGCGTACGTGGACCACCCGGCCTTCGGCCCGGTGCTCATCGCCCGCTTCCTGGAGGGCCGCGGCTTCAAGGTGGGCCTCATCCCCCAGCCGGACTGGCACTCGGCCGAGCCCTTCAAGGCCCTGGGCCCGCCGCGCCTCTTCTTCGGGGTGGCCGCCGGCAACCTGGACTCGATGCTCAACCGGCTGACGGCCCAGAAGAAGAACCGCTCCGAGGACCAGTACAGCCCGGGAGGCCGCACCAACTGCCGGCCCGACCGCGCCACCATCGTCTATGCGCAGCGCTGCCGCGAGGCGTACCCCGAGGTGCCCATCATCCTGGGCGGCATCGAGGCCAGCCTCCGCCGCATCGCCCACTATGACTACTGGAGCGACAAGGTGCGCCGCTCCATCCTCTTCGACTCCAAGGCGGACCTGCTCGTCTTCGGCATGGGCGAGCGCCCCATCATGGAGGTCGCCGACCGGATGCGCCGGGGCGAGCGCATCCAGGACATCCGCGACGTGCGCGGCACCGCGTACACCATCAACGACGAGGAGATGCGCGCCCTGGAGGCGGACCCGGCCAGGCGCGCCGCGGACCGCAAGCCGGTGGTGCTGCCCGCCTACGAGGCCGTGGTGGCGGACAAGCAGGCCTTCGCGGTGATGAGCCGCGACTTCCAGATGGAGACCAACCCGGGCAACGCGCGGCCGCTCGCGCAGCGCCACGGCAACCGCGCCATCTACATGAACCCGCCCGCGCTCCCGCTGGAGGACGGCGTGGGCGCCGCCGACGCCGAGGGGCGCTCGGTGGCCATGGACGAGCTGTATGACTTGCCCTTCAACCGCGTCCCGCACCCGCTCTACAAGGACGAGGGCATCCCCGCGTACGAGACGGTGAAGCACTCCATCGTGCTGATGCGCGGGTGCTTCGGCGGCTGCACCTTCTGCTCCATTACCGAGCACGAGGGCCGCGTCATCCAGAGCCGCTCCGCGGAGAGCGTGCTGCGCGAGGTCCGCGCGCTGCGGCGCATGGGCGACTTCCGTGGGACGATTACGGACCTCGGTGGCCCCACGGCCAACATGTACAAGCTCAAGTGCAAGAGCGAGGACATCGAGAAGAAGTGCCGCAAGCTGTCCTGCGTCCACCCGGGCGTCTGCGAGAACCTCCAGACGGACCACGGGCCGCTCATCAGCCTGATGCAGGACGTGCGCAAGGAGGACGGCGTCAAGCACGTCTTCATCGCCAGCGGCGTGCGGTACGACCTGGCAGAGCGCTCCCCCGAGTACGTGAAGGAGCTGGCCGCGCACCACGTGGGCGGGCAGCTGTCGGTGGCGCCCGAGCACGTCTCCAAGCGCGTGCTGGAGAAGATGAAGAAGCCCGGCATCGAGAGCTTCGAGCGCTTCCAGAACATGTTCGCCTGCGCCAGCGAGGAGGCCGGCAAGGAGCAGTACGACATCCCCTACTTCATCAGCGGCCACCCGGGCTCCACGCTGGAGGACATGGTGGAGCTGGCGCTGTGGCTGAAGAAGAACGGGAAGCGGCCCCGGCAGGTGCAGGACTTCATCCCCACGCCCATGGCCATGGCCACCGCCATGTACTACTCGGGCATGGACCCGCTGAAGATGGAGCCCGTGTATACGGCGCAGGGTCTTCGCGAGAAGAAGCTCCAGAAGGCACTGCTGCTCTACTGGAACCCGGAGCAGTGGCCGCTGGCGCGCGAGGCGCTGATTCAGGCCGGCCGCGAGGACCTCATCGGACGAGGCCCGCACGCGCTGGTGCCGCCCGAGACGCCCGCCGAGGCGCCCGCCGTCAACGTGCCGAGCAGCGGGACGAAGCGGACGGGTCGCGCGAGCCGAAGTCCTCCGCGCCCCGGCAGCAGAGCGGCCCCCGCCCGGGTGCCAATGGCCCCGGACGCCCCGGTGCGCGTCGCCCCGGAGGGCCGGGTCCCCGTCCGCGCTGACGGCCATGGCATGCTCGCGGCCCTTCCTGGAGGGGTGGATGCGTCGCGCGAGCAGGGTGCTGGGACTGGGCTGTGTGCTGGGCTTGCTGGGGGGTTGCGCCGCGGTGTCGAAGGCCTCTGCGTCGAAGGACGCGGAGGCGAAGGCGGCAGCGGCGAAGCCCACCTGCCCGGAGACGATTCCCGACGAGCCGAACCTGGAGCTGGGCTTCCGGCCGGAGCTGGCGGCCCGCTCCTGGGTTCCCGCGCTCTCGGTGGAGCACCTCGGCTTCCAGCCCCATGAGGTGGTGAAGCCGGCCTTCCAGCAGGAGCTGGCGCTCACGACGGGGCCGGTGCGCGTTTTCGGGCTGATGGAGCACAGCACCAAGGGCCCGGAGGGAGGCGGCTCGCTGGTGGTGGCGCGTCCCCATGCCGGCGGGTTCTGCGTGGTGAACACCTGGTCCACGTGGCAACCGGCGCACGTGGACCTGTCGCTCGCCAACACCTGGACGTCCCAGGACGGACGGCTGTCCATCCTCCTGGTGCGGATGGACCTGAAGGAGGCGTCCGACGGGGAGCAGACACGCTGGGTGACGCTGGGCACGGATGGCGCGCGCCTGTGGATTGCCCTGGGCAGCCCACCGGAGCATCAGCTCATCGTCCCGTCGGTGACGCTCTCTCCGAAGGGAAGCGACCTCTACCTGGACATCCAGCGGCGCCGCGTCACCCGCCTGCGGCTGGGCCAGGACGGGCGCTTCTTCATCCCGCCCGAGCTGTGACGCCTTTCGCTTCGGAGGCTTGAATAAATTCCCGGCCATTTCGTCGGCGGCACACCATGCTCTCCCTGCTCGCCATGCTGTGGTTGGCCTCCAGCCCCGTGGAGTCGCCCAAGCCGCCCGCGCCGCGGCCTCCCCCGCCCCAGTGTCTGTCGTCCCAGGGGCAGACGGTGTGTGGTTACCAGTGCAAGTCCAGCGGGACGAACACGGCCTGTGCCCGGACTCCCTATGGGGTGTGCCAGGTGCTGGCCGGCGGCGTCCATTGCTGGGACCCGCCGCGCGTCGTCATCCACCATCCGGCCAGCTCGGGCACGAAGCCTGAGTGCAAGGAGATCCGGGGCCAGGTGGCCTGTGGCTACAACTGCCGGGTGTTCAACGGCGAGGTGGCCTGCAATCGCACTCCGTACGGGGTGTGCTCCACGCACTTCAGCCGACTCGTCTGTTGGGACCCGCCGGAGAGCGTCATCCACCAGTACGGCGCGGACACGCCCGAGCCCCGGTGTCTCAACGCGTCGGAGGCGGTGAGTTGTGGCTATGACTGCAAGGCCACGCGCACCGAGGTGCAGTGCGCCACCACGCCGGAGGGCGTGTGCCGGCTCGAGAATGAGCGCTTCACCTGCTTCGACCCACCTTCGCTGCTGCACTGCGACCACAGCGCGCCGCCGCCCGCGAACTGAGCGCCTCATCGATGGCGTAGAGCAACCGGCCAGGCCTGAGTGGCAGCGCAACGGGTGCCGCTGATGTGACACGATGGCGGCTCACCCTTCGCTCTTGAAACGCACGCCCCTCGTCACGGGGCGGCCCTCCGGTCATGACCTCTTCCGGCCCACCCCGGCTGCGCCGTCCCCAGGCCTGGGTCTGGGGGGTGCTGCTCGTGCTCGGCCTCGCCTGCTCCCGAGAGCGCCCACTGCCCCTCACGCACGAGGCCTACGTGTGGCAGCGCGACTGGAGCCCGGAGCTGAGCCGCGCCCTTGGCGAGGTGCCCGCGGAGCTAGGAGCGCTGCGAGTCCTCGCCCGCGAGCGCTCCGGCCCCAGTCGGACACCCGTGGACGTGGCGGTGGACGTGGGCGCCCTGGCACGCTCGGGCCGCGAGGTGGTGGCGGTGATGCGGGTGGACGGCACGGCGCCGCTCGACGGCATCTCCCTCCAGGAGGTCGCCCTCCACGCCCGCGCCTGGAAGGCCCGGGGCGTCCGGGTCCGCGGCATCGAGGTGGACCATGACTGCGCCACCGCCGCGCTGGCCGGCTACGCGGACTGGCTGAAGCGCGAGCGGGCCTCCATTGAAGACCTCCAGCTCTCCATCACCGCCCTGCCCACCTGGGCCTCCTCGCCGGACATGGAGCGCCTGACCTCCATCCCCGACGACGTCGTCCTCCAGGTCCACGCGGTGCGCGCGCCCACGCTCTTCACCCCCGAGGAGCGCGAGGCTTCGTCGAGGCCTGGTCGAAGGCCACCCGCGCCTCCTTCCGCGTGGCCCTCCCCACCTACCGCGTCCGCCTGCGCGACGGGACGCCCCTGTCCGCGGAGCCCCGGGGCGTCGCCCGCTTCCTGACCGGACTGCGTGAGCGTCCCGTGCCCCGCGTGACGGGCGTCCTCTGGTTCCGGCTCGGCCACCGGGGAGACCCGGACGCGTGGAGCCTGCCCACGCTCGAAGCGGTACTGCGCGGAGAGCCCCTGGAAGCGCGCCTCACGCCCCGACTGGTGGATGCGGGCGGCGGGACTCGGGACATCGTCATCGAGAACACGGGCCGCGTGGACGCGGAGGCACCCGCGCGCCTCACCCTTTCTGGAAACCTGGAGGTCCTGGACGGCGTGGGCGGCTACGCCCCGCGCGGGGCCTCCCTCGTGGCGCGCACGCCTCCCCGCCTGCGCGCTGGCGAGCGACGCGTCATCGGCTTCGTGCGGGGAACCGAGGTGTCTCTTGTGGTGCCGTAGCCTGTTCGCGTCCCTGGTCGTCCTCCTGCTGCTCGCGCCCCTGCGCGACGCGCGGGCCTGCGGCCCCGACTTCCCCCCCAGCCTGCTGTCGGACCGGGCCCACACCCTCGCGGAGTTGCCGGATGGCACCTTCTCGCTCGAAGTCACGCGGCTGCTGCCAAGGCCGGCGGACACCTTCCAGGTCGGCGAGGCACCCGCGGACACGGACGAACAGGGCGAGCCGGTGGACCCACGTGAGGGCGGCGGCGCCCGCGAGCGGGCGCTGTACAGCGCGGGCGCGAAGGCCTTCCACGCGGGAGACACCCTGGAAGCCCGGGCCCGCTTCCTGGACGTGCTCGCACTGCCCCCGGAGGAGCGCCGCCGCTTCTCCACCTTCGCCGCGTACATGCTCGGGCGCACGGCCGGAGCCGGACTGGAACACGAGGCACGGCCCCGCTTCGCGGAGGTGCGCGAGCTGGCCCGACAGGGCTTCGACGACCCGCTGGGCCTCGCGGTGGCAAGCCTCGGTGAAGAGGCTCGCGTCCTCCTCGATGCGGGCGATGACGCGGGCGCCGTCCGGCTCTACGCGGAGCAGGCCGCGCACGGGAGCACCAGCGGGGCAACGTCGCTGCTGCTGGTGGCGCGGGCCCTCCACCGCGACGAGGCCCGCCTGAAGGAGGCCCTGAAGGACCCGCTGGTGCAGCGGCTGATGGCGACCTTCGCCTGGACGCGGGGCCAGGAGTGGCAGTGGGCGGAGGAGGCACCGGGCGGGCTGCAGCGGCTGCTGGAAGCGCTCGCGGCCGTGCCCGGGCTTTCGGGCGCGGACCGGCTGGCGGCCGGTGCG
>JBKGHK010000363.1:0-10040 GCA_046520375.1 Pyxidicoccus sp. 3LFB2
CGGGCCAGGGTGTCCAGCAGCGCGGGCGCAAGGCCGGGGTTGGCGAAGCCCAGGCGCTGGCGGCGCAGCACCTCGGCGTCGAGGACGTCCTTCCCCGCCAGCTCGGGCCCCAGCTCCAGCGTCTCCCAGGGCAGCCACGCCACGGCCGTGGCCACGGGCGGGGAGGGGACGCGCGGGGGCTTCAGCGTACCGGACAGCCCCTTCAGGGCCTCGCGGGTGAGGGCCTCCAGCAGCCGGGTCAGCTCCGGGGTGGGGTCCGCCCCGTCGTCAGAGACTTCCGCGAAGGGGTCCGCCGGGGCCTCGCCGGACACCTCCAGCACCACCTGCCGGCTCGCGGGGTGCAGCACCTCCACCGTGGCCAGGTACACCACCGCCTCGTTGACGCTCTGGCCCACCGTCCGCTCTCGACTGTCCACCAGTTCACGTTGTCCGGACTGGATGCGCCGCTCCGCGCGGGGGCGCAGCACCACCGCGCCCTCCGGCCGCACGCCGTAGGGGGCCAGCACCGCCACCGCGTTGCTGGCGGCCCAGGCGTCATCCTCGTCGGGGCGGTACACGCGCACCTCCGTGGGGCCGAAGAAGAGGGCTTCGGTGCCGGCCTCGGCCAGCGCCACGTCCACCAGCCGCTGGGACAATTCCACCGCGCGCCACGCGGGGGCCTCCCAGCGCAGGCCCACCGGGTACACCACCACCGCGGCCACGCCGAGGTCCGCGGGCACGTCGTGCTTCACCTGGAGGGAGGGGCCCCGGCACGCCAGGGCCACGAGGGCGACGAGCCCCAGGGCCATGCGCGCGAGGAAGGACGGGCGATTCACGCCCGCCATCCAAGACGAAGGGCCCGGCCTTGGCCAGAAACCGGCGCGGCCCCGTTGCATCAGGGGCCGCGTCCAGGTTGCTACAGCGGGCGCGCCCTCCGCGTCAGTAGCGCGCGGGCGAGTCGCTGGCGGGGAAGGACTCCTTGGACTCCTCGTCCACGATGTCGTCCTTGGCGTTGCCTCCGGACGGGACGCTCGCGTTGCTCTGGGCCTTCACCGAACGCGTGGGGACGCTCTTGCCGCTGCCGCCCTTGGCCTTGCGCCCGGTGCCGGCCTTCTCGCCGCCCATCATCTTGGTGCCGAGCAGGTTCTTCGCGCGCTCGGCGAGGTTGCGCTGCTCGTCCTGCCAGTCGCGGAAGAACTGGGCGAGCTCCTGGTCGCCCGCCTCCTCGGCGTCGGCGATGTACTGCTCGGCGTTCGAGGCGCCCTTGAGCAGGTGGTACAGGGCGCTGATGAGGTTGTAGTGCTCGTCACGGGTGCCCGTCTGCGCTTCTTCGCCAGCCATTGCTACCTCCCTCGTAAGAGCGGATGAGTCGCTGGAGCGAAGCTATGCATCGGGCTCCGGGCGGGCGGAGCACGGCGCCCGCCTGCCTGGCCGGACGGTTCAGGCCTGGAGCATCGGGTCCAGCCGGCCCTCGGAGTCCAGGCGGGACAGGTCCGAGTAGCCGCCCACGTGCGTCTCGCCGATGAAGATTTGCGGCACGGTGCGCTGGCCGCCGCTCATCTCCACCAGCTTCGAGCGCATGGAGTCGTCTCCGGTGACGTCCACCTCTTCGTAGTCCACACCCTTGCGCTTGAGCAGGTCCTTCGCGCGGACGCAGTACCCACAGTAGGTCGTCGTGTAGATCTTCACGGGCTTCACGGGCAGCTCCTCCTTCTTCCCCTCAAGTTAAGGGCCACGACAGCCCGCCGCCACCTTGGCTGGAAAACACAACGGCCCCCGGCTCCCTTGGGGAACCGGAGGCCGCTGGCGGGACGTCACCCCGGCATGGAGGCCGGGGTGGGGGCGACTACATGCCCATGCCGCCCATACCGCCCATGCCGCCCATGCCGCCACCGCCGGCCGGGGCGTCCTTCTCCTCCTTCGGACGCTCCGCCACCATGGCCTCGGTGGTGAGCATCAGGGAGGCCACGGACGCCGCGTTCTGCAGCGCGCTGCGGCTCACCTTGGCCGGGTCGATGACGCCCGCGGCCAGCAGGTCCTCGTAGGCGCCGGTGGCGGCATTGAAGCCGAACGCACCCGTGCCCTCCTTGACCTTGTTCACCACGACGCTGCCCTCGAGGCCGCCGTTGCCGACAATCTGGCGCAGGGGCTCCTCGACGGAGCGGCGGATGATGTCCACGCCGAACTTCTCGCCGGCCGTGAACTCATGGCCGTCCAGCGCCTTGAGGCACCGGATGAAGGCCACGCCGCCGCCGGGCACCACGCCCTCTTCGACGGCCGCGCGAGTCGCGTTGAGCGCGTCCTCCACGCGGGCCTTCTTCTCCTTCATCTCCGTCTCGGTGGCCGCGCCGACGTTGATGACGGCCACGCCGCCCACCAGCTTCGCCAGCCGCTCCTGCAGCTTCTCGCGGTCGTAGTCGCTGGTCGTCTCCTCGATGGTCACGCGGATCTGCTTCACGCGCGCCTCGATGTCCTTCTGGCTGCCGGCACCGTCGACGATGGTGGTGTTGTCCTTGTCGACGGTGATGCGCTTCGCGCGGCCCAGGTCCTGGAGCGTGAGCGTGTCCAGCTTGATGCCCAGGTCCTCGGCGATCATCCGGCCGCCCGTCAGGGTGGCGATGTCCTCGAGCATGGCCTTGCGGCGGTCACCGAAGCCCGGCGCCTTCACCGCGCAGACGTTGAGCACGCCGCGGATCTTGTTCACCACCAGGGTGGCCAGGGCCTCGCCCTCGACCTCCTCGGCGATGATGAGCAGCGGCTTCCCGGCGCGAGCCACCTGCTCCAGGATGGGCAGCAGGTCCTTCATCGACGAGATCTTCTTCTCGTGGATGAGGATGAGGACGTCGTTCAGCACGGCCTCCATGCGCTCCGGGTCCGTCACGAAGTACGGAGAGAGGTAGCCGCGGTCGAACTGCATGCCCTCGACCACGTCCAGGGTGGTCTCCAGGCCCTTGGCCTCCTCCACCGTGATGACGCCCTCCTTGCCGACCTTCTCCATCGCGTCCGCGATGATCTGGCCGATGGTGGCATCGCCGTTGGCGGAGATGGTGCCGACCTGGGCGACTTCCTTCTGGCCCTTGGTGGGCTTCGCCAGCTTCTTCAGCTCGCCGACGATGATGGCCACGGCCTTGTCGATGCCGCGCTTGATCTCCATCGGGTTGTGGCCCGCGGCGACCAGCTTCGCGCCCTCGCGGAAGATGGCCTGCGCCAGCACGGTGGCCGTGGTGGTGCCGTCACCGGCGACGTCAGACGTCTTGGAGGCAACCTCCTTGACCATCTGCGCGCCCATGTTCTCGAACTTGTTCTCCAGCTCGATTTCCTTGGCGACCGTCACACCGTCCTTGGTGATGGTGGGCGAGCCAAAGCTCTTCTCGATGACCACGTTGCGGCCCTTGGGGCCGAGGGTGACCTTGACCGCGTCAGCCAGGATGTTGACGCCACGGAGGATGGCCTCGCGAGCGCGTACGTCGAACAGAATGTCCTTCGCCATGGGGATGGTTCCTTGAAGGAAAGAGGTGGGAAGGAAAGGCGATTACTTCTCGAGCACGCCGAGCACATCCTCCTCACGGAGGATCAGGTGCTCTTCGCCGTCGAGCTTGATCTCGGTGCCGGCGTACTTGCTGAACAGGATGGTGTCACCGGCCTTGATGTCCATCGGGCGGACCTTGCCGTCCTCGAGCACCTTGCCGTTGCCCACGGCGATGACCTTGCCCTCGAGGGGCTTCTCCTTCGCCGTGTCGGGGATGAAGAGACCGCCCTTGGTCTTGGTCTCCTCGGCGACGCGCTTGACGATGAGCCGATCCTGCAGGGGACGAATCTTCATGGTCGCTCCTTTATGTGGCGCCCGGCCCTGAGGTGACTGCCGGCCGGGACGCCGCTTGGGGGTTAATGGGTCGTGACGACCCGCGGCATTAGCACTCGCACCTCGCGAGTGCTAACGCCTAGGCGCGGCGGATAATAACCAGGGAAGTCGACCCGTCAAGCGATGCCGGACTGACGTCTGAGTGGCTGCCAAATCCCTGGCATTGCTGTGTTTTTTCTATTCCCGGCGTTGATTATTCCCGCCGCCCGGGTCGTGTGCCCGGTGGCTCCGGATTAGCACTCGGGCGCAGCGAGTGCTAACGCAAGCACCTGAAATCATTGGGACTCGCCTTTGCCAGGGTCAGGGCCCGTTGGTACCTTTCCCATGTCCTCCCGGGGGCACAGCGGCCCCCGGGCCTGACGGGAGGTGTCAATGAGTGAACTGGTGGCGTCCCTGTCGCTGAAGGAGTTCTTCAAGTCGCTCCTGGACGAGGTCATCGGGCGGCAGCGGGTGCGGATTGCCGAGTCGACGGAGTTCTACCTGGTGAATCTGCTGTCGGAGTTCGCGCTCACCGACAAGCTGTTCTCGCGCGAAGAGGACGGCCGCAAGGGGCACGAGCCGCTGGCGGTGCTCTACCACCAGGCGCTGCAGCAGGAGCGCAACGAGCGCATCCGCACGCTGCGGCGGCTGGGGGACGTCTCGCTGTACACGGCGGGCTTCTTCTCCGGCGCGCTGCAGAGCGGGGTGGTGGGGCCCGACTACTACATCCAGATGGGCGGCACGGCGTACGGGCAGGTGGCGGAGCTGTCCCCGGCGGCCCAGGTGTACCGCGAGCTGCGCGACAAGTTCCGCGACCTGGTGGAGGTGCTGGAGGAGATTGCCGCGCGCGGCATGGTGAAGGCCGGCCCCAGCGGCGCCCTGAAGGTCTACGAGTCCTGGACGCGCACCGGGAGCGACCGGCTGGAGCGCGTGCTGGTGGACGCGGGGATGGTGGCCCCGCCCAAGGGGCCGGCCAACTAGCGGGCACACGGCACGTCAGGCACGTCACGGGAGGCGGCGATGATTGGGCGCGTGCAGGACCACCTGGAGGCCATCTACGGCTTCACGTGTGAGGCGAGGGCCGAGGTCTTCGTGGTGGACACGGAGGCCGCGGTGCAGCTGGGCGGCACCGGGCGCGGCGAGGAGGAGCTGCTCGTCCATGAGGACGGGGAGGACCTGGAGCTGGCGCTGTACCTGTCCCCCGCGCTGCTGGACCGGCTGAAGCCCTACGCGGCGGGCCCGCTGGGCTACCTGCTGGACGGCGACCTGGACGGCTACTGCCAGGTGGCCGAGGGCGTCAGCCACTTCCTCTATGTGGCGCATACGGCGGCGCACGGCCGCACGGTGTCGCTCCTGGAGCTGGAGGCGCAGGCGGAGGTGGACAAGTTCGCCGTGTGCCTGCTGCACCGCTGGGGCGAGGGGGTGGGGGCCTGGGCGGAGGCGCTGCTGGGCCGCCTGTTCGACCGGGTGTCATACCGGGAGCGGCTCTCCCCCCAGGAGAAGTGGCGCTACCAGGAGGCCAACCGGCTGTCGCGCCTGTTCTGTACGCGGCTGATGGGGCATGTCACCGGCCGGCGGTTGGACCGGCTGCTGGCCGACCTGCGCTACGCCTACCGGCTGGGGGCCGAGGCGAAGCTGCGCCATTTCGCTCACGGAGGGTAAGCACCCGGCCGCCTGCTTCAGGTAGGGTGGGCGGGCATGCCACGCGAGGCGTCCGCAGGAGGGGTCGTCATCCGGGAGAGTGCCGGCACCTGGGAGGTCGCCGTCATTCGTCCCCATGGGCGACCCTTGTGGGCGCTGCCCAAGGGCCACGTGGACCCGGGCGAGACTCCGGAGCAGACGGCGAGCCGCGAGGTGCACGAGGAGACCGGGCTCACCGTGTCGCTCATCGCGCCCCTGGGGGAGATTCGCTACGTCTACCAGTTCCGGGGACAGCGCATCTTCAAGCGCGTCCACTTCTTCCTCTTCCGCTACCAGGACGGCGCGCTCGGGCCGCTGCCGGGGCCGCGCGTGGAGGTGGACGAGGTGCGCTGGGTGCCGGTGGCACAGCTGGTGCCCATGCTCGGCTACAAGGGGGAGAAGGCCGTGGCGTCTCGCGCGGTACGCTGGCTGCGCTCACAGGGCCTGCTCCCCGAAGCCCCCCTCCCGGTGAGGACACCCGGGAAGGAGTAGGACTTCGGGGCGACGGAAAGGCTCAGGGCTTCTCGGCGGTGTACTTGCCGGACAGCGCCTCGCGCACGTCACGGTCGAACTTCACGTGGCCGGTGGCGACCTCGCGCAGCGAGAGCACGGGCGGCTTGTTCTTGGACGACTCGATGATGGGGCGGGCGCCCGCCATGAGCTGGCGCGCGCGCTTGGCCGCGAGCAGCACCAGCGCGAACCGGTTGTCGACGAGGGGGAGGCAGTCTTCGACTGTAACGCGAGCCATGGAGCGTCCTTCGGGATTTCGGTGAGGCTACTGAAAGCGGTCAAACCTAAAGAGCGCCCCCCGTCGAGTCAAGGAAGGACGCACCGGCAGGGCCGGCGGGCGGACAGGCGCTCCCACCCGGAGTCCGCGCCTTTCCAGAGTCAGGTGTACCACCAGGCCCAGAGGATGAGGACGGCCTGCAGGGGCAGCCGCAGCCAGAGCAGGGCGGGGGGAAGCTTCTTGAAGCGCTCCGGATGCATCGTCATGTAGAGGTTGGCGGGGAACACGGCGACGAAGAGGGCGATGAGGCCCCACGCGGCGAGCTGGCGCGTCTGCGGCACCACCAGCCCCACGCCCAGCAGCAACTCCGCCACGCCACTCCAGAACACGAGCGGCCCGTGCCACGGCAGGTACGGCGGCATCATGCGCAGGTAGAAGCGCGGGTTGCGGAAGTGGTTCACCCCCGCGACCACCATGAACAGGGCCAGCAGGTACTGCAACACGAGCTTCACGGTTTCCATGGGGCGTGACTCCTCCGGCGCAATCAAGCGTGCGGAGGAGCCCGGGTCCAGCTTTGCGTCGGCTACTTCGCCGCGAAGGCCGCGTCGACGATGCCCTTGGCCTCCTGGAGGATGCTCTGGAGGTGGCCCGCGTCGCGGAAGCTCTCCGCGTAGATTTTGTACACGTCCTCGGTGCCGGAGGGGCGGGCGGCGAACCAGCCATTCTCCGCCACCACCTTCAGCCCGCCGATGTCCGCGTTGTTGCCGGGCGCGCGGGTGAGGCGCTGGAGGATGGGCTCGCCCGCGAGCGTGGTGGCCTTCACCGCGTCCGGCGACAGCTTCTTGAGCGCCGCCTTCTGCGCGGGCGTGGCCGCCTGGTCGATGCGCGTGTAGTGCGGGGCGCCGAACTTCGCCGCCAGCTCCTGGTAGTGCTGGCCCGGGTCCTTGCCGGTGCGCGCGAGGATTTCCACCGCGAGCAGGTCCAGGATGATGCCGTCCTTGTCCGTGGTCCACACGGTGCCGTCGCGGCGGAGGAAGGACGCGCCGGCGCTCTCCTCGCCACCGAAGCCGAGCGAGCCGTCCACCAGCCCGTCCACGAACCACTTGAAGCCCACCGGCACCTCGATGACCCGGCGGCCCAAATCCTTCGCCACGCGGTCGATGAGGCTGCTGCTCACCAGCGTCTTGCCCACCGCGGTGCCGGCCTTCCAGCCGGGCCGGTTGCCGAAGAGGTAGCGGATGGCCACCGCGAGGTAGTGGTTGGGGTTCATCAGCCCCATGCTGCGCGTGACGATGCCGTGCCGGTCCGAGTCCGCGTCGTTGCCGAAGGCGATGTCGTACTGGTCCTTCAGCCGCACCAGGTTCGCCATGGCGTACGGCGACGAGCAGTCCATGCGGATCTTCCCGTCATGGTCCAACGGCATGAAGCGGAACGTCGGGTCCAACGTGGGGTTGACCACCTGGAGGTTCAGCCCGTACCGCGTGGCGATGGGCTCCCAGTAGTCCCGGTTGGAGCCGCCGAGCGGGTCGGCGCCAATCTTCAGCTTGCCGCCGCGCAGGGCCTCCATGTCCACGACGTTGCCCAGGTCCTCCACGTACGGGGTGATGAAGTCGTACGGCTTCACCGTGGGGGCGGTGCGCGCCCGCTCGTAGGGGGTGCGCTGCACGCCCGCGTTGTTGCCGGCCAGCAATTCGTTGGCGCGGCGCTCGACGCCCGCGGTGACGTTGGTGTCGGCGGGGCCGCCGTTGGGCGGGTTGTACTTGATGCCGCCGTCCTCGGGCGGGTTGTGGGACGGGGTGATGACGATGCCGTCCGCGAGCCCGGAGGTGCGGCCCTGGTTGTAGGTGAGGATGGCGTGCGAGATGACGGGCGTGGGCGTGGCGAGGTCACTGAAGCGCACCTGCACGCCGTTGGCCGCGAGCACCTCCAGCGCCGTCTGCTGCGCCGGGTCCGAGAGGGCGTGCGTGTCCTTGCCCAGGTACAGCGGGCCGTCGATGCCCTGCTGCTTGCGGTACTCGCAGACGGCCTGCGTCACCGCGACGATGTGGGCTTCATTGAAGCTGCGGCGCGCGGAGGAGCCGCGGTGGCCGGAGGTACCGAAGGCGACGCGCTGCTCCGGGACATTCACGTCCGGGCGCTCCGCGAAGTACTGGGCGCGCAGCTTCTCGGGGTTGATGAGAAGTTCTTCCGGTGGGGGCTTGCCAGCGAGAGGGTGGGCCATGGCGCGCCACCATAGCCACGCCGCACGGCGGATGGATCCGCCATGTTGGCGGGCCTGTACTCCGGTACACCGTGGCCCGGCCCTTCCGCGCGGTGTCAGGCACTCACCACGCCGCCGGGGAGGGCGGCTGTGGACTCGAGAGCAGATGCCCGCGCGGTGGCTTCAGCGGGCCTCGGCCGCGCCCGGCGGGGAGGCGGGAGGGGCTTCCTCCTCGGGGATGTAGAAGGCACCCGAGCGCGCGGCCAGCGCGGCGGCGGTGAGCAGCCCCACCACCAGCCCGAAGATGACGATGCCGGCGAGCGTCACCCAGTCGGTGACGGACGCGGGCTGGAACATCGCGGACAGGGACGCGCCGAAGTCGAAGCCCGTCTCGGGCTTCGTGCGCACCGCCTGCATCGCCCCGAGCAGCGCCGTCGTCAGCCCGCCCAGCACGATGCCCGCGACACCGGACAGCACGGCGGCCGTCGTCAGCGCACCCCGGCTCATCGCCCGGGTGGCCGGACGGACCTGGGCCTCCACGTCGAAGTTGGGGTCCTTCACGCCCATGGGCACGAAGCGCGCGAGCAGCAGCAGGCCGGGGATGCCCGCCGCCATGGTGAACCAGAAGAACTGCTCCCAGCCCATGGCATGCACGGCGAAGCCGCTGATGGGACCGGCCACCACGCGAGGAATGGAGAAGAGGCTGGAGAGGAGCGCGAACTGCGTGGCCGAGAAGCGCTTCTGCGTGAGCCGCAACAGCAGCACGGAGAAGGCGCCGGTGCCCAGGCCCTGCGTCACCTGCTCGAAGCCGATGGCCGAGTACATCAGCAGTTGATTCGGCGCTTCGGAGCGCGCCACGAGCACGTAGCCCACGTTGGAGACAATCTGCACCACGCCGAACACCCACAGCGCCCGGCCCAGCCCCAGCACCGTGGTCCACGCGCCGCCCACCAGCGTGCCGGCAATGGTGCCGAACAGGCCGATGGTGCCCAGCGCCACACCGCGGTCGGTGGCGCTGTAGCCCATGTCCACCAGGAAGGGGCGCAGCAGCGAGCCACCCAGGTTGTCCGCCAGCTTGTACGCGAAGACGAACGCCAGGATTTCCAGCGCGCGGTGCCGCTGGAGGAAGCCCACGAAGGGGTACCAGACGGCGTCCTTGAGCGAGCGCGGGGGCGGTACACGCTCCTCGGGCTCGGGGGCGAAGCGGGTGACGAGGAGCAGCGGGATGTAGAGCACCGCCAGCCCGATGACGACCCAGCTCCACGAAATCCGTCCCGCGAGCGTAATGGCCGCGGAGCCGGCGATGAACATGGCCGCGCGGTACAGCGCCACGCGCGCGCCCACCGCCACGCCCTGCTCCTCCTTGCGCAGCACCTCCACCGAGTACGCGTCGATGGCGATGTCCTGCGTGGCCGCGGAGAAGGCCACCGCCATGGCCAGCGCGCCCACCACCCACGCGGCCTCCGGGTGGCCGCCCACGCCCGCCACCGCCAGCGTGGTGATGAAGAGGGCCACCTGCGCCAGCGCCATCCACCCCCGCCGCCGTCCCCAGAAGGGCGGCACGTAGCGGTCCATCAGCGGGGACCAGAGGAACTTGAAGGACCAGGGGGCCT
>JBKGHK010000364.1:0-10033 GCA_046520375.1 Pyxidicoccus sp. 3LFB2
CACGGCGCCATTCAGGTCCAACCGGGGCGGGGCCACCGGGCGAGCGGGCTGCGCGCCCTGCGTGTAGAGGGCCTCTGCCTCGCGCATGCGGCTGGAGAGGAAGTCGAAGATTTCGGCCGACACCTTCTTCAGCTCCGGATGCGTGTCCGGGGCCATGTGGTCCGGCGTGAAGCGCTTGGCCATGCGGAAGTAGGCCAGGCGCAGCTCGTCCAGGCTCGCGTGCGGCTTGATGCCGAAGATTTCGTGGGCCGGCAGGTTCTGGAGGCCCCGCAGCTGCGTGCGCAGGCGCTCGGCCTGCTGCTGCTCCACGGACTGCGTGGGCCGCGCGGCGGCGAACAAATCCCGCAGCTCGGGCATCTCCTGGAGGGCGACCCAGGTGTTGCCGTCACGAGAGGCCCGCACCGCGGCCTTCAGCCGCCCGGAGGAGATGAGCTCCCTCAGGGCCTGGAGCGCCAGCGGGCCCAGCACGCGACCAAGGTTGTCTGCTACCCAGTAACCCACAGCAGGAGACGACACGCAGACACCCCGTGAATCAGTGAGCCAGCGCCTGGCGCACGGCCGAGGCGATTTCCAGCGGGTGGAAGGGCTTGCCCACGAAGCCCACGGCCATGGCTTGCTCCACCACCGGCTCGGCGTCCATGCTGCTGATGACCAGCACCCGTGTCAGCGGCGAGACGGTCTTGATGGCCCCCAGCACCTCCAGGCCGCTCTTCTTCGGCATGAAGAGGTCCAGGAACATGACCGCGGGCTTCTCGCGCGCGGCCACCGCCAGCCCCTCTTCTCCATCCGCGGCCTCGAGCAGCCGCAGCTCGATGCCCGTTTCAGAGATGACGTCCTTGAGGATGCGGCGCACGAAGCTGTCGTCGTCCACGAGCAGCAGAGTCGGAGTTTCAGCCATGGCGTCGCATGATACGCGGACCGTGGAACATCCGCGCGGGTGACGTGGAGCGCCTGCCTGCCTTTTGGGTTATGGGGGGCCCATGTCCACCGACAAGGCACTCTTCCACTTCGAGTCCCAGAAGCACGCCTACCTCGAGGACCTCAAGGCCCTCGTCCGGATTCCCAGTGTCTCATTCCCTGGGTTTGACGCGGCCGAGGTCCGCCGGAGCGCCGAGGCCACCGCGAAGCTCTTGAAGGACCGTGGGTTTGAAAACGTTCAGCTCCTCGAAATCGAGGGGGCTCACCCGTACGTCTACGGAGAGGTGCTCAAGGCGCCGGGCAGGCCCACGCTGCTGCTGTACGCGCACCACGACGTGCAGCCGGCGGGGGATGCGGCGGCCTGGAAGAGCGCGCCCTTCGAGCCCACGGAGCGGGACGGGCGGCTGTATGGGCGCGGCACGGCGGACGACAAGGCCGGCATCGTCGTGCACACCTCGGCGGTGGACGCGTGGCTGAAGGGCACGGGCGCGCTGCCCCTCAACGTGAAGGTCATCATCGAGGGCGAGGAGGAGGTGGGCAGCAACCACCTGTCCGCCTTCCTCCAGAAGCATGCGGCGCTCTTGAAGGCGGACGCGATTGTGCTCACGGACACGTCCAACTTCGACACGGGGCTGCCGTCCATCACCACCGCGCTGCGGGGGCTCGTCACGGTGGACGTGGAGGTGCGCGCGCTGAAGCAGGCGGTGCACTCGGGCATGTGGGGCGGGCCGGTGCCGGACCCCGTCATGGCGCTGTGCCGGATGCTGGCCACGCTGACGCACCCGGATGGCTCCATCGCCATTGAGGGCATCCAGGACAAGGTGCGGCCCCTGACGGAGGCGGAGCGCGCCAGCATCCACTCGCTGCCGGGCAACGAGGCGTACTTCCGCGAGCAGGTGGGGCTCTTGCCGGGCACGCAGGTGCTGGGCGGCGGGCAGCACCCGTTCGAGATGAACTGGCGGCAGCCGAGCATCGCCATCAACGCCATCCAGGCCAGCAGCCGCAAGGACGCGCGCAACATCATCTGCGACTCGGCCTGGGCGCGCGTGGGCATCCGCATCGTCCCGGACCTGGAGCCGCGCGACGTGGAGCAGCGGCTGAAGGAGCACCTGCGCAAGGTGTGCCCGTGGGGGCTGGACGTGTCGTTCCACACCGAGGGCGCGTCGGGCTGGTGGTACACGGACCCGTCGCACCCCGCGTTCCAGGCGGCCTTCCGCGCGCTGGAGAAGGGCTATGGCAGCAAGGCGGTGGCCATCGGCTGCGGCGCGTCCATTCCCTTCGTGGAGCCCTTCGCGCGAGAGCTGGGCGGCGTGCCCGCGCTGCTCATCGGCGTGGAGGACCCGTACACGTACGCCCACTCGGAGAACGAGAGCCTGCACCTGGGCGACTGGGAGAAGTCCATCCGCAGCGCCATCCACATCTACGAGGAGCTGGCCACGGCGCTGGGCAAGCGCTGAGTCGCGCGGCCCACCGAGGCGCGTCGAGTCCCGGTTCGACCCCTTCTTCGGCATCGACCGCACGCCCGCGGACGTGCCCTTCGTGGTGACGCGCTTCTGGCTGAGGTAGACCTCGCTCCCGAGGGAGGAGGTGCTCGCATGACCTCGGCTTCGGGAGTGGATGCCCGCGTGGTCGCCAGCTTCGTGGTGGCCATTGCTTTCGACGTGTTGATGCCGGTGGCGGTGGTGCTGTGGGCCCGCCGCCGGCTGGCCGTGGCGTGGAAGGTGGTGGGCTGGGGCGCGCTGGCCTTCGCGCTGTCCCAGCTCTTCACGCGGCTGCCCCTGGTGCAGTTGCTCCAATTCCTGCTGCGTGACGAGCTGAAGGCGTCTCCGGTGCTCATGGGCGCATGGGTGGCCATCCTGTCCGTCACGGCGGGCCTCTTCGAGGAGACGGCGCGGCTGTGGGTGTTCCGGGGGCCCCTGAAACACTTCCGGCGCTGGCGGGACGCGGTGGGCTTCGGCGTGGGCCATGGCGGGCTGGAGTCGGCGGTGCTGGTGGGCGGGCTGGCGGCGCTGGGGCTCCTCAACATGGTGCTGCTGTCGGAGCTGGACCCGTCCACGCTGAAGCTCTCCGCGGAAGGGGCGGAGCAGGTGCGCCAGGCGAAGGCGACCTTCGCGGCGCTGCGCTGGTGGGAGCCGCTGCTGGGCGCGTACGAGCGCGCGGGGGCGATGGTGTTCCACGTCGCGATGACGGTGCTCGTGCTCCAGCGCTTCGTCCGCGGCGGGGTGGGGTGGTACTGGCTCGCGGTGGGCAGCCACGCCCTCTTCAACGGGTTGACGGTGGTGGTGGCCAGGGCGGCGGGGCCGGTGGCGGCGGAGGGCGTGGTGACGGTGGGCGCGCTCCTGTCCCTGTGGGTCATCCTCCGCATGCGCCCCCGGGAGCCGGAGGCGGAGCAGGGGCCCGTGTCGCCAGCTACTTCAGCTTGAAGCCCAGGTGCGCCAGGGCGCTCTTCACCCAGTCCTTGATGGACACGGTTTCGAAAGGGACGGCCTCGCGGGCGGGGTACTTCTTCTCGAAGTAGCTCACCGCGGCCACGCCCATGGCGAAGGCGGTGCCCCCGCTGGCGGCGCCCTTGAGCAGCCAGCCGGCGACGGGAATCCAGCCCACCGTCTCGCCGATGACGCTGCTGGCCGCCTTGCGCGCGACGACGCCCGCGCCCAGCGTGGGGACGAGCCCGAGCGCCTCGCCGAGCGTGAGCTTCTCGCCGTAGATGCCGGCCACGTGGAAGATCATGTACGCCTCGATGGCGGACGTGAGCGCGGTGTGCGCGCCCGGCACGGGAATGGGAATGGCGGCGGCGCCCGCGGCGCGCAGGGCGCTCTCCTCAACCCAGCTGCGTGCTGTCTTCTCTGCGCTCATGTGGTGACCCCCGGTGGTGTGGACCGGAGGGACTGTAGCCGACTCAGCGTCCTCGGAAGCGGTCCGTGGCCTCCACCAGCGCGGCCGTGTTGCCGGGCTCGTTCGCGGAGTGGCCCGCGTCCGGGACGATGACGAGGTCCGCCTCCGGCCATGCCTTGTGCAGCGCCCACGCGCTCTCCGGCGGGCACACCACGTCGTAGCGTCCCTGGACGATGACCGCGGGAATGTGGCGGATGCGGTGCACGTCGTCGAGCAGCTGCGTGTCACTGCGCAGGAAGCCCCGGTTGAGGAAGTAGTGGCACTCGATGCGGGCGAAGGCGAGGGCGAACGCGTCCCCGCTGTTGCGCGCCACCAGCTCCGGGTTGGGGTACAGGCAGCTCGTGCGGCCCTCCCAGACGCTCCATGCGCGCGCGGCCTCCTGCTGGACCCGGACGTCGTTCCCCATCAGCCGCCGGGCGTACGCGCCCAGCAGGTCCCCGCGCTCCTCTGGAGGAATGGGAGCGAGGTAGCCATCCCACGCGTCGGGGAACATGGCGCCCGCGCCGCGCTGGTAGAACCAGTCAATCTCCTGCTTGCGCAGCAGGAAGATGCCGCGCAGCACCAGCTCCGTGACGCGCTCCGGGTGCGTCTGCGCGTAGGCCAGCGCCAGCGTGCTGCCCCAGGAGCCGCCAAAGAGCTGCCACCGCTCCAGGCCCAGGTGCTCGCGCAGCCGCTCCATGTCGGCCACCAGGTCCCAGGTGGTGTTCTCCTCCAGGCACGCGTGGGGCGTGCTCCGCCCGCAGCCGCGCTGGTCGAAGAGGATGATGCGGTAGGCGTCCGGGTCGAAGAAGCGCCGCTGCCGCGCGTCCGTCCCGCCGCCCGGGCCGCCATGGATGAAGACCACCGGCTTGCCGCCCGGGTTGCCGCTCTCCTCGAAGTACAGCTCATGGAGCGCGGACACCCGCAGGCGGCCGGTGCGGTAGGGCTCGAGGGGCGGATACAGGGTGCGCGACGGCCGGTGGGGGATGGACACGGGGACTCACTGCTCCAGGGCGGAGGGTGACGTCACGGTACCAGAGGGCTCCCGTCCTCCGGCGCCCTGGCGGGGGCTCGTCCTGGAGGGCAGGAAGACGTGTGCTGGAGGACGTCTGCCCGTCCGGGCCTCAGCCGGGCGGGCGCAGGGGGAGGAGCTGACGATGTGACGGCGAAGTTGCCGGACCGCAACGCTGACTTTGCGGGGGCTGTGGACACTTCCGACGTCTCCCAACCCCCGGAGCCTCCCCATGAATGTCGCCTCCCTCATGAACTCCTCGAAGGCGCGCGGTACCCAGACTCCCGAGCCCCGGCTGCGGCTCGTGCGCGTGCAGGCCACCGTCCTCGCGCAGGGCGCGTGGAGCGCGATGAAGGACAGCGTGAAGGCGTTCCGCCACATGCGGGACGTGCTCACCGGCGGCTACGCCCAGGCTCGTCCGTAGCGCGGCACCTTCTGGCCTCGTGCGGCCACGAGGCCGGCTTCGATGCTGGTCGTGGCACCACGAGTCTCCGGCCTCGTGGCGTCAGGAGGCCGGCTTCGATGCAGGGCGTGGCACCACGAGTCCCCGGCCCCGTGGCGTCAGGGGCCGGCTTCGATTCAGGAGGGCGCGCCCGGGCTCGGGCCGGTTCCCGGGCCTGACGGCGCGTCCTCCTTCGGCGGCGGAGGCGGCACGCCCTTGCCGGCGGGCGCCACCACGCGCACCTCGGTCCGGTCATCCAGCGCGAGCCCGTCGCCCTTGGGCTCCGTCTCCGTGACGGAGATGACGTCGCCGCGGTTCAGCTGCATGAAGCGCTCGTTGCGCTCGTTGCGGTGGCGCTCCTGCATCGCCAGGCCCACGCGCCCTTCCGGCCCGCAGCCGATGTAGCGCTTGCGCCCCTTGCCCTCCAGCGGCTCGGAGACGATGCGGAACAGCCTCCCGGGCGTCAGCTCCGGCCAGGCCTCGCCCTTCGGCGCCAGCACGAGGTAGCTCATCTTGAGCGCCTCCTTGTGCAGGCTCGCCGCGCGCGCCAGCTCCTCCACCACCTTGGGCATGGGCCAGGGCCGCTCGGCGTGGCACCAGTCCGTCTCCTTCACCAGCGCCGGGCACGCACCCCGGTACATGCACGGCGCGCGCACCGCGTAGCCACGCGCCACCATGGCGTCGCGCACGTGGAGCAGCCCCCGGCTCGTCTCGCGCAGCGCGGGCTCCATGACGAGCAGGCTGCCGCCGCGCTTGACCTTCGCCAGCGCGGCCTCCAGCAGCGCCGCGCGCGGGGCCGTGGCGGACTCCCCCGTGCCGTACAGCTCGTTGATGACGTGGCCCATCGTAATCAGGTCGAAGTTGCCCTCCGGCAGGGCCGCGCCCTTCTTCGTCGGGTCCCAGTCGCGCGTGGCCAGCGCCTCGCCCGCCTCGGTGGCCAGGCTGCGCGCCAGGTTGAGGGCCGCCTTGCTGCGGTCCGCGGCCGTCACCTCGCCCGCCCCCGCGTCCATGGCGGCGAAGGCCACCGGGCCCGGGCCGCTGCCCAAATCCAGCACCTGCCGGGGGCGGCTCGGCAGCTCGCCCAGCACCTGCCGCGCCTGCGCATAGGACACCGGCCAGTAGAAGAGCAGGTAGGCACCCAACAGGCGCGGGTCGTCCATGTACCGCGCGCCCGCGAGCTGACGCTCCCGCGTGAGGCCGAGCGAGAGCTGCCGGACGCCCGCGCCCACCTCCTTCACCTCCTGGGGGGTGAGGCGCGTCTCGGGCCCGTCGCCCTTGCCGCGCGAGGCTCGCCACACGGCGATGAGCCTCGGCATCCACCGCTCCAGGTCCTTGCTGTACGCGTTGCTCATCCGGCCAGACTTTCGACTGTGGGGCCACCTCCCGGGGGTGGCCACGTCAACCCGTTGTCATCCCGCCAAGGCTTCAACTCAGAGGTCGCCACCCGGGGGCGACCGCGTTAAACCCTGGCCCACATGATTTCCGTCCGCGGCCTGCGCAAGCACTACAAAGTCCACAAGCGCCCGCCGGGCCTGAAGGCGGCCCTTCGCTCGCTCGTCCACCGGACCTACACCACCGTGAAGGCGGTGGACGGTATTTCGTTCGACATCCGCCCTGGCGAGCGCGTGGGCTTCCTGGGCCCCAACGGCGCCGGGAAGACGACGACGCTCAAGGTACTCTCCGGGCTGCTCCACCCCTCGGATGGCGAGGTGACGGTGGACGGCCACGTGCCCCGGCTGCGCGAGGAGGCCTTCCTCAAGAAAATCATGCTCGTCATGGGGCAGAAGCAACAGCTGCTCTGGGACCTTCCTCCGGCGGAGACCTTCGAGCTCAACCGCGCCATCTACGACGTCCCGGCCGCCCAGTACAAGCAGACGATGGACGAGCTGGTGACGCTGCTCGATATCGGCGACCTCATCGGCAAGCCCACCCGGCAGCTGTCCTTGGGCGAGCGGATGAAGTGCGAGCTGGCCGCGGCCCTCATCCACCGGCCCCGCGTGCTGTTCCTCGACGAGCCCACCATCGGCCTGGACGTGTCCATGCAGGCCACCATGCGGACGTTCATCAAGGACTACAACGAGAAGTACGGCGCCACGCTCATCCTCACCAGCCACTACATGGACGACGTGGCGGCGCTGTGCCCCCGGGTCATCGTCATCGACAAGGGGATGCTGTCCTATGACGGCAGCCTGGAGGCGCTGGTGCAGCGCGTGCGCCCGGAGAAGCGCGTGGTGCTGCGGCTGGCCGAGCAGGTGGACGCCGCGCGCCTGGCGCCCCTGGGCGGCAAGGTGGTGACGCACGAGGCCGGCACCGCGGTGCTCCAGGTGCCGCAGGAGGCGGTGAATGCCACCATCTCCCGCGCGCTGGCGAACCTGCCGGTGACGGACCTCACGGTGGAGAACGCGCCGCTGGAGGAGGTCATGAGCGAGCTGTTCGCGGAGAACAAGGCCCGCCGCGTGGCCGCCGCCGAGGCCCCTGAAAAGGAATCGGTGCCGGCATGAGCATGCGCAACACGCTCAGGGCCATGCCCACGATGCTCAAGGTGGGCTTCGCCGAGGCGGTGGCCTACCGCGCGGAGATGCTCATCTGGGTGCTGGCCACCACCATGCCGCTGGTGAACATGGTGCTGTGGATGGCGGTGGCACGCACCGCGCCCGTGGGCCGCTTCGGCGAGGCGGACTTCATCGGCTACTTCCTGGCCACCTTCGCGGTACGCCAGCTCACCAGCTCCTGGGCCGCGTGGCTCATCAACTGGGAGGTGCGGCAGGGCACGCTGTCCATGCGCCTGCTCCGCCCCATCTCCCCGCTGTGGGCGTACGCGGCGGAGAACATCGCCGGCTTCCCCATGCGCTTCATTGTGGCCCTGCCGGTGGTGGTGCTGAGCGTGGTGCTGGTGGGCAGCAAGGCGGTGCCCCAGCACGCGTGGCAGTGGGGGTTCTTCGTGCTGGCGGTGCTGGGCGGGTGGGCCATCTCCTTCCTGGCCAACGTCACCATCGGCGCGCTGAGCTTCTTCCTGGGCAGCAGCCAGAAGGTGATGGAGGTGTGGCTGGTCCTCTACTTCGTCTGCTCCGGCTACATGTACCCGGTGGAGCTCTTGCCGGCGGGGCTGCGCACCCTCATCAACTGGCTGCCCTTCCGCTACCAGATTGGCCTGCCGGTGGAGCTGATGACGGGCGCGCACGACTGGCGCGAGGCGCTGATGCTGTTGGGCGCGCAGTGGAGCTGGGTGGCGCTCCTGGTCGTGCTCACCGTCGTCGTGTGGAAGCAGGGCGTGAAGCGCTTCGCGGCGTTCGGAGGGTAGGGGCATGTTGAGGCGCTACGTGAAGCTGCTGGGCATCCAGCTCAAGGCGTCCGGGCTGCTGGCGCTCCAGTACCGCGCGGACTTCCTCACCGAGGGCATCACCTCCCTGTTCTGGACCTTCACCGCGCTGGCGCCGCTGTTCGTCGTGTACGGCGAGCGGCCCGTGGTGGAGGGGTGGGGCTTTGGCGAGGCGCTGCTGGTGGTGGGCTGGTTCACCCTCTTGCAGGGCATCCTCGAGGGCGCCATCAACCCCAGCCTCACCGGCGTGGTGGAGCACATCCGCAAGGGCACCCTGGACTTCGTGCTGCTCAAGCCCGCGGACGCGCAGTTCCTCGTGTCCACCCAGCGCTTCTTGCCCTGGCGCGCCTTCAACGTGCTCACCGGGGTGGGGCTGTTCGTCTACGCCTTCATGGAGCTGGGGCGCGCCCCGTCGCTGACGGGTGTGCTGGCGTCGGTGCTGCTGCTGGGCACCAGCACGCTGCTGCTCTACTCGCTGTGGATATTGACGGTGAGCGCGGCCTTCTTCGTCGTGCGCGTGGACAACCTCACCTACCTCTTCACGTCCATCTTCGACTTCGCGCGCTGGCCGTCCTCGGTGTTCCAGGGCGTGGCGAAGGGCGCGCTGACGCTCGTTTTCACCTACGTCATCCCGCTGGCGCTGATGACCACCTTCCCCGCCGAGGCGATGCTGGGGCGGCTGCCGCTCCACGCGCTGGGCGGCGCCGTGGTGGGCTCGCTCGTGTTCGCCTGGGTGGCCCGCCGGGTGTGGCTGCACTCCATCGGCCACTACACGTCCGCCAGCAGTTAGTCGTAGGGTGAACGCTTGCCTGCCCTCCGGGGCTGGGGTCTCCAGGAACCCTCCCGGGAGAAGTGTCCGGTGGCGACCTGTGGAATGGCCTCCAGTACGCTGTATGCGGTAAAGGCCGCCAGGTGTGGACCCCCGTCCATACACCACCCCCCAAGTCGCAAGAGGACTCCCTCCGCATGAATGGACCTGTTGGGTTCGGCCGCCTGGCCGCGCTCGTGTTGACGCTCGCCATGGCGGGCTGTTCACACGAGGATTTTGCAGAAACGCTGAATGAGGAAGCGACCTCCGCGAGCCTGGCAGAAGGCTCCTCACCCTACTGGTCGACGACGGCCAGCATGTCCACCCAGCGGGTGGACCACACCGCGACGCTGCTGCCCTCGGGCGCGGTGCTCGTGGCCGGCGGACAGTCGGCCACCGCGGAGCTGTATGACGCGAAGACGGCGCGCTGGTCCTCCACCGGCGCGCTGGTGGCCGTGCGGCGCCGGCACACCGCGACGCTGCTGTCCTCCGGGAAGGTGCTCGTCGTCGGCGGTGACTCGGCCGCCGCGTCCACCGGCACCGCGGAGGTGTATGACCCGGCCACCGGCCTGTGGACGGCGACGGGCAGCCTGGACACGCTGCGCTCGGGCCACACCGCGACGCTGCTGCAGTCCGGCAAGGTGCTGGTGGTGGGCGGCG
>JBKGHK010000365.1:0-9976 GCA_046520375.1 Pyxidicoccus sp. 3LFB2
CGCAGCCTCCCGTCGACGCGGGCACGGCGCCGGCACCGACGCGGGCCAGCCGCCCCCGCCCCCGCCGCTCGGGGACATCGTCCCGCTCTTCAACAACACCACGCCGCTCGAGCCGGCCACCGTGGAGAACACGGCCACGGCCATCATCACCCGCGTCGGTGACCGCGTCCGCGACCGCCACGCGCGCGAGGACGAGTACCAGGCCTATGACCACTACCTGTCGCGCTACTTCGAGAAGCGCACGCACTCGGTCGAAATCGTCGACGAGGTCGCCAAGGGCGGCAACCGCATCGTGGTCAACCTGCGCACCATCTACCCGTATGACAGCCCGGACTTCCGCGCGTTCTTCCGCGGCCTCAACACGGTGGCCGAGTACTTCCACAACGCGGACATGACCACGGTCAACGACTACCTCTACACCTCCAGCGTGAACTTCAACGCCAAGGAAGGCCGCGCCATCCGGGTGGGTGACCGCATGGAGATTGAAATCGGCGTCTTCCTTCGGCAACCGGTGGAAGGCCGTTTCAACTACTACTCCACGACGATGCTCTACATGGTGGGCACCGGCGGCATCGCCCCGTTCGAGGTGTCCGGCGCCATCGAGGACTCGTTCCCCATGCCGGCGGCTGGCCTGAGCGGCGGTCTGACGACGCAGAACGTCCCCCTGTCCAACGAGCCGCGCAACCGCTTCCTGCAGATGGCCATGAACATGGCCCCGGTGAACGCGCAGCCCTTCGTCGAGGGCCGCCGCCTGCACCACACGAACTTCGGTGACGGCGCCCACTCCGAGCCGAACAACCCCGCCCTCACCGAGCACGCGGGCAAGCTCGGCCCCAACTACGTCTCCACCTCCTGCATCTCCTGCCACGTGCAGAACGGCCGCGGCCTGCCGCCGGCCGTCAACACCACGCTGGGCAACTACGTGGTCAAGGTGGGCAACTCCAGCGGTGGCGCGGACGCGTTCCTCGGCTACCGGCTGCAGCCGCGCCGCACCAGCGGCACGCCCGAGGCGGACGTGCGCATCTCCGGGTGGACGCTCTCCAGCGGCACCTTCAGCGACGGCACGCCGTACCAGCTGCGCAAGCCCACCTACAGCTTCACGAACGTCACGCCGACGAACTACTCGCCGCGCGTCACCCCGCAGCTGGTCGGCCTGGGCCTGCTGGAGGCGGTGCCGGAGAGCGCCATCGTCGCGCTGTCGGACCCTACGGACGCCAACGGCGACGGCATCTCCGGCAAGCCTCAGAAGGTGCGCGACCCCGAGACGGGCGCCACGCGCCTGGGCCGCTTCGGCTGGAAGGCCGGCGCCGCGAAGGTAAAGCACCAGGTCGCCGACGCCCTGGTGAATGACATCGGCGTGACGTCGCCCGTCTTCACGACCCTGGACTGCGGCCCGCAGCAGTCGGGCTGCGCGGGCGCGAGCACGGAGCTGTCCGGTACGGACCTGGACAAGATGACGCGCTACATCGCCCTGCTGGGCGTGCCGTCGCGCCGCGACTACCGCGACGCCACCGCGCTGCGCGGTGAGACGCTGTTCACGAACGCGGGCTGCGCGAAGTGCCACACGGCCACGCTGACCACCAGCCAGTACCACCCGAACGCCGAGCTGCGCAGCCAGACCATCCGCCCGTACACGGACCTGCTGCTGCACGACATGGGCTCCGGGCTGGCCGACAACCTCGGCGAGGGCCAGGCCACCGGCGCCGAGTGGCGCACGCCTCCGCTCTGGGGCATCGGCCTGACGGCCGGCGTCAGCGGCGGCGAGGCGTACCTGCACGACGGCCGCGCCCGCAACCTCACCGAGGCCATCCTCTGGCACGGCGGCGAGGGCCAGGCGTCCAGGAACGCCTTCGTCAGCATGAGCAGCGCCGACCGCGCCGCGCTGCTCAAGTTCCTGCAGTCGCTGTAACGGACACCGGGAGCTGATGGGAGACCGCCACCCCGAAGCACGGGCGGTGGCGGTCTTCCGCTCCGGCTTCAGCAGTCCCTGCCGCCGTTGACCTCCACCGTCATCACGAAGCGCGCCTGGTTGAAGACGAGCGCGAAGAAGTGGCCGGTGGTGCAGTAGTCCGGCGCCGTCGGGTAGCTCCAGCCGTACACCACCGCCGAGTAGCTCTCGCCGGTGTTGATGTACCGCTCGATGTCGTTGGCCAGCGTGGTGCCAATCGCCGCGCGGACCTGCGCGCGGGTGAGCGTGGCGCCGTATTCCCAGGGCAGCCGCGTGTCCGCCGCCACCTCGAGGGGCCACCGCGGCGGCCGCCGTCACGCTCACCGGACCGGACACGGGCTCGTTGATTTCCAGCGCGTGCACGTCCACGCCCGCCTGCGCGGCGGTGGCGGCGAGCTGCGCGTCCAGCGCCGTCTCCACCAGCTCGATGGACGTGAGCGACTGGGAAGACGTCGTCTCGGGCTGTGAAGGGGCCGGCTCGGCCGCGGGGCCACAGCCGGTGAGCAGCGCGGTGGCCAGGACGAACGACGGGAGGGTGAGACGCTTCATGGACTTCCTCCGGGAGCCTGCCGGGCGGGCTGCCCGGCGGGACTCCGGAGATATCCGACCCCCTGTGCCTGTCCAGGTCTAAAACGACACCGGGTTACGACAACAGACGCGTTGCGGGTGCTCCGTGCCGGTTGTCGGACGGTCAGGAGGCCTCGGCGGCCTGGAGCTTCCGCCCACCCTGCATCTGGGCCACGGTGACGGACTGGTTCCGGCCGTTGCGCTTGGAGTGGTACAGGCACTGGTCCGCGAGGTCGATGAGCTGCTGCTTCTCCATGCCGTTGTCGGGGAAGGTGGCGATGCCCAGCGACATGGTGATCTTCAGCGGGCCCATCTCGGTCTGGAAGACCTCGGCCTTCACGGCCTCGCGGATGCGCTCGGAGATGGTGTACGCGCCCTTGGAGTCCGTCTCCGGCATGATGATGACGAACTCCTCGCCGCCGTAGCGGGCGACGATGTCGGTGTCGCGGGCCATGGTCTTGATGATGCGGGCCACGCCCTTGAGCACCTGGTCTCCCGTGGGGTGGCCGTAGGTGTCGTTGACGCTCTTGAAGTGGTCCACGTCGGTGAGGATGACCGAGCACTTGCGCTGGTAGCGCCGCGCCTGGGCGAGGATTTCGTCCGCCTTCGCCTGGAAGGTGCGGTGGTTGAACAGGCCGGTGAGGCCGTCCGTGGTGGCCATCCGCTCCATCTGCTCGTAGAGCTGCGCGCGCAGCACCGCCTGGGCGGCCTGGATGGCGATGACCTCAATCATCCGCAGCACGTCCTGCTCGAACGCGGCCTTCTTGCGCGAGCCCGCCACCAGCGTGCCGAGGATTCGGTCCCCCGCCACCAGCGGGAAGATCTTCAGCGCGCCCAGGCCGCGAATCTGCGTCTCGTCGTCGAAGATGATCTGCCGGTCCATCGCCTTGATGTCGCGGCCCGGCAGCGGCGCGCCGTAGCGCACCACGTTGGCGACCAGCCCGTTGTTGTCGGGGAACGACTGCCCCTCCAGCGCCTGCCCCTGCGCCGTCACACCGGACATCCGCACCACGCGGTGCATCCGCTTGCCTTCGACTTCCGACACCAGCGTCACCGCGCAGAAGTCCAGCCCCGCCAGGTGCCGGGTGCTCTCCAGCACGGCCACGAAGACCTGGTCCGGGCTGCCCGCGCGGTTCAGCTCCTCAATCGCGCGGAAGAACCGGTCCTTCTCGTCGCGCGTCTTGCGGATGTAGCTCATCACCCGCTCCACCTCGATGGAGCGCAGCACCTCGCCGGCGATGATGGACAGGAGCTTCTCGTCCTGGTCGCTGAACGGCTCGTTGGCCATGCGGTCCGCCACCAGCACACCGCGCACCAGCCCGCTGCCCTCCAGGATGGGGACGGCCAGCAGCGCCTGCACCGTGGGGCCGCCGCTGTCGTAGTGCGTCACGCCCTTGAGGCCCTGGGGCGAGTTCATCCGCACCGGGGCGCGGCGCTTCAGCACGCCGCCGATGATGCCCTCGCCCGCGTTGAAGCGCTCGCGCTGCACGCGCTCGGAGCCCGAGCGGCAGTCGTACAGCTTCAGGCTCCGGTCATCCGACGTGAGCAGGAACGCCGCGCAGGTGTGCGTGCGCAGGCCCGTCTCGGCAATCTCCAGGGCCGCGTGCACCGCGCCCTCGATTTCCTTCACCGAGGCGACCAGCCACTTCTCGTCGCTGCTCATCCCGCTGAAGCTGTCCTGCGTGCCGGAGGACACCAGCCGGAAGGTGCGCGCGCGCTCCTCCACCTCGCGGATGCGCTTCTGCACCGCGTCGCTCTCGGCCCGGCGCGCCGCGGCCATCCGCGCCGCCAGCACCAGGTGGTACAGCCCGGAGAACAGCGCCAGGAAGGCGGCGTGGGTGAAGAAGCCGGACACGTTGGGCACCGGGCCCGCGAGCGTCACCAGCGCGTCGAACACCAGCGCCACGCCCAGCAGCGTCAGCCCCGCGTTGCGCGGCAGGAAGGCCACCAGGAAGGCCATCAGCAGATAGACGATGGGGAACAGCTCCCCGCCGCCAATGGCCACGACGATGAAGGCCGCGGCGATGAGCCCGCCGCCCAGCTCCAAGTCGTCACGCAGGTCGATGACCGCGCCCACCGCGCCGCGCATGGCGCGGTGCCACGCCGCCACGGCGATGCCCACCAGGAGCAGGCCCACCAGGGCCGCCTCGGTCCACTCCAGCGTGTGGAGCCCTCGGAAGCCTCCGCGCGCCAGGTGGATGAACGTGGCCAGCGCGGCGGTGGCCGGAATGGCCCTCAGCGCGTGACGCAGCAACCTTCCGGGAGACGGAAACGAGGTCAGCGACGTCATGGGGACTCCAGGTGGAAGACAATCTCTCCCGGCTTCACGTAGCCCAGCTCCTCGCGCACGGCCCGCTCCAGCGCCGCCGGGTCCTTGCGCAGGGCGTTGATTTCCTGCCGCAGGGCCTCGTTCTGCTCGGCCAGCCCGCGGTTGCGCTCCTGCAGCGAGTCCACGTCCTGACGCAGCGAGAGGTAGCGCCGGAAGCCCTTGGCATCCGCCACGGACAGCAGGCTCAAGGCCCCCGCCACACCGACCGCCATCACCAGGAACTTTCGCCGCGCCGTCATGAACGCGCCGAAGGTACCAGTGACCCCCTGCCCCGCAAGAAAACCGCTCCAGGCATGTAGCACCCGCGCGCGCGGGCTCTGCCCGTCGCGCACAGAGGGTGACTACTGGACGCTCCACCCGCCCTGCTTGCGCACAATCACCCCCTGGAGACGCGGACTTCCGCGGGCGCCGTGGCCACGCCGCTCAGATGACGCCGGCGCTCATTCCGCCGTCCACCGCCATGATGCTGCCGGTGACGTAGGACGCCGCGTCCGACAGCAGCCAGCAGATGGCCTCCGCCGACTCGGCCGGGTCCGCCACGCGGCGCGCGGGGATGCGCGAGGCATACGCGGCCTCCGCCGCCGCGTGATTGCCCGGGGACATCTTCTCGAAGAGGCCCTCCAGCATCGGCGTCTTGTGCGCGCCCGGGCAGACCACGTTCACCCGGATGCCCTGCGCCGCGTACTCCAGCGCGGCCGTGCGCGACAGCCCGTGCAGGCCGTGCTTCGCCGTGACGTATGCCGCCGCGTAGGGCGTGGGCATCATCCCATTCACGGACGACACGTTGACGATGGAGCCCTTCCCCACCCGGAGCATGGCGGGAATCTGGTACTTCAGGCACAGCCACACGCCCTTCAGGTCCACGGCCAGCGTCCTGTCGAACTCCTCCTCGGACAGCTCGCACGTGGGCACCAGGGTGATGTCTCCCAGCGCCGCGTTGTTCACCGCCGCGTCCAGCCGGCCGTACAGCTCCACCGTGGTGTCCACGAGCCGCCGCACGTCCTCGCCGCGCGCCACGTCACACGCCACGAAGCGGGCCTCTCCCCCCTCCTCGCGCAGCGCACGCTCCGCCTCGCGGCCCCGCGCCTCGTTCCGCGCGGCGATGACCACCCGGCCGCCCTCGCGGCACAGCCTCCGCGCCGTGGCCAGCCCGATGCCCGAGCTGCCTCCGGTGATGATGGTGACCTTCCCGTCGAAAGCACCCATTCAAGCCCCCCTGAATGTTGGAATCTTCAGGAAGGCTAGCGCACCGTCACTGCTCCGCGAGCAGCTTCTCGATGGCCTTCGCCACGTCGGAGTGGCCTTCCACGCCCTGCCACCCGGCCACGGCCCGGCCGCGCCGGTCCAACAGGACGGTGGTGGGCAGCGCGCGGATGTGGCCGAACGCCGTCTGCCCTTCGCGCATGAAGTCATCCGCCACCAGCACCGGGTAGCGGAGCGCGTAGTGGTCCGCGAAGGGCTGGAGCACCTTCGCGCCCTCCAGGTCCATGCCCACGGACACCACCTGGAAGCCCCGCGCGCCATAGTCGCGCTGCAGCGCCTCCAGCGTGGGCATCTCCGCGAGGCACGGGAAGCACCAGGTCGCGAAGAAGGAGACCAGCACCACCTTGCCATTCAGCGCCCGCGCGTCGTGCCGCGTGGGCCCCACCGAAGGCAGGGCCAGCGCCTGGAGGAAGGCGGGCCCCGCGTCCACCGGCTTCGTGCCCCGGCAGCCGGAAAGCCCCGCCATCAGCACGGCGGCGCACACCCAGGCTCGGCGGGCTCGGCGGGCTCGGGTGGACGGCTTCATGCCGCCGTCGGCGCCGTGCCCGTGGTGCGCTGGCAGTCCTTGCACAGGCCGTATAGCTCCATCTTGTGCGAGGTCACCTTGAAGCCGTGCTTTCGGGCCACCGCGTCCTGCATGGCCTCGATGCGGTCGTTCTCGAACTCGACGATGGTGCCGCACCGGGTGCAGATGAGGTGGTCGTGGTGCTCCCGCCCCGCCGCCGCCTCGTAGCGCGTCTGCCCGTCACCGAAGTTGCGCGCGTGGGCCAGGCCGCACTCGTTGAGCAGCTTCATGGTCCGGTACACGGTGGCCACGGACACCTTGGTGTCCTGTTCACGCACCTTGTTCCACAGTTCCTCCACCGAGAGGTGGCCCCCCATGGCGAAGAAGGTGTCGATGATGAGGCTGCGCTGGCGCGTGCTCTTCAGCCCGTGCTGGGCCATGTAGCGGGCGAGCACCTCGTCCTTCGACTCCTCCGACTCATGGCTGTGGCTGTGGCTGTGGGTCATGTCGGTTCCTTCAAATGCCCCGTGGGTCCGCGCCTGCATGTTGCTCCCTCGGTAGGGGGCCGGCCCTGCCCGGCCCTCCGTTCCTGTTGTAACCGCTCTGGGAGGCGACCGCGACCCGCCATCCCCCCTGGTCCTGCCCGCGCCGAAGAAACCACCGCTGACGACTGTTGGTCTCCGAACGTGGGGGCCAGATATCCTCACCCGCTCCGGCTCGCAACGTCCGGCAGGCGGCGGCATGGAGATTCATGCCCCCGGCCGTCCGCCCCGTCAGCTTGCACCCGCCGCTGGCTGTTTAGATTGGAGTCGGACTGGCTCATTGACACCTGTCTGGCGGCGAAGATAGAGGCATCCGCCCTCGTAAACGAGCAATTTTCGGCGACTTTCCATGACCAGCCCCTGGCAGAGAAGACGACAGCCCGACGACGTTCCCACCCCCGTGGCGGTCGCCGTCTCGGATTTCTGCCGGCGCGCGAAGTCGCCGGCGCCGGCCCCCGAGGTGCGTGAAGCGCTCGCCCTCCTGTCCGAGGACGATGACTTCCGCGTGCGCACGCTCACGGATGGAGAGCCCGACACGTCCCCGCTGGGCCCCTTCGCCGTGGTGGACATCCTCCAGGGAACGGCCCCTGCCCTGGCCGCCCAGCGGCAGGCCTGCGGCTTCTATGACGTGGTCCGGGAGCTCGCCCATGTGCGCGAGCTGAAGACGCCCCCGCCCGCCCCCGTGTCCGACATTCCCACCTTCGCCACGCCTCCCAAGGCCGCCGCGGGCGCCGAGGAAGGCGACGGCAAGGCTGGCAGGAAGGCGACCAAGGCCGAGAAGGCGGAGGCCGCCGTCCAGGACCGCATCCTCCCGCGCAAGCGCGCCACCTCCGAGTCGGACGGCGACCTGGCCGAGGCCGGGGCCCTGCCCCCCGAGGGCGACGAGGACCTGGGCTTCCTGCGCAAGGATTTGCCCCGTCCCCGGGGCCGCTTCACCCGCGTGGAGGCGCCCCGGGCGTCCTTCATGGAGCTGACGCGCCTGAGCAGCAAGCCCGCCGTGGAGGGCGCGCTGGAGGGGGCCGAGCACCGCTTCGCGCTCCTGCGCAACCTGTCGCAGCGCTACAACGGCTCGCGCGGCGAGCTGACGCTGGTGGACGTGGAGAACGTGCTCAAGGACCACGGGCTCCTGGACGCCTTCACGGAGAAGGAGCGCCAGCAGGTCATCGCGGCGTACTCCGACCAGCGCGGAGCGTCCGGCCGCGTGGCCTGGTCCCTGGGGCTGAGCCCCTCGGAGCTGCAGCGGCTCGTGTCCGTACTGGCCGTGGGTGAAGAGGTGGAGGCCCTGCGCGAGCGCTTCCGCCGCGAGGCCCTGGCCACCTCGCACCTGACGCACCGGTTGGACTTGCTCGGCCGCGACAAGTACCTCGCGGACCTGGGCATCCAGCGCCGGTTCGCGGACTCGCTCCGCAAGGAGCTGGAGAAGCTGGTGGCGGACGACCTGCCCTCGGCCACCGACCTGCACGGGCTGGCGGATGCCGTGGGCCGCAAGCACGGCGCCCCCGCCGAGCTCGTCTTCCGCGCCTTCGAGCGCCTGGGCCTGGCGGACGGGCTGCGCAAGCAGCTCCTCGCCAACGCCCGTCAACCAACACCCTGACCAGGTACTGAAAAGCCATGCCCATCTACGAATACGCCTGCCAGAGCTGTGGAAAGACCATCGACGTGCTGCAGAAGATCTCGGACCCGACTCCCGCCGCGTGCACCGCCTGCGGCGCCGAGGGCTCGCTGTCCAAGGTCGTCAGCCGCTCCAGCTTCGTCCTGAAGGGCGGCGGCTGGTACTCGGACCTGTACAGCTCGACGAAGAAGGACGGCGGCTCGTCCAGCGACTCGTCCTCGTCCTCCTCCAGCAGCGCCTCGTCGAGCAGCACCTCGACGGCCCCGAGCACCCCCGCGGCCAGCACCCCCGCGCCCGCCGCGGCGGCGTCCGGCGACAAGAAGTAGGGCGGCGGAAAATTCGCCCGGGGCACGGGAGCGGCGCACACTTGCGTCCCGTGCCCTTTCCTCCCTCGAAGCGTCCTCCCCGCCACTGCGCGCTGTGCAGCCATCCGGAGCTGACGGACGCGCGCGGACTCGGCCGGTTCCTGCTCGTCGCGGACCCGCATGGCCGGGGCCCCGTGTGCCCTCCCCAGCGGGGGTGCCGTGGCGGCAAGCAGGAGGAGCACGCCGCTCCGCCGCTGACGCAGGCCGCTCGCTGAGCTAAGCAGGCCTCCTCCCGCGCCCTGTCCGGCGGAGGTGCCATGCCGCTCAACCGACTCCGACTCCCCTCCCTTGTCGTCCTCCTCGCCGCGCTCGTCTCGGGCTGTGGCTCCCACACCCGGATGCCTCCCGAGGCCCGGGCCTCCCTCGACCGCGCCCTCACCGGCCCCGAGGCGGTGCAGTACCTGCGCCTGTCCGCCAACGTCACGCCCTTCTTCGGTGACGCCTCCAAGCGCCTCCTCACGCCCTACGCGCCCGAGGACGTGCGCCTCCTGGACGACACGAAGGGCAAGCCCATCAACCCCGGGGCCGTGGAGCGCATCATTCCCGCCGGAACGAAGCTGCGCATCACCAAGGTGGAGTTCCCCACCTCGTGGGTGGTGGCCGAGCGCGTCCTCTACACCCCGCGCACCTGGCCCTGGGTGTACCTCACCGAGGAGGGCGCCCCCGCCGGGCCCCCGCTGGTGCTGGTGCTGCCGCCCAACCTGGAGCGCCCCGAGGACTTCCGCACCGAGCTGGAGAAGTACCTCGCGCCCCGCGAGCTGACGGCGCAGCTGGACGCGCTGCCCCCGGGCGTGAAGGAGGCCGTCCGCGAGAAGCGGCTGGTGGCCAACATGCCCTGGACGCGG
>JBKGHK010000366.1:0-9970 GCA_046520375.1 Pyxidicoccus sp. 3LFB2
CCTGGGACTCCGCGCCGTCCGCCGAAGCCGCCCCGGAAGAGCTGCAGCCCGAGTGGGTGACGGCCGGAGGCCGAGCCCGAGGCCCGCGCCCCGCCGCCGCGTGGAGCGAGACTCCCTCTGAGGAAATCTCCCTCGCGGACGCCCCCGTCGAGGCCGCCCAGGCCGAGTGGAGCGACGCGCCCGTGGAGGTGGAGCCCGAGTCCTCCTGGAGTGATGCGCCCGCGCAGACGGACTCGCCCTTCGGCACGCCGTCCCAGCCGTGGGCGTCCGAGCCCGAGCCCGAGGCTCCGGCCCCGGCCTGGCAGTCCAGCAGCAACGCCTTCGGAGCCCAGGCGCAGGACCTCTCCGCCGCGGAGCACGACGTGGACGTCGCCATCGACGCCCCGCCCTCCCCCATCGAGGAAGCCGTCCCGGTGGAGCTCGAGCCGGTGCAGGAGATGACCGAAATCGAGCTCGTGGAGGAGTCCGTGGAGCCGCCGCCCCCGGCCTACATCCCGCCTCCGCCTCCGCCCGCCCCCGTCGCCGCCGTCATGGCCGCGGCCCCGGTGGTCTCCGCCGCCATGGCCTCCCCGGGTGTCACGGCTTCGCCCAGGGCCTCCAGCGTGAGCACCCCGGTCGTCGCCGCGGCCCCCGCGCCCGCCGCCAACCGCATCGTCACGCGCGAGCCGTTCTTCTCCCAGCCGGCCGTGGTGGACTCGGCGCCCATCACCTCCTTCGTGGAGGGCGAGCACCGCGTCATCATCCACACCGTCGAGGGCCAGGTGAAGCGCGGCACCATCCGCGACGCGGACCTGCTCGACGAGGTCATCTCCCTGGAGCAGCAGAGCGGCTACGCCCCCGAGCAGATTCCGGGCAAGCGCGTGAAGGCCATCTTCTTCATGCTCACCGCCGGCACGCGCCAGCCGCAGGCGGAAGGCCAGAAGATTCGCGTCACCTTCAACGACGGCCGCCAGGTCGCGGGCTTCTCGCAGGACTTCAAGGGCGCCACCCCGGGCTTCTTCGTCATCCCCGCGGACCAGCGCACCAACACCGCCCGCATCTTCATCTACCGCTCCAGCGTGCAGGCGGTGGCGGAGGGCTGAGCCGCACCGCCGGAGGGAGTGCCCGCACCGGGTGCTCCCTCCCCCACACTCCCGCGGGCTTTCACGAGCCCGCAAAGTGAAAGAGGGGCCCCCACTCGCGTGGGAGGCCCCTCCGTCATTCAGCGTGGCTGAAGCTTCGGACTACTTCTTGTCCGTCGCGGTCGCCGGCTTCGCCGGGGCCGCGGGCTGCTTCTTCACCAGGGACAGGTCCAGGTTCACCGTGACTTCCTCGCCCACCGCCACGCCGCCCGTCTCCAGCGCCGTGTTGTAGGTCAGGCCGAAGTCCTTGCGGTTCAGCTTGGTGGTGGCCTGCACGCCCGTGCGCGTGTTGCCCCACGGGTCCTTGGACTCGGCGCTCGGGCCCGTGACGTCCAGGACGACGGGCTTGGTGACGCCGTGCATGGTCAGGTTGCCGGAGACCTTCAGCTTGCCCTCGCCGGCCTTCTCCACCTTGTTCGACTTGAAGGTGATGGTCGGGTACTTGGCGGTGTCGAAGAAGTCCGGCGCCTTCAGGTGCTCATCGCGCTTGGCGTTGCCGGTGTTGACGGTGGTGGCATCCAGGACGGCCTCGACGGTGGACTTGGTGATGTCCTTGTCGTCGACATTGACGGAGCCGCTCTTCACGTTGAACGAGCCGTTCACGTTCGACACCATCATGTGCTTCACGGTGAAGCCCGCGCTCGAGTGCGAGCCGTCAACGTCCCAGTTGGACGCGAGGGCCATCGAGGGGAGGGCGAACATCAGGGCAACGGCGCTCTTCATGGACATCTTCATTTGGGGTGCTCCTTGGGGACTGCGGTTTCAGGCGCGCAGCGCGAAGCTGCGCATCGACAAGGTTCCGTGATGGAAGCCCTCGAACACGGGGGTGAGGCGGTCCTCGGGGAGGGCAGCTCCGAGGACGAAATAGAGGGGCATCAGGTGCTCGGCTCTCGGATGCGCGAGCCGTGCATTCGGTGCATCCAACCACTGCTGTAGGCCGGAGAAGTCCCGCGCGTCCAGTTTGCGCGCGACCCAGCTGTCGAAGGCCTCGGCCCACGGCTCCACGGACGCGGCCTTCTCGTGGAAATTCAGGCGCCGCAGGTTGTGGACGATGCCGCCGCTGCCCATGAGCAGCACGCCCTGCGCGCGCAGCGGCCGGAGCACCTCGCCCAGCCGCGCCACCTGCGCGGGGCTCGCGCCTGCCGGCATCGACACCTGCACCACCGGGAGCTTCGCCTGAGGAAAGGCATGCAGCAGCGGCACCCACGCGCCGTGGTCCAACCCACGCTCCGCGTCCGCCACCGCGGGCAGCCCGGCGTCCTTCAGCCGCGCCACCACGTCCGCGGCCAGCGAGGGCTCGCCTGGCGCCTCGTACTTCAGGCGGTAGAGCGGCTCGGGAAAGCCGTAGAAGTCATGGATGAGCGGGGGCCGGGCACTCGCGGTGACGCGCACCTCGCCCGGCGTCTCCCAGTGCGCCGACACCACCACCAGCGCCCGCGCCGCCGCCACACCGTCTCCAAAGGCCCTCAGCGCCTTCGGGTAGTCGTCCGAGTCCAGCGCCACCATGGGCGAGCCATGGGACACGAAGAGGGCGGGCGCCAGCGCGCTGCTCGCGGGCCGGGCACCCAGCACGCCCGCCACCCCGGCCGCCGCCGCGCCCTGCAGTACCTCGCGCCTGTCGAGTCCGTCGCCCATGCTGGGGGCCTTCTACTGCAACCCCAGGACCAGGACATGCAACATGCCAACCCGTTGGAATCACTCCAGTCCCCTGGCAGTGCGTGCGCGAGGCCTCTCATAATGATAGAGTGACACATCACTCTGGAAGGGAGCAGTACACCGTGGCTGGCGGATTCGAGCTGGGCTTGAACGAGCTGTTGTCCTTCGAGCCGGGAGGCGGCCTCATCCACTTCGCCGGCCAGCGGGCCATCCTGATGGACCCGGTGGCGCTGGGGCTCCTGCGCAAGGAGCTCATCGACCTGGTGGGGATGACGGCCGCGCGCGGCATCTTCACCCGGCTGGGCTACGCGCATGGCTGGCGGACGGCGGAGGCCCTGAAGACGGCGGTGGCCTGGCCGGACGAGTCCGTGTGGCGCCGGGCTGGAGGCCGCCTGCACATGCTGCAGGGCCAGGTCCGCGTGGAGCGCATGGAGCGCCGCCCCGACGAGGGCCCCGAGCCCTTCGCCGAGGCGCAGTGGCGCGACTCGTATGAAGCCGAGCAGCACCTGCTGCACCTGGGCCAGGCGGACCAGCCGGTGTGCTGGAGCCTCACCGGCTTCGCGTCCGGCTACATGAGCTACGTCAACGGCAAGCCCATCTACGGCACGGAGCTGCGCTGCGTGGGCCGGGGGGACGCGGCCTGCCACTTCGTCGGCCGGCCCGCCGAGGAGTGGAGCACCGAGTGCACCGAGGTGCTGCGCTTCTATGAAACGCAGTGCATGGAGGGCGTGCTGGCGCAGGTGACGGACGCGCTGAAGCAGGCCGAGCGCAAGCTGCGCGCGAAGCGGCAGTCGCTGGCGCGCGCGGGCGTGACGGAGGACCCGGCGGGCATGGTGGCGCGCTCGGAAGCCATGCTGCGCGTCATCAACCTCGCGCGGCGCGCGGCGAAGGTGGACTCCACGGTGCTCGTCACCGGCGAGAGCGGCGTGGGCAAGGAGCGCATCGCCCGCCTCATCCACGACGAGTCGGGCCGCGCGCACAAGGCCTTCGTCGCCGTCAACTGCGCCGCCGTCACCGAGACGCTGCTGGAGAGCGAGCTGTTCGGCCACGCGCGGGGCGCCTTCACCGGGGCCACGCATGACCGCGCGGGCCTCTTCGAGGCGGCCCACGGCGGCACCCTCTTCCTGGACGAAGTGGGCGAGGTGCCCGCGTCCATGCAGGCCAAGCTCTTGCGCGTGCTCCAGGAGCGGGAGGTGCGGCGCGTGGGCGAGAATGCCAGCCGCAAGGTGGACGTGCGCCTGGTGGCCGCCACCAACCGGGAGCTCGCGGAGGAGGTGCGCCTGGGCCGCTTCCGGCAGGACCTCTACTACCGCCTGCGCGTCATCGAGCTGAAGATTCCCCCGCTGCGCGAGCGGCGCGAGGACATCCTCCCCCTGGCGCGGCTGCTGCTCGCCGAGGCCGGGGAGCGGCTGGGCCGGAGGGTGTCGGGCCTGGCCCCCGAGGCCGCGGATCAGCTGCTGCGCTACCCCTGGCCGGGCAACGTGCGCGAGCTGGGCAACGCGGTGGAGCGCGCGGTGGCCCTGTGCGAGGGCCAGCGCGTGGAGCGGGACGATTTGCCCGAGGAGGTGCGCGCCGCCCCGCCCAGCCTCATCCCCAGCGGCAACCCGCGCCGGCTGGAGGACATGGAGAAGGAGTACATCCTCGCGGTGCTGGCCCAGAACGACGGCAACCGCGCGCGCACCGCCGAGCAGCTCGACATCGGCGTGGCCACGCTCTACCGCAAGCTCAAGCAGTACGGGCACCCCGAGGCGGCCCACTGAGCCAGCCTCCGACACCCCCTCGCTCGAGCCCTGCGCCCGGAGAGGCCCGCGAAGTGGCACCCGCCGAAGCGCCGGCCCGTGATGGGCCGGCACGCGGAAGACAGAGCGTCAGTTGAGGAACTGGTCCCGGTCCGGACGGCTCTGGTTCTTCGGCACCACGCGCAGGTGCTTGGAGCGGTCTCTCAGCTGACGCTGCAGCCGCCAGTGCTGGAAGTGCAACAGCAGCCGGCGCGGGTTGGCGCCGCGCACGTAGGCGAACACCATGCCCAGCGCGAGCAGGTCCGGCACCTGCGCCTGCCACGGGCCGATGATGGCCATCAGCACCACGAAGCCCGCGCCCACGCCCGCCAGTGCGTTACCCGACAGCGGGATGCCCCAGAAGTTCGTCTGCCCCTGGCCGATGCTCAGGCCGTACGCCACCCACAGCACCGTCGTCATCACGTTGCCGCCGGTGTACGCCTGCACCGTCGCGCCGGGCACCAGCATGGCCAGCAGCGAGGTGATGAAGCCCGACAGCGCCGTGACGCCCACCGCCACCATCAGCAGGCGCTTGCCTCCCCAGATTGACTCCAGGTAGCCGCCGATGGACCAGGTGATGATGGCGCCGAAGATGATGCCCAGCGGGCTCGCCTCGATGAAGGCGTAGGTAATCGGCTGCCAGAGGAAGAAGCGGCTGAAGACGAAGTCGGGCAGCAGCAGCAACAGCGCGCCCTGCCCTCCCTTGGTGAGGTGGTACAGCACGGAACCCGCCACCAGCGCGACGGCCAGCTTGGACGCCATGGTCTCCAGGCTGGGCAGCCCGCCGCCGCCCCCGCCGCCGAAGCTGCGCATCGGTCGCATTCAGTACTCCTCCACTCGTCCCTTTAAAGAGCCGTCCAAAGGTGGTGGAACCCTCGCCGCTTCGCAACCCCAAACGACAAAGGCGCCCATCCCCGTGACCAGGGAGAGCGCCCTCGCACACCGACTCTTCCTTCCGCCGCGCGGCCGCTCAGGCCTTCGGCTTGTAGAAGAGCGTGATGGTCAGACAGTGGAACTCCTTGTCGGAGGACTGCGTCACCACTCTGTCCACCACTTCGACGTTGGGGTTTTCCTTGAGCCACTTGGTGATGTTCTCACCCATGTTCTCGCGGTCCCGCGCGAGAGTGGTGGAGAACACCTTGACTCCCGTGAAGCTGATAACGCCCATTCCGACCCTCGTCTAAACCAGAGATTCTGGACGTTTACCCCGAGACGATTCCGCCATCAAGAAACGCCGCCCACAATCCAGTCCTGGCGGACCCGTCGCCCGCCCCCTGCCCGCCCGTTCTGGAAGCCCGGAGCCCGGGGCCCGGAGTCCTTCGCCGGACAGTCGGCCCGGGTAGGGGCCCGGGCACGCGGCCCGGGCCCGGGACTTCACCGCCCGCCGGCGGCCTTGCGAGACAGGCACGCGACTTCGTCCTTGCAGGACGGGCCGATGCCCTCCGGGTGCGCGGTGAGCGGCGTCTTGTCGCTCTCCTCCACGCCACACACCACGCACTTGCGCTTGCGGTTGCGGCGCTCCGCGCGGCGCTGCTCGGCGATGGCCTTGGCCCGCTCACGGGCCGTCTTCGCGTCCACCTCGTTGCTCATCTCGCGTCCCGTGTCCTGTGCGGCCATCAGAGTGCCTCGACCAGCACCGCGATGCCCTGGCCGCCGCCGATGCACGCAGACCCGATACCATAGCGAGCGCCGCGACGCTTCAGCTCGTACACCAGCGTCGTGGTGATGCGAGCCCCCGAGGCCCCCAGCGGGTGGCCCACGGCGATGGCACCACCATTGACGTTCGTCCTGTCACGCGGCAGGCCCAGCTCCTTCTCCACCGCGAGGTACTGCGGCGCGAAGGCCTCGTTGACCTCGAAGAGGTCCACGTCGGACAGCTGGCACTGCGCGCGCTCCAGCAGCCGGCGGATGGCCGGCGCGGGGCCGATGCCCATGATTTTCGGGTCGCACCCGGAGATGCCCCAGTTGACCAGCCGGGCCATGGGCTTCAGCCCATGCTTCTCCACGAAGCTGCGCGTGGCCATCACCATGGAGCCCGCGCCGTCGCAGATGCCGCTGGCCGCGCCCGCGTGCACCACGCCGTCCTTCTTGAAGACCTTGGGCAGCTTGCGCAGCCCCTCCACCGTGGTGTCCGGGCGGTTGTGCTCGTCGCGCGAGACGACGGTGTCGCCCTTCTTCCCCTTGAGGGTGACGGGGGCAATCTCGTCGTGGAGGCGGCCCGCCTCCTGCGCGGCGGCGAAGCGCTTCTGGGTGAGCACGGCGTACTCGTCCACCATGTCCTGCGTCAGGCCGTAGTCCACCGCGAGCTGCTCGGCGGTGAGGGCCATGGCCTGGCCGGTGTAGCTGTCGGTGAGCGCCGTCCAGAGCATGTCCTCCAGGCCGCCCTTGCCCAGCGGCAGGCCCCAGCGGGCGCCGCGGATGACGTGGGGCGCCTGGCTCATGGACTCCGTGCCGCCGGCCAGGACGCAGCTCGCCTGGTCGGTGAGCATCATCTCGGCCGCGGTGACGAACGCCTGGAAGCCGGAGCCACACAGCCGATTCACGCCCAGCGCGGGCACCGGGACGGGAACACCGGTGCGCAGGCCCACGTGGCGCGGCAGGTAGATGGCATCCGAGCTGGTCTGCACCACGTTGCCGTAGACGACGTGCTGGACGTCTTCCGCAGACACCTTCGCCTGGGCGAGGGCGGCCTTCGCCGACTCCACGGCGAGGTCGGTGGCGCTGAGGTCCTTCAGGCTGCCCCCGTAGGTACCGAACGGGGTGCGCTTGCCTGACAGGAAGTAGATTTCCTCGGTCTTGGACACGCTCTTCATGGTGGTCGTCTACCTACTCTCAACCCGTGCGCGGTGCACGCACGCCGTGACGTCGTGAGGTGTGGGGCAGGGTCGTCAGGGCACCCGCCGACCCAGGAACGCGCTGGCGACGATGGCCAGTGCCATGACGGTCCACAACAGGCCCTGCAGGTTCTGCCGCCGAATCTCCTTGCGACCGAGCCCCTGGTACCAGGAACGCCCGGCCTCCACGCGGCCTTCCCAGGTGAAGTTCCCCGTGGGGGTGAAGCCCTCCAGGCGCCGCACGTGGGCCCGCAGGAGCCGCTCGGGCGAAGCGTCGTCCAGTGAACCGGAGCGGTAGACGCCGGGCACCTCCAGCGCGGGGCGGCGGTACCCGGCGGTGATGACGAAGCCGTGCGGGGCTACCGGGGTGAGGAGGTAGAGCCGGGGCGCGTCGTCCTGGCCCAGGTGGAGCGTGGCGAAGACGCGCTCGCCGGGGTGGGCCCAGTCGTAGGAGCGCGTGGCGCGCTGGAGCCGGGGCTTCTCCTCATGGCTGCCGAGCGGCACGAAGCCCAGCGCCTGGAGCTGGGTGGCCATGGGCCCCAGCTCCAGCGGAAGGTCCATCTGGTCCGCGGGGGCCTCGGGCTCCACGCGGACGCTGGCGGGGAAGAGAAAGAGGATGGCGCGCCAGAGGTTGAGCGAGAGCAGGACGATGGCGAGCACGAGGCCGCCCACGGCGATGCCCAGCTCGACGAGGAGTTTCATGCGGCGGACCCTAGCGCGTCTGCTCCGCGGAAGCGGCAAGTCCGACAGGAGGGCCGCGTCCTCACGCGCTCTGACGGACACCCGCGCGCCGCTGCAGGGCGCCGCGCAGGGAGCTGGTCAGCGACAGCAGGCTGGTGGCGCGCGCCTCGGTGAACAGCGTCTCGGCCGTCGTCAGCTCCGCCACCGCGGCCTGGCTCACCGGCTCACGCTCGGCGAGGGCCAGGTGCACCAGCCCCATCTGCAACACGTTGCCCGTCAGCTCCGCCAGCGCCAGCGCGCGGCGCAGGTTCGTGGTGCCCTCGTCCCCGGGCTGCAGCGCGGCCAGGGCCCGGCGGGCCACGATTTCATCCCACGGGTTGGCCAGCACCGGGTCCAGGGCCCGCGTCAGCGCGGCCTCCGCGGCCTCCGCCGCCGCCAGGAGGTTGCCCTGCTCCCGCTCGAACCGGGACTGGTACACGCGCAGGAGCGTCTCCATGCGCAGGCCGCCCTCGCGCGCCGCCGCCAGCGCCTTCGGCAGTGACTTGCGCGCCGCCGCCGCATCCTCGAAGAGGACGTCGCGGCATGCCTGGTACACCTGCACGTGGCACTGCAGCCACCGGTCCGACGGCAGCACCCGCGCCAGCGTCTCCGCGCGCGTCACCACCGCCGCCACATGCTCGTGCTCGCCGCGCTCCAGGTAGTAGGGCGGCGTGAAGATGGCCAGGTTGCGCTCCATCAGCCGGGGGTTGCCCAGCCGCCGCACCAGGTCCGTCTTCTCCGTGAAGGCCGGGACGAAGGCCGCGCCATCGCCGGTGAAGGCCGCGCGCGTCACCACCGAGAACAGGTGGAAGGCCCGCACGTCGGTGAACCCGTGGGTCTCCGCCACCGCGTACCCGTCGCGCGTGGCCTGCACGTCCAGCGGCTCGCCGCGCAGGGCCAGGTTCATGTTCATCATGTAGCCGCCCATGCCCAGCGCCCACGCCAGGCGCTTGGGGAGCCGGCCCAGGGCCTCGCGCAGCCCGCGCAGCCGCGCCAGCTGCTCGTACTGCGTCTCCAGCACGCCCGCGAAGCGGCCCGTGTACGCGCACAGCACCGCGGGCGACAGCAGCGTCCCCGCCCGGTACGGCGACACCTCCGGCTGCTCGGCCTCCACGCGCGCCAGCAGCGCCGACAGCTCGTCCGTCCTCCCGACGATGGCCAGCGCCATGCCCTGCAGAATCTGGAGCTCCGCCTGCTTCCAGAAGGTGTCCGAGGGAGACGCGTACGCATCCGCCTCGCGCTCGCGGAACAGCTCCCGCAGCCGCGCGGGCCGGTCCACCTCGGGCGTGGCGCACGCGGCCTCGAGCGCCTCCAGCGCCTGCCGCCGCCCCTCCTTCAGGTCCACCGTGGCCGTCCAGTGCGCGAAGAGCTTTTCGGCGAAGGCCAGCGACGTGGGCGGGTCGCTGGAGTAGCCCACCTCCACCATCGTCACCCAGATGCGCAACAGCAGCCTGTCGCGGCCCGGGAAGTCCGGCGCGGCCTCCAGCAGCGCCGCCGCCTCCTTCAGGAGCAGCGTCGCCTCCAGCAGCGCCTGGGCCTCAATGGCCGCGCGGCCGGCGTCCAGCAGCGGGCCGATGGCCAGCTCCGGCTCCGACGAGCGCAGGTAGTGCCAGCCCACCGTGCGCGACAAGTCCGGCCGCTGCGAGTGCAGCGTCTGGAGCGCCAGCGCCACCTGCCCGTGCGCCACCCGCCGCTCGGGCTCGGGCGTGCTGTCGTAGACGGCCTGGTGCACGGTGTCGTGCGTGAAGACGTAGCGCCCTCCACCTCCTGGAGGAACTGCCGCTCGACGATGGCGTCCAGCACCGCGAACAGGTCCACCTCGGGCAGGTCCGCCAGCGCGCGCACCATGGGCAAATCCAGG
>JBKGHK010000367.1:0-9919 GCA_046520375.1 Pyxidicoccus sp. 3LFB2
TCCAGTTTCGCGCGCACGGGCCCGAAGGGGCGGACCGCCGCGAAGGCGCGCTGCTGGCGCGCCGGCTCTCCAGGTGCTGGGCGAGGGCAGGCGAGGCACGTGCGGCCTCTTCCACGCGCAGGGCCTGGTCCGGGGGCAGCTCCCCGCAGAGATAGCGCTCGAGCACGAGGTCCGGCATGCCCGGGAAGCGGGGGAGGGAGGGGGAGCTCATGCTGGGGCGGTTCCTTTCCTCGGGACGGCCACGGGGACCTCCAGCAGCCGCCGCGCGGTGTCGAAGAAGGTCTGGAGCTTGCGCTGCACTGTCTTGCGCGACACGTCGAGTAGCGCGGCAATCTGTTCCTGCTCCAGCTCGTCGAGGAACCGGTGCGCGACGATGCGCTGCACGTCCTCCGGGCAGTGGGCGAGCACGTGGCGCACGAGGTCGGCTTCGATGAGCCACCGCTCCAGCGCATCATCCGGCGCGGAGGGTGCTTCCAGCGTGGGAGCGCGCAGCGTCAGCGCGCCGAGCGTCTCGGTGCGGCGCCTGCGCAGCAGGGAGAAGCACTGGCGGTCTGCCACCGTGAGCAGCCAGGACAGGGGCGAGCTGGCTTCGCGCAGCTGTCGCAGGTGGGCGTGAGCGCGCAGGAAGACCTCCTGCGTCATGTCCCAGGCCAGGGCCTCGTCACCCAGCAGCCGCCTGCACCGTCGATGGACGGCTTCGCCGTGGCGGCGGTAATAGCCCTCGGTCTGGTCGACCGCGTTCTCCGGCTCGCTCAAAGCCCGCCCTCACGTAGCCCCCGCCTTCACCCGGTCATCCTCGCCTGATGGGGCGAAGGGGCCCGGAAGTGGAGACGCGCGAGCAACCTTCCGTGGGACATTCAGCGCGAGCCTTGACAGCCCGAGACGCAGAAGGGGGGGGGCGCCGTCAGACGAACTTCGCGGCCAGCAGGTCCTGCACGTCGAGCAGGCCCACGGCATGGCCCTCGGCGTCGACGACGGGGAGCTGGTCCACCCTCAGCTCACGCATCTGCGCGGTGGCGGTGAGCACCAGCGTCTCCGGCGTCACGCAGCGCGGGTGCTTGCCCATGACGTCGCGCACCGGCACCGTGAAGTCGGTGAGGCCGTCCTCCACGCGGCGGCGCAAATCGCCGTCGGTGAAGATGCCCACCAGCAGCCCGGCCTTGTCCACCACGCACGCGGCGCCCGGCCGGCCCGGCGTCTTCGTCATCACCCGCACCACCTGGGCCAGGGGCGCGGTGTCCAGCACCAGCGGGTTGGCGGGGCCGCTGCGCATCAGCTCGAAGACGCGCTGCACGGAGCGCCCCAGCTTCCCGCCCGGGTGCAGGAGCGCGTAGTCCTCCGTGCCGAAGGGCCGCGAGCGCAGCACCGCCATGGCCAGCGCGTCCCCCAGCGCATGCAGCGCCGCGGTGGAGGCGGTGGGCACCAGCCCCATGGGGCACGCCTCTTCAATCGGGCCGATGTCCAGCACCAGCTCGGCGCCCCGCGCCAGCGGGCTCTCCGCGTCACCGGTGAGGGCGATGACGGGCGTGGCCATGCGCTTGAACGCGGGCAATAGCCGCACCAGCTCCTCGGTGGAGCCGCTGTTCGACAGCGCGAGGATGACGTCTCCGCGCGCCACCCGGCCCAAATCACCGTGCACCGCCTCGGCCGGGTGCAGGTACACGGAGCGGATGCCCGTGGAGGCCAGCGTGGCGGACAGCTTCTGGCCGATATGGCCCGCCTTGCCCATGCCGGTGACGACCACCTGCCCGGTGCACTCGCGCACCAGCCGCACGGCATGCAGGAAGGCGTCGCCCAGCCGCTCGGTGACATTGAGGATGGCGCGGGCCTCGGCCTCCAGCACGCCTCGCGCATAGGCGAGCGTGGCCTCGGCGTCGGGAGCGGACGCGGGGGGCTGGGCAGGGCGGCCGGGGAGGGCGCGCAGGCGAGGCTTCTTGGCGGCGGAGCGAGGGGCGCGGGCCATGGTGTTGGCCGGACCTTCTACCCTTCACCCCCCCTCGGTGGCCACCCTTGACGCGTGGGAGGGCATCGGTTACGCGCCTGCTCGCCTGGGTACTTCATTTCCGCCCGGGTACATCCACCTTCATTCAATCGCAGGTTCTTTCCCAGGAGAGGGACGAGATGAAGTTCTTCATCGACACCGCTGACGTCGAGGAGATCCGCAAGGCCCATGCGATGGGCTGCGTGGACGGCGTGACTACCAACCCGTCGCTCCTGGCCAAGGTGGGGCGGCCCCTGGAGGAGACCATCCGGGAGATCTGCACCATCGTGGACGGCCCCATCAGCGCCGAGTGCGTCTCGCTGGAGGCGGACGAGCTGGTGAAGGAGGGCCGCACCCTGGCGAAGATTCACGACAACGTCGTCGTGAAGATTCCCATGGGCGTGGAGGGCATGAAGGCCGTCAAGGCGCTGACCGCCGAGGGCATCCGCACCAACGTCACCCTCTGCTTCTCCGCCAACCAGGCCCTGCTGTGCGCCAAGGCGGGGGCCACCTACGTGTCGCCCTTCGTCGGCCGCCTGGATGACATCTCGCAGGATGGCATGGAGCTCATCTCCAACATCATCGAGATCTACCAGAACTACGACTTCAACACGCAGGTGCTGGTCGCCAGCGTCCGCAACCCGGTGCACGTCCTCCAGGCCGCGCGCATGGGCGCGGATGTGGCCACGCTGCCCTACAGCGTCATCACCCAGCTGGCCAACCACCCGCTGACCGATGCCGGCATCAAGAAGTTCCTGGCCGACTGGGAGAAGGTCCCCAAGGCCAGCAAGCCTCCCGCGGCGCGCTAGCACTCCGGCCGCCTTCCCGGGCTTCCAAAAAACACCCCGGCCACCGGCTCCTGACGAAGGGAGTGCGGTGGCCGTCGTGTTTCTCCCGCCAGGAGGGTCAGCGGCGACCACACCGGCCATGCCCTGTCAAGAGTGAGGCTGGATTCAACACTGGCTGTACGTTTACAGGTGAACAGCCTTCGAACTACCGTTTCGCGCGATGCTGCATGCGCGAGTCGTTCGATTGTTCGTGCTGGCGGCGGTCCTCGCGTTGCCTGGCCTTGCCGGCGCGCAGACCGTGGTCGGCCTCTATCCGGTTCAGGGAAATCTCGAGTCCAAGGTCCGCGCTGACGCGGAGGGGCTCATCGTGTCCGGGGTCCGCTCCAGTGACCGGCGGCGGGGGACGTTCATCCTGCGCGGTCCCGTGCCGCTGAAGGCGTCATGTGCGCCAAAGGCGACGACGGAGTGCCTGGCCGCGCTCGGGCGTGGCGGCGCCATCATCTACGCCGAGGCGGTGATGAACGACGGGGTGGTCTCCGTCACCCTGTCGCTGGTGACCGGCCAGGGCCAGCGGACGGAGCCCGTCAGCTTCCGCTTCTTCCCAGGGTTCCTGGACCTTCGGCCGGCGCACTACGCCGTCGAGCAGCTCGAGAAGGCCCTCCCCGGGCTGGCGTCCGCTCCGGTGGCGGACGGTGCGCCCCGGGTGGATGCGCCGACGCGGCCCCAGGCGGAGGTCCGTTCCGAGCCTCGGCCCGTCGCGGTCGCGCCACCGCCCCCCGCGGAAGTCGACTCGGGGTACGAGGAGGACGCGCCGTCGCCCGCCTCCGAGCCGCTCGCGGACGAACCGTTCGCCGAAGAGCCCCGGACGGGCGCGTCTTCCAAGTGGATGAAGAGCACGGGCCTCTACGCGACGATTGGCGGCGCGGTCGCGCTCGGCGCTGGCGGTTTCTTCGGCCTGCGCAGCAGGAGCCTCAACGGCGACCTCTCGCGCCGCTACCCCGCGGGCCTCCTGGTGCCGGCGGACCACGCGAAGTACGGCCAGGTGAAGACCTACAACACGCTGGCGAACACGCTGATGGTGGGAGGCGGCGTCATCGCGCTCACCGGGCTCACCTTGTGGGGGTTGTCGGCCGTGTCGTTCGACTCGGATGGCGACGGCGGTGGCAACGTGAAGGTGGGAGGCACCTGGTGATTCGCTCGTTCGTGGTGTGTGGCGCGGTGCTGTTCCTCGCGTGTACGGATACGGCCCTGGGGTTGTGCGAGAACGACTCGGGCTGTCTGCCGGGCCTGCGCTGCCAGGAAGGGGTCTGCGTCGGGTGCGGCGGCGATGACCAGTGTCTGGCCTGGGAGGCCTGCTCCGAGAACCGGCGGTGCGAGCTGCGCGCGGGGCGGTGTGAGACCCAGGCGCAGTGCAATGCAGGGGAGGTCTGCGGGGCCGACCACGCCTGTGCGCCCCCGACGGGCCTCTGTGGGTCCTCGGCGGAGTGCCTCGCCTGGGAGGACTGCTCGGCGGACGGGCGGTGCGAGCTGCGCGCGGGGCGGTGTGAGACCCAGGCGCAGTGCAATCCGGGGGAGGTCTGTGGGGCCGACCACGTCTGTGTGATTCCGACGGGCGCCTGCCAGTCGGCGGCGGGCTGCCAGGCCTGGGAGGTCTGCAACGCCGAGACGCAGAGCTGCGAGCCCCAGGAGGGCCGGTGCACCAGCGCCACCGACTGTGGAGCGGGGAGCCTCTGGGCGCAGACGTGCGGCGCGGACAACTGGTGCCACGAGGAGGCGCTGCCGGACAACGACGTGGTCCTCTGGGGCACGCTCGCGGAAGGCGCGGGCTGCTACGACGCGGTCTCCAGCATCCTGGCGCCCACGCGCGTGCGGATCGGCTTCGGCTGCTCCACCGCCAGCCCGTTCGATGACGCCGTGGTCCTGCCCGACGGCCGCATCCTCTACGTCGACCATGACGTGAGCCCGAGCCGGCTGAAGATCTTCGCTCCGGACCGCTTCAGGATGGAAGGAAAGGACCGCGTGTACCCCCGGGGGACGACGGCCGCGAACGACACGGTGGTTGCGTCGCCGGGGTGCGCGGAGACCGAGAACGTCGCGAGTGTCGTCGTCCAGGCCGGCACCGGCCAGATTGCCTACAACTGCGGCCCCTACTTCTACGAGGGCGGTAACACGTTCTACGACGTCCAGGGGCAGGTCGTGCAGGACGGGCGCCGGCTGCTCGCGTGGAACGCCGGGGACTCCATGCTCGCCCAGGACGGGTTCACCCGCCTGTTCGTGTTGAGCCCCACCACGCGGACGGTCATCCCCGTCACCGGCATGCCCCCGGTCTCCGAGACGGACACCCTCGACGCGCGGGCGCACCCGACAGGCTTCCACGTGGCCCTCCAGACGTCCGACGACGCCCAGCAGCTGTGGCACATCGACAATGACGGCGTGGCAACCCTGAAGGTCACCTACGGTGCGTTCCCCGAGCGCATCTACGCGCGGGACCAGGGCACGCTGGACACGACGGGCGCCCTCTACGTCAGGACCTGGGGGATGGATTCGATGACGGATGACGTCATCGTCATGCTGCCAGCCGATGGAGCCCCCGGCACGGTGGTCTATTCCGAGGCCTCCGCTCCGGACGTGGTGAGCGGCGCGGGGACCTTCTCGCGCCCCTTCAACTACATCCACTCCTCGCGCCTCTTCGCGGGCCCCTAGTTCGCGAGCCCGGCGCCGGCTCGCGGGCCGGTGGCCGGTGGCGGGACACGGGGTATTCCCGGGGCCCACGACTCCGTCGGGCGCCTGCCAGCCCGGTGGAGAGGGCCCGCACGGGAGGGGGAGCGGCCCCGGGCCTGGGGCTGCTCATGGGACTGGCGATTTCGCGGCGCGGCATGTATTCGTTGACTCCCGAGTCAACAAGCAGCCCGAGTCACGAGGAATCGCATGGAATTCCAGCTCACCGACGCCCAGCGCGCACTCCAGGACACCGCACGCAAGTACGCCCGCGAGGTGGTGCGCCCCAAGGCCGCCCACTACGACGAGACGGCCACCTTCCCCAGGGACCTGCTCACCACCGCGTGGGAGCTGGGCCTGCTGAACATGGCCATCCCCACCGAGTACGGCGGCGTGGGCCTGTCCCACCTGGAGCAGGTCATCGTCGGCGAGGAGCTGAGCTGGGGCTGCGCCGGCGTGGCGACGTCCATCATCGCCAACGACCTGGCCAACCTGCCCATCATCCTCCACGGCACGGACGACCAGAAGAAGCGCCTGCTGGGCCACTTCGCCGAGCGGGTGAAGTTCGCGTCCTTCTGCCTCACGGAGCCCGAGGCCGGCAGCGACGTGGCCAACATGCAGACCACCGCGCGCCGGGACGGTGACCACTACGTCCTCAACGGCGCCAAGTGCTTCATCACCAACGGCGGCCACGCCGAGCAGTACACGGTGTTCGCCACGGTGGACAAGGCCAAGAAGCACAAGGGCGTCACCTGCTTCGTGGTGGAGGGCCGCCCCCAGGGCCTGTCCGTCAGCAAGCACGAGAACAAGATGGGCCAGCGCGCCAGCGACACCGTGTCGCTGACCTTCGAGGACGTGCGCGTCCCGGTCGCCAACCGCATCGGCGAGGAGGGCCAGGGCTTCGCCGTCGCCATGGCCACCCTGGACAACAGCCGCCCGCTCACCGCCATGTTCTCCGTGGGCATCGCCCGCGCCGCGCTCGAGTACTCCATGGAGTACGCCAGCCAGCGCCGGACGTTCGGCAAGCCCATCATCGAGCACCAGGCCATCCAGTTCATGATTGCCGACATGGCCATGAACACCCACGCGGCCCGCATGCTCACCTACGAGAGCGCCTGGCTCTTGGACGAGGGCAAGCGCAACACCCTCCAGTCGAGCTACGCCAAGTGCTTCGCCGCCGACATGGCCATGAAGGTCGCCACCGACGCCGTGCAGGTCTACGGCGGCTACGGCTACATCAAGGACTACCCCGTGGAGAAGCTGATGCGCGACGCCAAGCTCATCCAGGTCTACGAGGGCACCAGCCAGGTCCAGCGGCTCGTCATCGCTCGCGAACTGTTCAAGTAGAAAAGCAGAACTGTGTCCGGCGGCCATTTCCCATTGCCGCCGTGACGCCCGGATGCCTATTAACCCAGACCGTTCGCGCGCCGCGTCAACGCGGCCCGCACGGACTGTTTTCCAGACCTCAGTCGTCTCCCCGTAAGGAGAAGCAACGCCGTGAAGATCCTCGTCACCGCCAAGCGCGTGGAAGACCCCGAGTCGAAAATCAAGGTCAAGCCGGATGGCTCGGACATCGTCAAGGAGGGGCTCAAGTACAAGATCAACCCCTTTGACGAGATTGGCGTCGAAGAGGGCCTGCGCCTCGTCGCGAAGCACCAGGGCGAAGTCGTGGTGGTGTCCATCGGCGGCAAGGAAGTGCAGGAGCAGCTCCGGCACGCCCTGGCCATGGGCGCCCACCGCGCGGTGTGGGTGAACCACACCGGCCCCCTGGACCAGCTCGGCGTCGCCGGCCTGCTCCAGAAGGTCGCGGAGAAGGAGAAGCCGGACATGGTCATCCTCGGCAAGCAGTCCATCGACGATGACCAGAACCAGGTGGGCCAGTACCTCGCCGAGTTCCTCGGCTGGGGCCAGGCCACGTTCGCCTCCAAGGTGGAGTCGCTGGAGAGCGAGCAGGAGAAGAACAAGGTGCCCGCGCTCGTCATCGGCGCCGACGGCAAGACGGTGCGCGTGATTCGCGAGGTCGACAACGGGCTGGCCACGCTGGAGTGCCAGCTGCCCGCCATCGTCACCACCGACCTGCGCCTCAACCAGCCGCGCTACGCCAGCCTGCCCGGCATCATGAAGGCCAAGAGCAAGCCGATTGAGGAGCTGACGCCGGAGAAGCTGGGCGTGAATGTCACCCCGGCCATCCAGGTGCTCAAGCTGTCGTCGCCTCCCGCGCGCAAGGCGGGCATCAAGGTCGCCGACGTGCCGGCCCTGGTCGAGAAGCTCCACAACGAGGCGAAGGTCGTCTGAGCGGCCCCGCCGCTCCCACTCCTCGGAACGAACCTTTCTAGAGATACGGAGTCACGCAGATGCCAATCGTTCTCATCATCGCCGAGCAGCAGCCGGACGGCAGCCTCCGCAAGGCCACCTTCAACGCCATTGGCGCGGGCAAGCAGCTGGCCGAGAAGGCCGGGGGCGAGCTCCATGTCGCCCTGGTGGGCAAGGACCCCGCGAAGGTCGCCGATGAGCTCAAGGGCTACGGCGCCAAGGCCGTGCACGTGGGCGCCGCCGCCGAGCTGGAGCACTACCTCGCCGAGACGTACGCCCCGGCGCTGGCCACGCTCGCCCAGGAGCTGAAGGCCGACTACGTGGGCATGGCCTCCACGGCGCAGGGCAAGGACCTGATGCCGCGCCTGGCCGCCCGTCTGCGCGCCGCCATGGCCACCGACGTCATGGGCTTCAACGGCAGCGGGGCCGACGTCACCTTCAGCCGTCCCATGTGGGCCGGCAACGTGTTCGCCGAGGTGAAGCTCACCACGCCGGTGAAGGTGTTCACCCTGCGCGCCACGGAGTTCCCCGCCGCCCCGTCGGGCCAGGGCGCCGCCGAGGTGAAGACCTTCAGCCCGAAGGTCGAGGCCTCCAAGACGAAGTTCGTCGACTTCAAGGAAGTGAAGAGCGCCCGCCCCGAGCTGACCGAGGCGCGCGTGGTGGTCTCCGGCGGCCGTGGCACCAAGGGCGACTTCAAGGAGATTGAGGCGCTGGCGGATGACCTGGGCGCCGCGGTGGGCGCGTCCCGCGCGGTGTGCGACGCGGGCTGGGTGCCCAACGACTTGCAGGTCGGCCAGACGGGCAAGGTGGTCGCTCCGGCGCTCTACATCGCGGCCGGCATCAGCGGCGCCATCCAGCACCTGGCGGGCATGAAGAGCTCGAAGACCATCGTCGCCATCAACAAGGACCCCGAGGCCCCCATCTTCCAGGTGGCGGACTACGGCATCGTCGCGGACCTCTTCAAGGTGCTGCCCGAGCTGCGCGCGGAGCTGGGCAAGCTGAAGTAGCACCCCGGCCTTCCGGTGCATGCCAAGAGGGGCGACGTGGGGACACTCCCCGCGCCGCCCCTTTCGCTTTTCCAGGTCTTCGGTGGGCGGCGGGCTACAGCTCGATTTCGCTCTCGCCTCCGCCCTCGTCCTCGCCCTCGGGCGCCACCGTGTCGCGGCCGGGAGGCTCGGCCCCGAAGGGCGGCTCCGGCGGGACGGGCGGCCCGGGCGTGGGCGGCGGTGCGAGGTCCTCCTCGGGCTCGTCCGGCATGGGGGCGGGGGCGTCGTCCCGCAAATCAATGACGGAGCCGTCCTCCAGCTCGACGGCGAGGGTGCGGTAGCGCCACTCGGCGCCGTCCTCCGGTTTCGAGGCGTCCACCCGCAGCAGGCCGTCCGCCTCGGGCCCGTCGAGCGGAATGGTGAAGCGCACGTCGGTGCGGCCGTTGTTCGAGTTCACCGTGGACTGCCTGGGAAGGCCGGTGTCGATGGGGGTGCCCAGCGCGCGCCGCACCTCCTCGTCCGATTGGGCCAGGGCCACCGCCTCCGTATAGGCGCCCATCTTGCTGAGGGAGGAGAAGCCCACGCCCAGGAGGATGGCGCCCAGGCAGCCACACGAGGCCAGCAGGCCCAGGCAGCCCCCCACGGGGACGAACCACTTCCAGTTCCGACTCCACCAACCCCGCTGGGGCACCAGGTTTCCCTCGGGCACCATGTCCATGTCGCTTCCTTCCTTCGCGCCCCTGGCCGGTGGGCGCGGGCCCCCTCATACCGGGAGCGGGCGGGGCGCGATAGAACGTGGACGGCCGGGCGGACGGAGTGGCGTCCCCATGACTTTCGGCGGGCCGGGCGGCGTTTGCTATGTCGAGGGCCAGGTGCCATGCCGCCGCGGAAGACTCCCTCCACCGAGGTGCTGCTGGATGTGCTGGAGGCGCTGCCTCCCGGGCAGCGGCTATGGGTCCATGGCGCGGGGCAGGGCCTGTACCCCCTGCTGCGGCGCGGTGACGCGGTGCGGGTGCTGCGCTGCGGGCCCGGGACGCTGGCGCGGGGCGACGTGGCGCTGATGCGGCAGGGCCGCAAGCTGGTGGCGCATGTGGTGGTGTCCACGCGGCCGTGGCTGACGGCCTCGCTGCTGG
>JBKGHK010000368.1:0-9901 GCA_046520375.1 Pyxidicoccus sp. 3LFB2
CTCGCCGGCCAGCGCACGCCGTGCACCGCCGAGGCGACGGTGGCCTGGCCAACGCGCCGCACCCCAGGGCCCTCCCGGGCGCCCGCCGGCATGGGCCTGCGGCTGGAGCGCATGGACGCGTCGCTCACCCAGCAGTTCGTCCGTTTCGTGCCCCGCACCCTCGGTTTTCCGCTCTCGGGTTCCCCCCGCGCCTCAGGTTTCTGAGAGGCGTCCCGTCCCGCAAACCCCTGGAAATCCCTGAGCCGGAGGCCCGCCACGCCCTGGCATGGGGGTGGCAGAGGGAGCGGCGGCCGCTGGCGTGGGGCTCGGACGTGAGGTCCGGGCCGTGCCGGTGGGGCCGAAGACGAAGCGGGAGGGTCTGATGCGGCAGTGGAAACGCTATGGCTGGGTGGGGTTGGCGCTGGTGGCGGCGGGCTGTGAGGGCGGCTCGGACAAGAAGGCCGAGCTGACGAACGAGCCGGTGCAGTCGGCGGCGAAGCTGGAGGCCTTCGAGGGCTGCGAGGCCCTGGAGCAGCACATCGAGGACACCGCGACGCGGCAGATGCGCGCCACGCTGGAGTCCATCAAGGACCAGGGGGGCTCCTGGTACTCCTTCGACGGCATGCCTCCCCAGGCCGGCGGCGAGATGCCGACGACGGGCGCGCCCCAGGAGGACAGCGCCGGCCGCGGCAACGCCGGCCCGGGCGACCACACGGAGACCAACAATCAGGTGCAGGGCGTGCACGAGGCGGACTTCGTGCAGAACGACGGCACGCGCATCTTCGTGCTGTCCGGCCCGAAGCTGTACGTGCACCGCTCGTGGCCCGCGGAGCAGCTGGCGCGCACGGCCGTGCTGGAGGTGGAGGGGTGGCCCCAGGAGATGCTCCTCGACAAGGAGCGCAACCGGCTGGTCATCGCCTCGCAGGTGTACGAGCGGCGGCCGGGCAGCCCCACGGTGACGGGCGGCCTCGGCGGCGTGGCCGCGCCCGCCATGGACTGCGCGGGCTTCCGCTGCGGCTACATGTACGGCGACACCCTGAAGGTGACGGTGGTGGACGTGGCGGACCTTGCCGCGCCCAAGGTGGTGGAGCAGGTGTACCTGCCCGGCGGCTACATGAGCGCGCGGCGCGTGGAGAGCGCGGTGCGGCTGGTGATGTCGGACCAGTTCCGCTGGCCGGAGGGCGTGCGCTTCTACCCCGAGTACACGGTCGACCTGTACAAGGACGAGGACCGGCTGGCGGAGGCGGTGGATGCGCTCATCCGCGCCAACGAGAAGCTCATCCGCGCGCGGACGCTGGAGCAGTGGCTGCCGCCGGGCCGCCGCGTGGACGCGGACGGGCAGGTGACGCCGCTGGCGTACGAGTGCACGGACTTCTTCCGCACCAACGCGCCCACGGGGCTGGGCTTCGTGACGGTGCTGTCGCTGAACACCGAGGCGGGCGCGGCCAACGCGGCGCCCACCCGCACCAGCCTGGTGGCGCAGCCCGGCGAGGTGTACGCGTCGAAGGACGCGCTCTACCTGGCGAGCAACCACTGGTGGTGGTGGCCGGAGCCGGGGCAGAAGGACTCCGCGTACCTGCACAAGTTCGACATCCGCGAGCCGGGCCGCGCCACCTACGTGGGCAGCGGCACGGTGGAGGGGCACATCTCCAACCAGTTCGCCATGGACGAGCACGAGGGCGTGCTGCGCGTGGCCGTCACCGTGACGTCCCGGGTGATGGACCTGTCGAACCCGCAGTGGGGCCGCATCGAGACGGTCAACCGCGTCGTCACCTTCCGTGAGGAGGGCGGGGCCCTGAAGGAGCTGGGGCGCAGTGAGGACCTGGCCAAGGGCGAGCGCATCTTCAGCGCGCGCTTCGTGGGCAACAAGGGCTACGTCGTCACCTTCCGGCAGGTGGACCCGCTCTTCACCTTCGACTTGAGCGACCCGGCCCAGCCGCGCAAGGTGGGCGAGCTGAAGATTCCGGGCTTCTCCACGTACATCCACCCGGTGGGGGACACGCACCTGCTCACCCTGGGCGAGCACCGCGACGAGACGGGCGGCTGGCAGGGCCGCGCCCTCAAGCTGTCGCTGTTCGACGTGACGGACCTGGCCAACCCGAAGGAGGCCTTCACGCAGGTGGTCGGCTCGATGAACAGCTACAGCGAGGCGCTCCACCAGCACAAGGCCTTCAACTTCTTCCCGGCCAAGGGGCTGCTGGCGATTCCCTACACCGACTGGGACTACAACGCGTACGACTACTGGTCCGGCTTCCGCAGCGAGCTGCGCGTGTACCGCGTGGACACCGCCACCGGCTTCTCCCCGGTGGGTGCCATGTCCATGAAGGACGTGTACCAGACGTTCAATCAGCGCAACTGGACCTGGTACTGGACGCCCACGGTGCGCCGCAGCGTCATGGCGGATGACTACGTGTACGCCATCACCGACGGCGGCCTGCGCGTGGCGAACACGGGCGCGCTCCAGACGCCGCTGGCCACCTCGCTGTTCGAGCCCCCGGTGTACCCGTGATGCGGCCCGCCGCGTGGATGACCGCCGCGCTGCTGGGCCTCGGCACGGCGGGTTGTGGGGCCATGGCGCCCGGGAGGAGCAGCCGCCCCCCCGGCACCACCTACCAGGCCGCCTCGGACGACCCGCGCCTGCCCGAGGGCGCGGTGCGGCGGCTGACCCTGACGGACCTGCCCGGAGGCTGCGAAATCCACGCCCGCTGCGGTGACCTGGTGGGCATCAACTGCGGGTTCGAAGCGGACGGGCCGTACTACTACGTGGAGGCGTCCTCCGGGCGCATCGTCGAGTACTGCGGCGGGGCCTGCATGAGGGGGCCCTCGCCGGACAACCCGTACTGCCGCAGCTGCCCGCCGGTCGGCTGGACGTGCGGGTAGTCCGGCGCGCGTCACGGCAGTGAAACCCGCCCTCCCCGGTCAGGCCGGGGAGCGGCGGGGCGTCACACCGGGGGAGCGCATTCCCCTCCGGAAGGCGCTATAGGCGCGCCAGCCATGACCACCGCCGTGAGTTCGTCCCAGGAAGTGAAGCCGTACCGCACGGAGCTGCGTGAGCTGAGCCGGCTGGCGTTCCCCATCGCCATCGCCCAGGGCGGCCAGGCGCTCATGGGCCTGGTGGACACGATTGTGGTGGGGCGGGCGGGCACGTCCGCGCTGGCCTCGGTGGGCCTGGGCAACAGCCTGTTCTTCGCCGTCAGCGGCTTCGGCATGGGGCTGATGATGGGCTTCGACCCGCTGCTGTCCCAGGCCATTGGCGCGCGCCAGTACGCCCGGGCGCGGGCGCTGCTGTGGCAGGGCGGGTGGATGTCGCTGTTCGCGGGCGTGGTGCTGGCCACGCTGCTGCTCCTGACGCCGATGCTGCTGCCGCTGGCGGGAATCGGCGCGGTGGAGGTGGACGGGGCGCGGGACTACCTGCTGTGGCGCGGGCCCAGCCTGCCGTTGATGCTGGCCTTCCTGACGCTGCGCTCGTACCTCCAGTCCACGGCCTTCACCCGGCCGCTGGTGGTGTCCACGGTGGCGGCCAACGTGCTCAACCTGTTCGCGGACATCCTGCTGGTGTTCGGCGGGGCGGACCTGCCGGCGTACTTCGGGCCGCTGCGCCTGGTGCCGGCCATGGGCGTGGCGGGCTCGGCGCTGGCGACGTCGCTGTGCACGGCGCTGCAGCTGGGCATCGTCCTGCTGTCGGTGCGCGTCGCCGGAAAGGTGGAGGGCGCACGGCCCACGCGCAGGCCGGTGTGGGCGGACCTGGCGCAGGCGGCGCGGGTGGGCATTCCGATTGGCCTGCACATCGCCGCGGAGATTGGCGTCTTCGCGCTGGCGGGTGTGCTGGCGGGAGGCCTGGGGCCGGCGAGCGTGGGCGCGCACCAGATTGCCATCTCCTTCGCGAGCGTCACCTTCACGGTGGCCATGGGCATTGGCAACGCGGGCAGCGTGCGGGTGGGCTGGGCGGTGGGGGCGCACAACACGCCGCAGGCGCGGGTGAGTGGCTTCACGGCCTTCGCGGGAGGCGCGGGCTTCATGGCGCTGGGCGGGCTGGTGTTCGCCCTCTTCCCGAATGCGCTGGCGAAGCTGGCGGGGGCGCCCGCGGACGTGATTCCGCTGCTGATTCCGCTGCTGATGGTGAGCGCGGTGTTCCAGGTGTTCGACGGGGTGCAGGGCGTGGGCGCGGGCGTGCTGCGGGGCGCGGGCGACACGCGCTTCACCTTCGTGGCCAACATCGTGGGGCACTACGCCATCGGCCTGCCGCTGACGCTGCTCTTGGGCTTCAAGCTGGGGCTGGGCGTGCTGGGCATCTGGTGGGGCCTGTGCGCGGGCCTCATCGCGGTGGCGGTGGCGCTGCTGTGGCGCTTCCACCGGCTGAGCGCCGGCACGCTGCGCCCGCTGGAGGCGTAGGCGGCCGGCGTTGGACACCCCGGGCCCTTGGGCCCGGGGCCTTGGGCCCGGGGCCTTGGAGCTCTGGGGCTACCAGGGCAGGTACTGCTGAATCATCTGCCGCCACACGGGCCAGTCGTGGGTGCCGCCTTCCCACACGGCGAGGTGGTTGCCGATGCCCTTCTTCCACATGAGGCTGGAGAGGTGCTCGTTGGAGGGGCGGCAGAAGTCGTGCTCGCCCACGGCGAGGACCATCTCCACGCGCTGCAGGGCGGACAATTGCGCCGGGTCATTGAGGCCGGGCAGCCACTGCGTGCAGGAGTGGAAGTAGACGTCCGAGTCGTTGTGGCCGTCGAGGAACTCGTCCGTCTCGAACTTGCCGCCCATGGAGATGAGGCGGCGGAAGACGTGGGGGTGGCGCAGGCCGACGTTGTACGAGTGGAAGCCGCCGAAGCTGCACCCGGCGAGGGTGAGCCGGCCGCCGGTGCTGCGACTGGTGAGCAGGGGCACCACCTCGTGGAGGAGGTAGTCCTCCCACTGCTGGTGGCGCATGACGCGGTCATGCGGGTGGGCGGACGTGTTGAACCAGGACTCCTCGTCGACGGAGTCCGGACACACCACGAGGTAACGGCCGGACTGGATGCGGTCGGCGATGGCGCCGATGAGGCCGAAGTCCTCGGCCTGGTAGAAGCGGCCCTTGCTCGTGGGGAGCAGCAGCACCGGCTCGCCCGAGTGGCCGTAGAGGAGCACCTCCATGTCCCGTTGCAGGCGCTCGCTGTACCAGCGGTGGTATTCGCGGTTCATGGCCGGAAACTTAACCGCGTTGCGTTAGAGGCAAGGGCCGGAGTGCACCGTGAGTGCCCGGGGGGCGTGGGAGTGAACATCCGGTGCGCCGCCGCGCGCCTGGGTTCCGTTATCCCTCGCTCGTGGGAGGCGCTGCTGCCGGCCAGTACCGGTAGCCGTTCACCTGGAAGGGCACGCCGAGCTCCGCGCAGGTTTCCGCAATCACGTCCGGGGTGAAAAAGTAGTTGCGGACCCGGGCGATGCGGTCGCCGTCCGTCTCCACCGTCATCACCGTGCGGACCTTCAGGCCGTCCACGTGCTCGTACCAGAAGAGCAGCACCCAGCCGTCGCGGTGCGCTCGCGCCTCGCAGCGCGGGACGGTGCCGAGGTAGCCCTCCAGCAGCTCCGGCGGGACGCCGCCTCGCTCGTCGTAGGTGATGGGCGACAGCGTCCCCGCGAACGAGCCCGTGTACGGGTCCTTGGGAGCCTCGGGGCCGTACTCCGTGACGACGCCCACGATTTCCACCGTGGCGCTGTCGAGCAGCAGCGCCGTCATGCGCTCCATGTCGCGTGCGTTGAAGGCGTCGCAGAACGCGTCCAGGGCCGCGGGGGCTGGCTTGCGGTCCACCGCTTCCGTCAGCGGCGCCGCCAGCCGCCCCCGCCCCCGGTGCAGCGCGGCCTTCACCGCGCCCACCGTCGTCGACAGCGTGTCCGCGATTTCTTCCAGCGAGAAGTCGAAGACGTCCTTGAGCACCACCGCCGCCCGCTCCTGGGGCGACAGCTTCACGAGCAACGTGCCGGCCGCCTCGCGCGACTCGCGCGGCTCCTGCCCGGGCTCCGTCACCGGAGGCGCCACCATGGACAGCTCCAGCCGCGAGCGCCGCACGCGGTCCACCCACAGGTTCGACGCCGTTCGGAACAGCCACGCCCGGGGCTGGGGGACTTCGCTGAACATCGTCCCCATCGTCACGAAGGCCCGCATCAGCGCCTCCTGCACCAGGTCCTCCGCGTCCCACGCATTGCGCGTGAGGTAGCGGCAGTAGCGGTACAGCTCGGGCCTGAGCGCCTCCACGACGTCGAGGAAGCGCTGCCATGACGTCTTCACGTCGTCCCTGAGGCTGCCGATGGCGGGCGGTGGCTTGCTCATGTCTTCCGCGGCTCGTAGCACAGCACCGCGAGGTTGCGACCCAGCTGCGTCGTGCGGACCAGATTCAATTTCTGCCGCATCCCCGTGGCCGGGAAGAGCGGCGTTCCCGAGCCGAGCAGCACGGGGTGCACGATGAGCCGGTACTCGTCGATGAGGTGATGCTGCGCGAGCGTGGAGACCAGCCCCGCGCCGGCCCACGCCACAATCGGCTTGCCCGGCTGGCGCTTGAGCTCGGTGATGGCCTCGGGGATGTGGTCCCGGACGATGCGCGTGTTGTTCCACGCCGCGTGCTCTAGCGTTCGGGACAGGACGACCTTCGGCAGGGCGTTCATCTTGCGCGCGAAGGCGAGGTCCGCCGCCGAGCGGGGGTTCGCCTCGGCGTTCGGCCAGTAGCCCAGCATCAGCTCATATGCGCGCCGGCCGTAGAGCGCGAGGCCGACGGAGTCCAACATCTCGTCGCAGTACTGCTCGAACTGCGGGTTGCCATCGTCGAACCAGTCGAGCTCGGCGTTGGGGCCCTCGATGTAGCCATCGAGGGACACAAGCATCGACACGAAGAGGCGCCTTCCAGGGGTTTCGGGGGTCGTCATGTCCGGGGGACGAACAGCGCCCCCGAAAAGATACGGGCCCCTGTTTTTCGATGCGCCCACGGGGGGCATGCTGCGGCACGGAGGGACGCACACCATGCACTTCGAGCCACTGCCGTCGACCGCCGCCTGGCAGCACCAGGTCGCGAGGAAGGGCTTTGAAGTCTCCTATTTCCGGCCACTTGCGGACGGGTGGCACCTCGAGGGCTACACCTCCGCCCTGGAGGAGGGCCAGACATGGGCGGTGTCGTACGTCCTCACCGTGGACACCGCCTGGAGGACGCGCCGGGCCCAGGTGACGAGCGTTTCGGCCGCGGGCCGGCGGGAGACGGTGCTCGAAGGAGACGGGAAGGGCGGCTGGCGCGTCGACGGGAAGGCCGCGCCCCACCTGGACGGGTGCCTGGATGTCGACCTGGAGGCCTCGGCGATGACGAATGCCCTGCCCATCCACCGGCTGGCCCTGGCGGTGGGCGCCCGCGCGGAGGCTCCGGCGGCATACGTGCGGGCGGTGGAGGTCTCGGTGGAGCGCCTGGAGCAGCAGTACGCGCGCGTGGCCGATGCCGACGGCCAGTCTCGTTTCGACTACGTGTCCCCCGCCTTCAACTTTGCGTGCCGGCTCACCTACGACGCGTCGGGCCTCGTCGTGGACTACCCGGGCATCGCGGTGCGCGCGGGCTGAAGCACGGGGTTACCGGCGGACGCCCCACGGGCGCAGGAAGTCGTCGGACTCGGCGAGGATGCGGGGCAGGGACGCGGTGAGCTCGTGGCCGTCGTCCACCTCCACCAGCCGCACGTGACGCCAGCCCTCGGCCCACTGGCGTGAGTACTGGATGTTGCAGGTGTCGTCCGCGCGCCCGTGGATGATGAGCGTGGGGACTCGCACGTCCGGCCACCCGCCCGTGCGCGCATCCACCGCCTCCGCGTCCGGGATGAAGCCCGAGTGGATGCGCACCTTGCGCTTGTCCGCGAAGTCATCCGTCTCGATTCCACCGGTCCGCTGCCAGTGTGCCCAGGCCGCGTCGCCCATGCGGCGGTGGAGCTGCTCCACCACCCGGAACGCGGGCGCCAGCAGCACCAGCGCGCACACCCGCGCGTCCTGCTCCGCCACCCGCGAGGCGACGAGCCCGCCCAGGCTTGAGCCGAAGAGGACCGCGCGCGTCTCGGGGCCTCCGAGGGCCGTGCGCACCGCGTCCAGCATGGCGCTCACGCGCAGCTCTTCCATCGACGGCACGCGGAGGTTGAGGCGCTCCACGTGAAGGCCCTGGCCCGCGTAGTGCTTCGCCACCGCCACGCCCTTCGTCGAGTCCGGTCCCGAGGCGAAGCCGTGCAGGTACATCCAGCGCAGACCGTGGGGCGGGGGAAGGGGAGGCGTGCTCATGGCGGCGCACTGTACCCGCCGCTGGCTTCCGTGGCCTGCTGGAATGCCTGCGTCAGGGTGCGGCCGATTCGCGCGAGCAGGCGCTCCGCCTCGGAGACCTGTTGGAAGTCCCGGGTGCAGGCGGCCACGACGATGGGCCGGCCCTTCTGGAGCTGGAGGATGCCCACGTCACACGCGCGCCGGTGCTGCGTGCCGGTCTTGTGCGCCCAGCTCGCCGAGTCCGGCAGCCCGGCCAGGATTCGCGACTGTCCCGTGCGGCAGCTGCGCATCAGCGCCTGCGCGTGCTCGCACATGGCGGGGCTGAGGCCCTCGCAGCGGGCCAGTTGCTCCAGCAGCTGGCCCATCTCGCTCATGGGCGCGGAGTTGACGCCCTCCTCGTAGAAGGAGTTGAACGCCGCCTCCAAATCGCTGCCGGCCCAGGCGGGCGAGCGGCTCAGCGTCTCGGCGAGCGACTTCGCCCGGGTGGCGAGCGTGCCCCTCCGGCCCAGCTCCTGGACCTGTGACGGCGTCACCTCGGCGCCCCTCGGGTCCAACTTCCCGTAGACGTGCCGGCGGTCATCCAGCAGCGTGACGAGCGGACCGAAGCGCACGCCCCGGCGCTCCAGGCTCGCATTCACGCGGTCGATGCCGACGTGCCCCATGAGCAGGTCCGCCGCCGCGTTGTCGCTGTGCACCATCATGTAGTCGAGCAGCGTCCGCACCGGGAGCGCCGTGCCCGGCGGCACCTTCGCCATGGGCCCCATGCCGTCGCGGACGTCCTCGGGCTTGAAGAGGATGGGCGTCTGGAGCGTGAGCGTTCCCGCGTCCACCTGGTGGAGCACCTCCAACATCACGGCCACCTTGATGGTCGACGAGAGGTACATGGGCGTGCTCGCGTTGTAGCCGTACTCCTCGCCCGTGCTCACGTCACGGACGTAGAGCGCCAGCTCTCCGCTGAAGTCGCGCGCGGCCGCCTCCACGCCTTCGCGCAGGGCGGTGCGCCACGCGAGGGGCTCCATGGGGTGCTCCGTCACCGCGGGCGCGGCCCGGGCGGCACCGGCCAGCGTTCCGAGCACCGTCACCAGCAGTGACAGCCATCCGCTTCCGATGCCACTCAAGCCGTTCGTCTCCTGGCTTCATGGGAAGGGGCAGGCGCGGCTCTGCTTCAGCTGCCGCGCAAGCCGTTCGTCTCCTGGCCTCATGGGAGAGGCCAGGCGCGGCTCCGCTTAAGTTGCCGCGCAATGCGTTCGTCTCCAAGCCTCGTGGAAGGTGCCAGGCGCGGCTCCGCTTCAGTTGCCGCGCAAGGCGTTTGTCTCCGAGCCTCATGGAAAGGGCCGGCGCGGCTCGGCTTCCGGTGCCGCGCAAGGCGTTCGTCTCCAAGCCTTATGGGACGGGCCTGGCGCGGCTCCGCTTCAGCTGCCGCGCAAGGCGTTTGTCTCCGAGCCATACATATGGGACGGGCCTTGCGCGGCTCCGCATCAGCCGCCGCGCAAGGCGTTCGTCTCCGAGCCTCATGGGAAGAGCCGGGCGCGGCTCACCCTCCACCGCCTCCGGCGAGGCCCGTGTCCTCGCTCGCGGGCGGCTGCTGGCCCGCGCCGCCGATGCCGGTGCCGGTGGCCTCCTCGTCGATGTCGGGGACGGGCGCCGCTTCCACTTCCGGCGCGGGCTGCTGCTCGG
>JBKGHK010000369.1:0-9877 GCA_046520375.1 Pyxidicoccus sp. 3LFB2
CCTCCCGTCCCCCTCCCCCCACCTCCGCCGACAGTAACCGTAGAGTCGTTCGAAACTGCCCTGAAGGAATTCGCGAGCTTCGTAGCCTCTGAAAAGAGGATGAGCTTTTGGAAGCAGTCAAAGGAGGGAGCAGGGCATGACTGGACCTCAAAGCCCGAAAAGTTGGCAAAGGACCTCCTGCAAACCTTCTTGAGGGGCCATTTTAGAGCGCTGATTGAATCGCTTGAAGAGGTCCAGACCGGAGCCGGCCGAATCGACCTGTATTTGATTTTCTCAGGCGGCCTGCGCGTCGTGGTCGAGTTGAAGATGTGTGGTGGCGGATACGCCACGAGTTACGCTCTCGAAGGAGTGGACCAGCTCATCCACTACCTAGAACAGAAAGGGACATCTCTCGGATACCTGATTGTCTTTGATGGGCGCGTGGACGACTACGGCACAGGCCTGCCGCCACCCGGGGCAATTAGGTCCAAGGTCATCGTCCCTATCTGTATCGACGTGCGTCCCAAGGTGAAGTCTCCTGTGGTCAAGTCCGCTGGGCGTCGGAGGCGGAAGCCAGGAAAAGGAGCTTGATGCGCGGAGACGCTCGGCAGACCGCGTAGGCGAGTTGCTTGTCGCTGAATGCCTGGAGGGGCGGCACCTCCAGCCCTTCTACCGTGAGGGCCACAGGCGACAGGACGACGTGGACGAAGCCTGCCTCGAGCTGGTCCGCGAGCACGTCAGCCGCGTCATGCCGCCGGGCTGCGCGTGCGGCCCGGGCTGAGGCGATGCCAAAGCGCTCTTCCAGAGCCTGGCGCGTCGGCCCCGTCGTGCGCGGCGCCTCGTCGTCCACCCCGAGGACGGCAGCGTGGAGAGCACCAGGCCTCGTCCGTCACCTCGACTTAGTCCTACAGCTGTAGTTCGGAAGACTCCGCAGTCCGCCTCCTGTTGAGGAAACAGGAGGGGGAGGAGCGAGACTTCCGAACTACAGCTGTAGGGGTAAGGGGTGAGGCGGCTCAATAGTCCATGTTCGCGTGCCGCTCCCATTCATGGCTCAGCCTGTCGACCAGCGCCTTGACCGCATCCCCGCCTTCGGCGATCGCGATGCCGTATTGCGACAGCGCATCCTGGTCGAACTGGGGATCGATGCCCAAGCGGACGAACTCGTTCGAGAGTTTGAACATCCCTGTTGAGAGGTGCTTGTCGACTGCGTCGAACAGCTGGCAGGTCTCGGCGTGGGTACCTGCTTCGATCGGGAAGAAGCTCATCTTGAGCCGGCCGCGGTTACGCGAGAGATTCGCGGGCACGGCGCCGACGCTGGGTAGATGGAAGTGGAAGGCGCCCCCGTCGTTCTCGACGCCGCCGTGTGCCAATGGATTGCGGATCGTCTCCTTGACCTCGCGCAGCTTCATGAGCAGCCGGTCGAGCTTGGCGTCCACCACGCCGTCGTGGAGCTCGACCAGGCGGTCCCGCCACTTCGCCTTCAGGAACGCCCTGAAACTGCCCTCGGCCAACGGCCTGCCCAGGAAGGCCCTTAGCAGCAGCATCCTGTGCTCCAGCCCGCTGAACCATGCGTCGACCATAGCGCCCGAGGCGAAGAATCCGCGGCGCTCGGCGTCGCCAAGGCGGTTCATCCTCTCCGTCATGTCGGCGAAGATCGCCATGTCGTCGGCCGGCTTCTTCCTCCCCGCTCTTGGCTTGAACGTGAACGCCTTGTCCGCTAGGTCCCGGAAGTAGCGGTAGCGGTCCTCGTGGAGGCTCATCCGGTTCTCGAGCGTCAGATTCCCTTCGTCGATCTGCGTCTCCGCGAAGGCCTCCAGCATCGGCTCGAGGAGCTTGAGCGAGCCCGAGAGCTGGCCTGCGACGCGCCTCAGCAGGTCCGGCGCTACCTCGCGTCTGGCGAGTATCCTGAAACCGAACTTCTGCAACGCGAAGGCGAATGGCTCGCCGTCGACCGTCGCGCGGACGGTCCACCTGACTTTCTCGCCCGTGCCGGTCCATTGGAAGCCCATCACGTTCCGCAGGCCGAACAGGACGAGCTCCGGCACCGGGAACAGCTTCCGGTCTGGGCTATGCGGCGACAATTCCCATTCGTCGACGCCTTCAGGAAGGCCGCTCTCGAAGCCCTTCAACGCCTTCGTCATCCGCGCCTTGAGGACGCCGAGGCGTCCGGCGACCTGCTCACGATCCTCGCTCATGGCGGCTACCTACCGCATTGCGTGATCAATATCCGGCGTTCCGACTCGGATGAGCGTCTCAACCGGCACCTGGGCCTGTCGCGGTGGCTGCTATTTCGCAGAGGCCTCGCGGACGAGTAGCTGCTGCCGCGCTCGAAGTGATTGTAGCGGCCCACCCCATCCGGCGTGGCCAGCTCACCGGCCAGGCACCTGCCCAGCAGCGCCGGACCATTGACCGCGTCGTACTTCGCCTTGATGTCCCCTCCGAGCACGCAGGCCGTGCTGCCGTAGGCATTGGCCCGGTTGAGGTAGTCCCGCCAGGGCCAGTTGGCACCGGGGTCCGTGCGGTTGTACGGCTGGAGCTTGCCGTGCCCCACCACGTGGTAGCTGTCTCGGGGAATCCCGTGGTCCCGCGTGATGTCGCACAGCAGCCGGGCCGAGGCGTCAATCTGCCCCACCGGCCAGTTCACCGTCGACGCATACCCGCCGTGCTCGATGCCGATGGTGAAGTCGTTGGAGCTTCTCCCATTCAGCCCGCGCTCCGCCCCGTTGTTGTTGCTGCACTGGTAGGTGGCGCCGATGTGCCAGGCCCGGCTCCCGTCGCGCACGAGCTGGCTGATTTCCCCTCCGCCCTCGCGCACCACGTAGCGCGCGCTCACGCCGGAGCTGGAGTTGGTCAGCCAGCTCCAGCACCCCGAGTAGCCGCTCTCACAGGTGTGGATGACCACCATTTTCACCCCCAACGGCCGGGCGTTGTAGTTGGGGAAAGGCCGCCACACCGCCGGTGCGTAGTCCGGACCGGCGAGCGCCTGGGCGTGCTGCCCCAGCTCCCCCTCGGCCAGGCCCTGTCCACTCGCGGCCCACTCCTTCAAGAGCGTCCCGAGCCCCAGGCGGGCCACCCGGAAGACCTCGTCGTGGACGAAGGCCTGTTCTTCATCCATTCCTCCGGACTCCGTCACACGAACCAGCCGGGCACACTGCGCGGGCGGCTCCTCCGCGGACCTCCTCGGCCCGTATGCAGCTGCCCAGCGCCATCAACAGCACCCCATCCCCATTATAGTGATTTAATAGTTTTTATCGTTTTCCTGGTCTACTCCTGCCCTGGCGTCCGTCGCGACTTCTTTCAAGCCGCGGTGTGGGCCGCAGCGAGGCATGGCAATGAAGACACCGAGGTCGAGACTCCTGTCTGTGGTCCTGGGCACCCTGCTCGGGGTCATGAGCGGAGGGGTGGCGCCACTGGGCTGGCAGGTGGCCCATGCGGCGAGTGGAAATCGCTCCCTGGCCGCGACGGCCACGGCGTCCTCGTCCCAGGGCGCCACGAGCGACGCGGCCAAGGCGCGGGATGGCAACCCCTCCACGGCCTGGAGCGCCAGCAGCGCGGGGACGGGCCAGTGGCTCCAGCTCGACCTGGGAGAGCTGTACACCCTGAGCCGGGTGGAGCAGTCCTTCTCCAGTCAGGGCACGTGGCACTTCCGGCTGGAGGGCTCGCTGGACGGGACGGGCTGGGCGACCCTGGTGGACAGGACGCACGGTGTGGCCGGACAGGTCTTCAACGAGAGCGTCAATGGGACGTTCCGCTACGTGCGGCTCACGGTGACGGGCTCCCGCGAGGGCTTCGTCGCCTCGAGCCGGGAGCTGCGCGTGTTCGGCTCGAACGAGGGCTACAACCTCGCGGTGAGGCGGCCGCTCTCCGCTTCGACGAGCCTCGCGGGTTACGAGGCCGGGAAGGCCGCGGACGCCAGTACCTCCACCTACTGGGTCGCGAGCAGCGGCGGCACGCCCCAGTGGCTGAGGGTGGACCTGGGAAGCCCCAGCCTCGTCACCGCCGTCGAGCAGAACTTCAAGGACCTCGACACCTACAAGTTCCGGTTCGAGGGCTCCCTGGATGGCGCCACCTGGACCCTGCTGTGGGACGCGAGCGCGGGGCTGGCCGGACAGAGCTTCAAGCGGGCCGTGAGCGGGACGTTCCGCCACGTGCGGCTGACGGTGCTGGGCTCGGCGTCCGCGTACTGGGCGAGCAGCACGGAGCTCAAGGTGTATGGCTTCGCCAACCTCGCGCTGGGCCGGGCCGGCATGGCGTCCACCGCCTCGCCCGGGTTCGAAGTGACGAAGGCCACCGACGCCAACGCCGGCACGTACTGGTGTGCAACCAGCGCCAGCATGCCGCAGTGGATGATTGTCGACCTGGGTGGCCTGTCCCAGGTGCGGCGGGTGGAGCAGACCTTCGTGGACCTGGACACGTACAAGTTCAAGCTGGAGGGCTCCACCGACCTCACGACCTGGACGACCCTGCTGGATGTGACGGCGGGGGCCACCGGCAAGACATGGGGCCAGGCCGTCACCGGCAACTACCGCTACATCCGTCTCACGCAGCTGTCCTCGGCCAACGGCCACTGGGCGAGCAGCGAGGAGCTGAAGGTGTTCGGGACGCCGCTGGAGTCGAATCTGGCCGTGGGGGTCTCCGCGTCCGCCTCATCGCTGGCGCCCGGGTACGAGCCCTCCAGGGCCGTGGATGGCAACGCCGTCTCCTACTGGTGCGCCAGCAGCCCGGGCATGCCGGAGTGGCTCAAGCTGGACCTGGGCAACACGAGCCTCATCCAGCGCATCGAGCACGCGTTCGTCGACCACGACACCTGGCGCTTCAAGCTCGAGGGCTCGGTGGATGACACCACCTGGACGATGCTCCTGGACCGGACGGCGGGCGTCACGGGCCGGGAGTTCTCGCAGGCGGTGAACGGGCGCTTCCGCTACATCCGGCTCACCATCTACGCCTCCGGCGCGGGGCACTGGGCCAACAGTCAGGAGCTGAAGGTCATCGGCGTGGGCTCGCCCCGTTCCTCCCGGTGGTGGGAGGACACGTCGGGGGTCATGCGGTACTACCCGAAGTATTACAACACCTCGCTGAACACCATTGCCAGCCAGCTGGACGCGCTGAAGGCGCAGGGCTTCGGGGCCATCGAGCTCATGGCGCCCTACACCGGTCCGGCGGACGTGTGGGCGGGGCTCGGGGCCACGGACAACTACAGCATCGACCCCTCCATCGGGACGATGGCGGACTTCCACAACCTCATCGCCCAGGCCCATGCGAAGGGCATGCGGGTGCTGTTCTTCGGCAACGTGGGCTATGCGCGGGACACGGCGCCGTTCTTCATCAAGGCCCAGGACGACAACCGCAACAACGTCTACAGCCGCGAGCGGATGTGGTTCCACTTCAGCAGCACGAAGCACAACGCGCAGTGGCACTGGAGCAGCAGGGCCGGGGCCTACTACTACGCGTACTGGGGCCAGAACATCCCGTCCTACAACTTCAACACCCAGGAGTGGCGTGACGAGACGCGGAAGTACATCCGCTTCTGGATGGACAAGGGGGTGGATGGCTTCGCCCTGGACGCGCCCGCCGTCTACGACGGCATCTCCGAGGCCATCAACAACACGTACATCACGGACGTGCTGCGCGCCTACGACACCTGGGCCAATTCCGAGGGGGCCCGGGGCGCGGACTACGTGACGAAGTGGCACTACAACAGCGTCCAGGACTACGAGCTGACCAACTGGGGCGGCGACGGCTACAGCACCATCATCCCGGCCATCGACAGCCAGAATCCCAATGGCCTGGAGGGCATCCTGAAGGGCAACCGGGACGCCATCAACGCGGGGGGCGGCATCAGCCAGACGCCACCCAGCTGGGAAATCGCCGGGGTGCCCGCGAGCAAGCGGCTCCTGGAAATCGCCACGCTCACCACGCTGGGCACGCTGTTCTACCTGCACAATGGACAGCACACGCTGCTGCCGCATGAGAGCATCATCCCGACGTGGTCCTCCACCGACCAGAACAGGCTCTGGAGCCTCATGCGGGCCCAGAACAGCAACAAGGCACTGGCGCCGGCGGGGCTGCGGGTGAAGCTGAACACGAACGACAACCAGCGGTTCTATGCGTTCAAGCGCACCAACAAGGATGGCGCTCTCAAGGCGCTGGTCATCCTCAACTACCAGGCCTCTCCGCAGACCATCACCGTCAATCTGGCGAACACGGACATCAGCACGACCCAGACGCCGGTGGACCTGCTGACTGGAGGCCCGGCCCCGGCCATCACCTCGGCCAGCTATACGGTGTCACTGCCCGCCTACGGCTTCAGCGTGCTCGGGGTGGATTGAGTCGCGCACGTGGCGCATGCCGGGCGCGTGCCTCGGAGCAGCACGCGCCCGGCCCATGCCCCCAGCGCGGGCGCCGCCGGCAAGGGAGTCGCTCCGAGCAGTCCTCCGCCGCTGGCATGACCGAGGTCGTGGACGGCGAGGCCCTCGGGAGTCGAGCGAGCGGCCGGGGCATTCCCTGCGTCAGGGCGGAAGCCGCAGCGCGTGGCGCGCCTGCGCCACGGTCATCGCCCGGAGTTCCTCGTAGCGCGCGCCCTCGCCATAGAAGTTGTAGCGATACCCGGCGTAGCGCCGCCACAGGGCCAGCGTCCGCAGGGGCGAGCGGAGCGCTCCGAAGGCCACCGAGCCCGCGCACAGCAGCCATACCAGCGCGGTGGGGATACCGCTGCGCAGCTCGAAGGCGCTGACCTCCACCTCGCCCCAGAAGTCCATCGGCACGCCCAGGGCCGCATGGTGCAGGTCATGAAGCGGCAAGTACCCCGGGTTCGGGAAGACCAGCGGGCAGCTTCTTCAGGAAGGCCAGCAGCGCCGCGTTGACCTCCTCCGCACGCTCCTGCTGAATCCAGTGGCCCGCGCCGGGCAGGACGAGCACCTCCTCCAGGTGGGGCACCAGCGGCTTCATGAGGTCGACCGGGGCCACGGCGCGCCCCGGGTCCTTCTCGCCAATGATGAAGAGCGCGGGCTGCTCGATTCGGGCCGTCGCGAGCTCGGGCAGCTCCTCCCAGTCGCGGTCCATGTTGCGGTAGCGGTTGAGGCCTCCCCGGAAGCCACTGCCCTGGAGCTCCTTCACGAAGTACGCGAGGTCGTCCTCCGTCAGCCAGCCGGGGAGCGTGCCCGGGGTGTCGAGGCCTCCGAGGAACGTGTCACCCTTCTTCCTGGCGCGCACGACGTCGGACGTCGTGTCGAACCCGGGGACGCCCGCGAGAATCGTGCGCATCGTCCTGGGGATGTCCGCTTCGAGCTCCGCCTCCGCCACGCCGGGCTCCTGGAAGTACAGGATGTAGAACCACTGCTCGCCGAACATGCGCTTGAAGAGCTGCGTCGGCGGCATGGGCGTGCGTCCGAGATGCGGGACGCTCATGCCGACGACGGCGCGGTAGCGGTCGGGGTGCAGCGCGGCGCTGTTCCACGCCATCGCCGCGCCCCAGTCGTGGCCGACCACGACGGCGGTCTTCTCCCCGAGGGCGTCCAGCAGGCCGGTGTAGTCGGCCAGCAGGTTCTTCATGCTGTACGCGGCCACCGCCTGGGGCTTGTCGCTGCGGCCGTAGCCGCGAACATCCGGCGCGACAGCGTGGTAGCCGGCGGCCGCGAGCGCCTGGAGCTGGTGGCGCCAGGAGTACCAGGACTCCGGCCAGCCATGGAGGAGCAGCACCAGGGGGCCCTTGCCGGCCTCGGCGATGTGGAGGTGGATGCCGTTCGTCTGGACGGTGCGGTGGGTGATGTCAGGCATGGTGCTGGCTCCCGGAATGGAATTGGAGGACGCGCGTCAGCGGTGGGTCTTCTTCGCGGCTTTGCGCGAGGCGGGCGGCGGCCCCTCCGGGCCAGGGCCATACCGCCGGGCTGCGAGGTCCTGGTGCGCGAGGCGGCGAAGCGCGACGAGCACCGGCTCGTGGACGGCGGTGCCGAGCACGGCGTACTCCACGGCGGCCTTCGGGTCCGGGGGGATGTGGCCGACGTCGAACTCGGCGATGGCGCGGATGTGCGGCCCGTAGACGGCGAGCCTCGCGTCGTCGAGCGGAATCCCCGCTGCCTCCGCCGCGGCGAGCGCACGCTCTAACTGGGCCACCGCCACGAAGCGGGGGTCATAGAGCTGGCCGAGCTTCTCCAGCACGGCGCGGGCACGGGGGTAGTCGGCCGCGGCATCCGGCGTCACGTCCGGTGGCAGGGCCTCGATGGCGCGGCCCAGCGTCTCGAAGAGCGCGTCCTTCGGCTGGTCGATGAGCTGGAGTACCTCGCGCGCCTTCTGCACGCTCAGGCCGACCGTCTCCGTGAGCGCGCGGATGACGGCGACCCGGCGCACATGGGCCTCGCCGTACTCGGCCCGCGTCGCGGCCGTCGCCTCACCCGCCGGGAGGAGCCCCTCGCGCAGGTAGTACTTGATGGTCGCCAGCGGCACACCGGTCCGCTCGACGAGTTCAGAGACCCGCATGCAGTTCTCCTTGCGCTGGATAGTCGCGCTATCTATCATTGGATACCATGAGTATCCAACCTCACACCCTCATCCTCATCGGCACCCTCCTGCTCTCGCTCATCACCGTCGAGTCGGGGGGCGTGTTCCTCACGCGCGTCGGCCGGGGCATTGTCCCCGCGAACGCGCTGCAGAAGAACTTCTTCCGCGCCGGACATGCCCATGCGGCGGTGCTGCTGGTGCTCAGCATCGCCATCCTCGCGGTCATCGACGCAGCCCGGCTGCCGTTCGCCCTGGACGTGGTGGCGCGCTACGGCGTGCCGGTGTCCGCGCTGCTGATGCCGGCCGGGTTCTTCCTCTCGGTGCTGGGCAAGGACCCGCAGCGCCCCAACCGGCTCATGGTCCTGCTCTGGGTGGGCGCGGGCGTACTCACGGCCGGGCTGCTGGCGGCGGGAATGGGGCTGCTGCTCGCGGGAATCGCCGCGCTCTGAGTCGCCTGCACGGCAGGTACTGGAACCCAGGCGAACAGGGGCCTCCTCGGCCCCCCGCTTCCTCCCGGGCGCGGTGTGCTTCCGGGAATTTGAGGGAATGGAACCGAGCGTTATTGCCCAGACCCCAGCGGGCCTGGCAAGCGCCCTTCGGCGTTGAGGTTCCAACCCTCGTCCACATCCGCCTTTCGCTCGAAACGGGGTGTGGTACCGGAAGACTTGATGAAGCACTCGACGGATTTCGAGGACTCAGCCGAGAGAGGCCGCGCGGCCCATGAGGTGCTCGCGGGCGGCGGCGAAATGGGCGTCCTCATCCGCGCCACGGACTGGTCGAAGACGGCCATTGGCGCCGTGGAAGACTGGCCCCAGAGCCTTCGCACCTCGGTCAGCATCCTGCTCGAGTCGCGCTTCCCCATGTACATCGCGTGGGGGCCGGACTTCGTCCAGCTCTACAACGACGGCTACCGCCCCATCCTCGGCTCGACGAAGCACCCCGCCGCCATGGGGCGCAGCACGCGCGAAACCTTCGCTGAAATCTGGCACATCATCGGGCCGATGTTCGAAGGGGTGATGCAGGGACGCGCCGTGGGCCTCACGGACTTCCTGCTCCCCCTGGACCGTCACGGGTTCACCGAGGAGTGCTACTTCATCGTCTCCTACAGCCCCATCCGCGACGAAAGCGCGGGCGTCGGCGGCGTCCTCGTCACCGTGAACGAGACCACCGACCGCATCCTCGGCGAGCGGCGGCTGCGGACGCTGAGAGACCTGGTGGCCCGGGCCGGGGCGGAGAAGCGGGAAGAGGAAGCCTGGCGGGAAGCCGCCCAGGCCCTGGAGGGCAACGCCTTCGACATCCCCTTCGCCCTGCTCTACCGCCAGGACGACGCGGACGCGCCGCCCGAGCTGGCGGCGACGGCGGGCTGGGGCGCGGACCCGGACGCCGCCCTCGCCCTGTTCGG
>JBKGHK010000036.1:0-28399 GCA_046520375.1 Pyxidicoccus sp. 3LFB2
CAGACCTCGTCCCACCCGCGCCGCCCGGGCTCGCGGTGGCACCCGGACTCGCCGCGGCGTCGGAGCCGAGCCGGTCAATCTCCTCCATCACATTCGAGACATCCGCCCCATACGCGGCCCCCTCGTGAGCCGGAGCCTCCACCTGCGGCGTCCCACCGCCAGGCCAGCCGCCCATGTCCACGGGCTCCGGGCGCACATAGCCCGGAGGCGTGCCTCCGTGAGACGGGTCCGCGAGCCGGGCGCGGCGCAGGGCCAGCCGCTTCGTGTCCCTGTCAGGCGGGAAGAGGGTGTCGACGTACGCGGCGAGCTGCGCGTGCGAGGCCACCTCGGCCTCGCCGCCAATGCCCTCCATGGCGTCGATGAAGGACTCCAGGCTGTCGAAGCGCGCGGCCGGGTCCCGGGCCAGCGCGGTGAGGCACACCAGCTCCAGCGAGGGCGGCACGGACGGGTCGAAGGTGGTGGGCGGCTTGGGCCGTCCCTCCGCGATGCGCCCCAGCACCTCCTCCGCGGTGAGGCCCGTGAAGGGGCGCCGGCCGCAGAGCTGCTCGTACAGCATGACGCCCGCGGCGAAGATGTCCGCCCGGTGGTCCACCTGCCGGCCGGCAATCATCTCCGGCGACATGTAGAAGAACTTCCCCTTCAGCACGCCGGGCTCCGTGCCCGAGCCGAGCGCGTCTGCCTTGGCGATGCCGAAGTCGATGACCTTCACCGCGCCATTCACGCCCACGTGGATGTTGTCCGGGGTGAAGTCGCGGTGGACGATGCGCAGCGGCCGGCCCGTCTCGTCCACGGCGCGGTGCGCGGCGTCCAGCCCGCGGCACGCGTCCACCAGCACGCGCAGCGTAATCCCCAGCGGCACGCGCTGCCCGTGCTCGGCGGCCTCCTGGCGCAGCTCCGCGAAGGAGCGCCCCTCCAGCAGCTCCATGGCGATGAAGGGCTCGGTGCCCTCCATCCCCAGCTCCAGAATCGTGACGACGTTGGGGTGCCGCACCTGCGCGGTGATGCGGGCCTCGTTGAGGAACATCTGCACGACGCGCCGGTCCGAGGCCAGGTGCGGCATCAGCCGCTTCACCGCCACGGCCGGACCCCGCGTCCCGTCCTCGTCGATGCGCCGCCCGAGGTACACCTCCGCCATGCCGCCTGTCGCGATGCGCGCGGACAGTCGGTAGCGGCCCACCTGATAGGGGTTCTGCTCCGGCTCCAAGGTGGCGGCAGTCTACGTGTACGGGCCCATCCGCGTCCTGCCCCTGTCACGCCACCCGGTCGCCCGCCCGGTCCATCCGACAACGACTTCCGGCACTGCCAGAAGAAACTTGCCCGGACGCAGCGCACGGCCCACGCTGGCCATTTGCACTCCCAAGGAGCGGAGGCCGGCATGACGGGCGCGGACAGGCTGCTGTGGCTCGTACACGCGGCGTCGACGCTCTACATGGTGGGCGTCATCGCCGTCATCCAGGGGGTGCACTACCCGCTGTTCGCCCGCGTGGGCGCCGCCGGTTTCACTGCCTATGCGAGCGAGCATGGCTGGCGAATCACCTGGGTGGTGGGCGGGCCCATGCTCGTGGAGCTGGCGACCGCCATCTGGCTCGTCTTCCGGCCCCTGCCGCCCGGGGTCCCCTCCTGGATGGCCTGGGCGGGGCTGGTGGCCGTTCTCGCCCTCTGGGGGTCCACCTTCCTCCTCCAGGTGCCCCAGCACGAGGTGCTCCGGGTGGGGTTCGACCCCGACGCGCACCGCCGGCTGGTGTCCTCCAACTGGCTGCGCACCGTCCTGTGGTCGCTACGCGGGGTGTGGGTGCTCTACCTGCTCGCTCGCGCAATGGAACGGGAGTGCTAACCTCCCGCTCGTTTCCGGCCCACGGGAGGAGGGCCCTGGCACGCACTCGCTGCGTTCGGAGGGATGTTGGGCACCGTCCTCAAGGGTGGTTACGTCGTCGAGCTGGAACCCGCGCTGGTGGAGCGCGTGGACCTGCGCATCGAAGGTGAGCGCATCGTCGCTCGCGGGCCGGACCTCACTCCCGCCCCTGACGACGAGGTCGTCGCCCTCTCCGGCAAGCTCGTCTTCCCGGGCCTGGTGAGCGCGCACCACCGTCTGCACGCGGTGCTGGGCCGTGGCATGCCGCACCCCACGCTGGAGAACTACCAGGAGGTGCTGGAGAAGGTGCTCTGGCCCTACGAGACCGCGCTGGATTTGGACGCGGTGCAGGTGGCGGGCACCGCCGGCGGCCTCGAGGCCCTCCAGTGCGGCACCACCACCGTGTGCGATTTGCACTCGTCGCCCAAGGCGGTGGCGGGCTCGCTGGTGCGGCTGGCGCGCGGGCTCCACGAGGTCGGCGTGCGCGGCGTGCTGTCCTACGCCGTGTCGGACCGGCTGGGCGCGGTGGGCCGCGAGGAGGCGCTGGAGGAGACGGTCAGCTTCGCGAAGAAGGCGAAGGGCCGCTTCCGCGGGCAGGTGGGCGCGGGGCCCTGCTTCACGCTGGGGCCGGACGGCCTGCAGGGGCTGGTGGAGGCGCTGAAGACGCTGGGCACGGGCGGGCTGCACCTGCCGCTCGCCGAGGACCCGCTGGACGAGCGGCTCTCCACGGAGCGCTATGGCGCGTCGCCGGTGGCGCGACTGCTGGAGGCGGGCCTGCTGTCGCCCAAGAGCCAGCTGGCGCACGTGGGCCACCTGGAGTGGGCGGACCTCGCGCAGGTGATTGCCACCGGCGCGTGGATTGTCCACACGCCGCGCTCCAACCAGGGGCTGGAGGTCGGCTACGCGCCGGCCCTGAAGTTCGGCCACCGGGCCACGCTGGGGGCGGACGCCGTGTCCGCGGACCTCTTCGCGGAGGCGCAGGCGGCGTACCTGCGCTCGCGCGAGGCGGGGCAGCCCATCGACGTGCTGCGCTACCTGGCCAATGGCCACCGGCTGGTGTCCCAGCTCTTCGAGGTGCCGGTGGGCCCCATGCGCGAGGGTGCGCTGGCGGACCTGCTCGTCCTCGACTACCTGCCGGCCACGCCGCTCACCGGGGAGAACCTCGCGTGGCACGTGGTGTTCGGCCTGGGCAGCCGGCACGTGGAGGCCGTCATGGTGGACGGCGTCTGGCGCATGTGGGCGCGCCGGCCGCTCTCCGTGAATCCCACCGTGGTGGCGGAGCAGGCGCGCGAGGCCGCCTCGGCGGTCTGGGCACGTCTGGCGGAGACAAAGTAGCCGCGCGCCTGCTTGCCTTCCCGCTGAGAAGTCCGGTTAAGTCCCCGCCATGATCTTCCCAGTGCTTGTCGCGGGCCTCTTCAGTGGGGCCATTCCGCAGGTGGGGGACACGGCGCCGGACTTCACGGTGAAGGACACGGCCGGCACCGTGTACACCCTGTCGGAGATGGTGAAGCAGGGGCCCGTCATCGTGGCCTTCTTCCCCAAAGCCTTCACAGGTGGTTGAACCCGCGAGCTCTCGGCGTACCGGGACAGGTACTCGGACATCGAGAAGCTCCACGGCCAGGTCCTGGCCGTCAGTATGGATGATGCAGAGACGCTCGCGCGCTTCAAGGCGGAGCTGAAAGCCCCGTTCCCCTTCATTCCCGACCCGGAGGGCAAGGTCGTCGCGGCGTTCGACGTGAAGATGCCGCTGCTCTCGGTACCCAAGCGGTACACCTTCGTCATTGGCGAAGGCCGGAAGATTCTGAAGGTGGAGACTGGCAGCGACGCCATCGACCCGAATGGGGCGATTGTGTCGTGTCCCATCCGCAAGCCCGGCGCGAAGGCCGGGGGCTCGGACGCGGGAACGCCGGACGGCGGGGCGAAGTAGGCGCGACGGCCCGCGTGCCTCACGTGTCTCGTGAGGCACGCCACCCGCGCAGCACCCACAGCTGCACCGCCACCATCGCCGCGGTGACGAGGAACATCACCCACGTCATCGCGGACGCGTACCCGATGCGCAGGTACTCGAAGCCGTTCTGGTAGATGTAGAGCGGCAGGAAGGTGGTGGCGTAGCGCGGGCCGCCCTGGGTGATGACGAGCGCGGGGACGAAGGTGAGCTGCAGGCTCTTCACCACGTCGCGCGCGGCGAGCAGCCCCAGCGTGGGCGCCATCAAGGGCAGCGTCACCCGGCGGAACACTGCGAGCGCGCTGCCACCTTCGACTTCGCACAGCTCGTACAGCTCCTCGGGCAGCTCGCGCCGGGCCGCCAGCAGCACCACGAAGACCTCGCCCAGCTGGAACACGGTGAGCGCCACCAGCGCCCCGCGCGCGCCCCACGGCGTGAGCAGCCACCCGCCGTCCGCCACGCCCGCCGCCTTCAGCACCAGCGCCAGCGGGCCATAGAGCGGGTTGAGCAGCCACAGCCACAGCAGCGCGTAGGCGATGTCCGGCACCACCGTGGGCAGGAACACCGCGGCGCGGGCCATGCGCCCGCCCTTGTGCAGCAGCAGCGCCAGCCCCATGGCCACCCCCAGGCGCAGGGGCACCGCCATGGCGGCGAAGAGCAGCGAGTTGCCCAGCGCCGTCCAGAAGAGCGGGTCGTCCCACAGCCGGAGGAAGTGCGCTACGCCCACGAAGCGCGGGGCGCTCAGCGCGTCGTAGTCGGTGAAGGCCAGCCCCAGCGCGAGCAGCGCGGGCAGGCCCACCAGCAGCGCCGCCGCCACGAGGAACGGCGCCGCCAGCCACACCATGGCCTCCCGGCCGCGGAGCCAGCCCGCCGTCATGGGGCTCCGTGCGCGGGAGGCGCCGAGTCGAGGATGCCCTGCACGGCCTCGTTCAGCTCCTGGCCGAGCATGTTGACCTCGTCCAGCTGGCGCACCAGCCGGCGCATGGAGCCCCCGGCCTCCATGCCGGGCCGCACGTCCTTGGAGTCCGCCGGCGTCAGCTTCGTGCCTCCGGGCGGCACCGTGTAGAACCACTCCTCGACGATGGCGTCCGAGCGCGTCTCCACCTCGTTCCACACCGCCACGTTGGGCAGCCGGCGGATGTGGAGGATGGAGTCCAGGAAGACGCGAGCGGAGGCCGGGCGCTGGTTCGGGTCCAGGAACGCGGGGCCCTCGGCCACGCTGCGCAGCGACGGCACGGTGCGCCCGCCGCGCGCCACCAGCTCCGCGCCCACGGGGCCCAGCGCGAACTCGACGAAGCGGAAGGCGGCGTCCTTCGCCTTGGACGCCTTGGACATGCAGTAGGCGTCCGAGTGGAGCACGGTGGCCGTATGGTGGTGGCGGGGCAGGGGGGCCACGTCCCAGTCCAGGCCGGGCACGTCGCGCAGTGTGGGCACCAACCGGCGGCTGTTGAGGTGCATGCCCAGCCGGCCCGCGGCGAAGCGGGCCTCGTGGTTCTCCGACTTCGCCTCCTCCAGCGTGGGCGTCACCTTGAAGACGCGCTGCAGGCGCAGCACGTAGCGCAGCGCCTCCATGGAGGTGGGGTTGAGCAGCTCCAGGTGGCGCGGGTCATGGACGTCGTTCACCACGTCCCCGCCGGCCTGCCAGATGAAGGGCGCGAGCCGGGACAGCGTCGGCTCGAAGGCGAGCCCGTGCACGTCCACGCGCCCGTCGCCGTCCTCGTCGCGGGTGAGCGCCTGCGCCGTCGCGCGGAAGTCGTCCCACGTCCAGCCCGGCTTCGGCGGGGGCACGCCCAGCCGCTGGAAGAGGCCGCGGTTCCAGTAGACGACGAGGCTGGAGACGTTCTGCGGAATGCACGTCAGCGCGCCATTGAAGCGGAAGGCCTCCACCGCCTGCGGGTAGAGGTCGCGCTCCTTCAGCACGGCGCTCTTCTCCAGCCGGGCCCCGAGCGGCTCCAGCACGCCCTTGGCGGCGAACTGGCCGAAGCGGCGGTAGTTGAGGAGGAACAGGTCGGGCGGCGTGCCACCGGAGAAGGCGGTGGTGAGCTTCGCCATGTGGTCCTTCTGCTTGCCGATGGGGACCAGGCGCACCTTCACGTCGGGGTGCTTCGCCTCGAAGGCGGTGATGAGCTGGCGGTAGCCGCCCACCTCCGCCGGGTCCCCGAAGAGCTGGAGCGTCACCTCGGCGGGCTCGGTGGCGCTGCCCTTCGGCGCCTCGGCCGTCTTCTCCTCGCGCTTGCAGCCGCCCAGCAGGGCCAGCCCCGCCACGGCCAGCGTCGCGGTCCACCTCATCGCCCGAGCCATCCGCTTCCCCTCTCCTCGCCCAGGAACATGCGCTGCGCGCCCAGGAAGGCGAGGACGGCGGGCAGCGTGACCACGACGGCACCGGCGAGCAGCACGGGCCACTGCGTGGAGCCGAGCAGCTCCAGCGCGTGCAGCGCGAGGGGCGCGGTGAGCGCGTCCTCGCCGCTGAGGTACAGCAGCGGGTCGATGAAGTTGCTCCACGACAGCACGAAGGCCAGCAGCGCCACGGCGGCGGTGGTGGGGCGCACCAGCGGCAGGGCAATGGAGCGCCACAGCCGCACGGGGCCGGCGCCCTCCAGCCGCGCGGCCTCGAACAGCTCCGGGGGCACGCGCCGGAAGGCCACCGCGTAGAGCAGGACGAAGAGGGGGCTGCCGCCCATGAGCGCGGGGGCCACCAGCGGCACGGGCGTCCCGGTGAGGCCCAGCACCTTGAAGACGGCGAAGCGGGTCAGCCACACGGCGGTGCCGGGCACCATCTCCAGCAGCAGCACCGTGCCGGCCAGCGTCCGCCAGCGCCACCCGGAGGACTGTGACAGGGCCAGCCCCGCCCAGGACGCGGTGAGCACGCTGAGCGGCACCATGAAGACGGCCAGCAGCACGGAGTTGAGGAGGGCGCGGGCGAAGGGCACCAGCTGGAAGGTGGCGGCGTACGCGGCCAGGCTCGCGCCCTGGGGAATCAGCTCCACCCCGCGAGGCGGCGGCAGCCCCGGGGGGCGCAGCGAGCCGGTGAACATCACCACCAGCGGCGCGAGGAACAACGCGGCCAGCACCCCGACGAGGAGGGCCCGGGACGAGGCACGGAGGAGTCGGACGGGAGGCGGCATCGCGGGCAGGCCCCATTCGCGCCCACCGGGTGGCGCGCCGTCAAGCCGCGAATCGGGCCGGGGGACGGTGCAGGCAGGCAGGCGCGAAGGGAAGGGCTTCCCCTGCCCGGGCATCGCTGACACACGTGGCCGGTGTTCAGGCAATCAAGAGGACCGGCCGCGCGTAGGCTCCTCGGAGGTGTGATGTTGCTCTCGAAGCTGTCCCGGTCGCTGTGTCTCGTGGTGGCGGTGCTCCTCGTCAACGTCCAGGCGTCGGCGGCCAGCCTGGAGGACTCGCTCTCTCGCTTCGTCACGGAGAACGAGTTCAACGGCGTCATCCTGGTGGCGAGGAAGGGTGAAGTCCTCCATCACCGCGCGTACGGGCACGCGGACTTCGAGGCCGGCACGCCCACGGCGCTCACGACGCGCTACCAGCTGGGCTCCATCTCCAAGTACGTCGCCTCGCTGGTGGTGCTGAAGCTGGTGGACGAGAAGAAGCTGTCGCTCACCCGCCCCATCTCCGACTACCTGCCGGCGTACCGCAAGGACGTGGGCGCGAAGGTGACGCTGCACCACCTGCTGTCGCACACCAGCGGCGTCCCCAGCGACATCGTCGCCGCGTACCGCGCGAACAAGGACATCGCGAAGGTGGAGCTGCCCGTGGCCACGGCGGTGGAGCGCTATGCGAGCGGTGAGCTCCTGTTCGAGCCGGGTGCCCGGTTCGACTACTCCCACTCCAACTGGATATTGGTGAGGGCCATCATCGAGAGCGCCTCGGGCCGCTCCTACGAGGAGAACGTCCAGCGCCTGCTGGCCCCGCTGAAGCTGAAGGACACCGGCATCTTCTCGGGGGACTTCTCCACCATCCCCGGCGGGGCCATGGGCTACAAGGCCGTGAAGCCCGAGCCCCAGCGCTCCCCGGAGCCGCTGCCCACGTACATGGCCTGCGCGGGAGGCCTCTACGGCACCGCCGCGGACCTGCTCACGCTGACGCGCGCCATCCATGACGGCAAGGTCGTCTCCAAGGCGTCCCTCCAGAAGCTCACGACGCCGTATGTCGCGGACGAGGGCTACGCGTATGGGGGCCGGGTGAGGACGCTGAAGCTGGGCGGCCGGGACGAGGTCATCGACTGGAACACGGGCTCGAGCGGCCCCTACAAGAGCCGGGTGAGCCACGCGCCGTCGAGCGGGTTGACGGTCATCTTCCTGAGCAACACCAACATGCATCCTGGGAAGACGGGGGCGGCGACGGAGGAGGTCCTCCAGTTGCTCGCCGCCGAGCCTCGCGGGAAGTCGAAGCGGTAGGGCCCTACCGCGCCTCCATGCCCGCGCCCGGGTCCGCGCGAGGCATGGGCGTGCGGGGCGTCACCACCTTGCGGAAGTACGCGAACGTCTCCACGAGTCCCTCCTCCAGGGACACTTGAGGCTCCCAGCCCAGCAGCGTCCGAGCGCGGGTGATGTCCGGCTTGCGCTGCTTCGGGTCGTCCCTGGGCAGGGGCTTGAAGACGATGCGCCCGCCGCCGCCGTGCACGTTCCGCACGGCCTCGGCGAACTGGAGAATCGTCAGCTCCCTCGGGCTGCCCAGGTTCACCGGCTCGGTGACTTCGGACAGGGCCAGCCGCACCAGCCCGTCGATGAGGTCCGTCGCGTAGCAGAACGAGCGCGTCTGCGTTCCGTCACCGGACACGGTGAAGTCCTCGCCGCGCAGCGCCTGGCCCACGAAGGCGGGCACCACGCGGCCGTCGTCCAGCCGCATCTTCGGGCCGTAGGTGTTGAAGATGCGGGCAATGCGCGTGCGCAGGCCATGCATGCGCGCATACGCGGTGACGAGCGCCTCGCCGTAGCGCTTGGCCTCGTCGTACGCGGAGCGAGGCCCCACGGGATTCACATTGCCCCAGTAGTCCTCCGGCTGGGGATGGACGAGCGGGTCGCCGTAGATTTCGGACGTGGAGGCCTGGATGAACACGGAGCGCTTCGCGCGGGCCAGCCGCAGGCCGTTCTCCGTGCCGACGGAGCCCACCCGCAGCGTTTCAATGGGCAGCCGCGCGAAGTCGATGGGCGAGGCCGGCGAGGCGAGGTTGAAGACGCAGTCCACCGGCCCCTCCACGCGCAGGGGCTCGGTGACGTCGTGGAGCACCACCCGGAGCTTCCCCAGCGGAGCGACGTCCGCGAGGTTGCGCGTGTTGCCGGTGAGGAGGTTGTCGAGGCTGATGACCTCGTCCGCTCCGTCCCTGAGGAGCCGCTCACACAGATGGGAGCCGAGAAAGCCCGAGCCCCCGAGGACGACCACCCGACTGCCCTTGAAGTCTTTCATGCGCGCGAAGGTCTCGCCCGTGGGCAAGGGTGGGTAGCCGTTCCGCGGGGCAGGGCGGTGGGGACGGTCGGCTCGTGGACGCACCTGCCCGCGGCCGCATCCGTTCCCGAGCACTCCGCGCGTTCAGCAGCGCACGGCGCGGTTCCGCCTGCCCCGCGGTGCGTTGTCGCCGTCCTATTGGAGGCGGACCTGCTGCCTCCGCTATCGCGCCGGAGTGAGGGCCGGCGGACGGCGGCTGTCGAAGACCTGGGCTGGCGAGTCGTCCACCCGCGTGTCCTCGAAGTCGCCGCCGGTGTACTCGCCAATGACGCTCCGCCAGAAGGCGATGGCGGAGCGGTTCGCGGGAAGCTGGGAGACTTCCCAGATGCCGGGATAGCGCTCGAAGATGGCACGGGCGGCGAGCCGGCCCAGCCCCCGGCGCCGCTCGCCGCGCAGGATGAAGAACTCGCTCATCCGGAAGTCGCGCCCCGGTGTCATGTACGGGAAGGGGGCCTGTCCCACGAAGGCGAAGCCCACGGTGCGTTCCTCGAAGCGCAGCAGCAGGGGATGCACCTCCGGCGCGCCGGTGAGCCAGGTCGGCAGGAAGTCCGGCCGCCAGTGTCCCTGCTCGTCGAGGCGGTACTCGACACCAAACTCACTCAAGTCGTGGAGGTAGAGCGGGTAGAGATTGCGCAGCAGCGAGTGCTCGGCGGGGGTCGCGCGGAGAACGTCCATGGAGAGCCTCCCGGGCGCCGAGCATGACCGGGCGGCCACCTCCCGGCCAGGACGCTCTGGATTGAGTGTTGGGGAAGGGTACTCACGGGGATGGACGGTGGAGCGGGCCCCCTCGTGTTGGTGCTCGTCGCCGGTGTGCTCGACGCCCTGGAGCCGTTGGTCCTCAAACACATTTCGATGGGCTCGGTGCCGAGCAGGTGTGGGGTTCGGTGGTGCTGGGGGCTCGGGGCTGCTGCGCAAGGGTGTCAACGCAGTGTCCAAGTGGCTCACCTGGGCGCACGCGCTTCAACGCGCACGACTTCATCCTGAACCTGCCGCAGGGCTACGACGCGTTGGTGGGAAAACGGAGCACGCGTCTGTCCATAGGCAAGCGGCAGCGGGTGTCGATAGCGCGCTCGCTGCTGAAGAACCCGCCCATCCTCATCCTGGACGAGCCCACGAGCACGCTGGACGCGGAGCTGAAGTCGCGGGTGCAGGATGCGCTCAACAACCCGGTGAAGGGGCGCACCGCCTTCGTGATTGCCCACCAAGTGAGCTCGGTGGTGGACTCGGACCGCATTCTGGTTCTGAAGGGCGGCCGCATCGTCGAGGATGGCGCGCACGAGCCCCTGATGGCACAGCAGGGTTACCACGCCTCGCTGGTGCGCCGTCAGACGCGAGGCCTGCTGCCGGATAGCCCCTTTATCGCCAAGCCCAGGCCACGCAAGGTGTCCGGCGTCGCTTTAGCGGGAAGAGGTAACGCTGACTGGCTCCGCGCACCGGCTCATCTCCACTCGTGGGATGGATGACGTGTGAAGTCGACCCGCAAAAGCGGTCAACGTCACACCTCATCCCATTGGCGCTGCGCCTGCTCGCCCACCAACCGCAAATGAAGATCGTGTACGACATCCTGGGTGCCGAAATGTGCCATGGTGTAAGCTGGACGCATCGGACGTCCTCACTGCACGTTACGAGGTGCTTGGCGGCAGCCACTTCGGCAGCCTCGTCCGCCTGTTGTAGGGAAGCCGCTGCCTTAAGCGTCAGCTTCTCACTGACCGAATGTTCAGGCGATAGAGTGGGCTCTCAAAATTTGAGGAAGAACTGCCCGGGGCTGCAGCGAGAGATGCGCTCAATGTGCCCGATCGCATCGACCACATCCCCGCTATTGGTTCACCGCTCTTCAACGCACTCTCTGAGGGCCACTGGTCATCCTTGACCCGCACAGCGAGTCCTGCCGCTGGGTTTGATCGCCGCTCTTAGTCGCTGTCCCGAACAATCGGCTTCAGATCGCCGGAGACCCGTGGCAAATCCTGGCCCGCCTTGCTTCGCCGGACCAGGGTCGGCGATTTGAGCCCTTAACGGAGCCCGCATGCTGAAAACGGTCAAGGACGCCTGCAAGCCTCACGAGATGGCCTTCAACTCGGCGATGGGCGAGCAGATCGAGGATCTTGCCCAGCTCATCGTGGATGCCTCCGATGGCTCGGCCTTCTATGCCAAGAACTACGTCACCCGCGGAATGCATCAGCTCTTCGAGCAGGGGCTGAAGCGACTTGCCGGGAAGTCCGAACAGGCCGTCTTCGAGCTGACCCAGGCGATGGGCGGCGGCAAGACCCACACGATGGTCGCCTTCGGCCTCCTCGCCAAGCACGAGCCTCTGCGCAACAAAGTGGTCCCCGAGCTTGCTCGGGCTGCACCCTTCAAGTCCGCGCGCCTCGCCGCCGTCACCGGCCGTAAGTACCCCGAGCATTTCCTATGGGGCGAGATCGCTGCTCAGCTCGGCAAACCCGACGACTTCCGCAAATACTGGCAGCACGGCGCCGATGCTCCCGACGAGGACGCTTGGATCAAGCTCATTGGCGACGAGCCGACCCTTATCCTTCTCGACGAGCTGCCCCCCTACTTTGAATACGCGCTCACCAGGCCCGTCGGCGGCGGCACCCTCGCAAATGTCACCACCGCTGCGCTTTCAAACCTGTTCTCCGCTGCTCTCAAGCTAAAGAAGCTCTGCGTCGTCGTATCAAATCTCAGCAGCAGCTACGAGAAGGCCTCCACAGAACTGCACAAGACAATCCGCAACGTGCAGCAGGAAGCTAAGCGCCAAGCCCGGCCGATTACTCCGGTCGAACTCGGTGGCGACGAGGTCTACCAAATCCTCAAGAAGCGCCTGTTTAGCGAGCTGCCGACCGAAAAGGACATCGAGGATGTGGTGCAAGCCTATGCAAAGGCTATCGGCGAGGCCGAGAAGTCCAAGTCGATCGCTAAGAGCACCGAGCAGCTCGCCGATGAGATCCGCGGCTCCTACCCTTTCCACCCATCCATCAAGAACATCGTCGCGCTGTTCAGAAACAACGAGAGCTACCGCCAGACCCGCGGACTGATGCAGTTCGTTTCGCGAATGATCCAGTCGGTCTGGAACCGCAAGGCAAACGACGTCCATCTAATCGGCCTGCAGCACCTCGACCTCAACGACCCGGATGTGCGTGACGAAATCGTACGGATTAATGATCTGCGCGGAGCCATCGCGACCGACATCGCTTCAGGAGGCGCGGCCCACGCGGAGACAATCGACGCCACCTCGCAGAACGACGGCGCGACCCAGGTTGCGACCCTGCTGCTTGCCGCGTCGCTCTCCTCGGCGGTCGATGCGGTCAAGGGCCTGACCCTGCAGCGGTTGCTTGAGTACCTCATCGCGCCCAACCGACAAGTCCACGAGTTCTCGGAGGCGTTCGATCACCTTAGGCGCGAAGCTTGGTATCTGCACCGCGACGCCAGTGACGCCTTCTATTTCTCCAGCAACGAGAACCTCACCAAGCGGCTCTCGACTGAGGCCGAGCGCGCGCCGCAACCTAAGGTCGATCTGGAGATGCGAAGGCGCCTCGAAGCAATCTTCGCGGCGCGGAACCGGCTCGCCTATCAAGAGGTGAAGGCACTGCCGGTTATCGACGAGGTGAAACTGAATGGCCCGCGCGTGCTGCTCATCCTCAGCCCCGATTCGAGGAACCCACCCGAGGCGGCAAAGAACTTCTTCGACGGGGTGGTCGAGAAGAACAACATGTGCATTCTCACTGGTGATGGGTCCGACATCACCAACCTTGAAGAGAAGACTCGCAGCATCTATGCCATCGCCAAGCTGCAGAAAGAGTTGCCTCAGGCTTCGCCGCACCACAGCGACCTAGAGGAGAAGGCAATCGCGGCCGAAAAGGACTTCAACTCCACGGTGGTCGCACTCTTCAACCGGATCTACTACCCAACCAAGAATGGCCTTGCGCACGCGCGGCTAGCCATGCAATTCGAGGCCAACAAGTTTGAAGGTGAGGAGCAGATTGAGAAGGCGCTCTCGGGCACCGGGGTGAGCAAGCTCGTCCTATCCATCGAGAAGGATCCGCAGGCGCACTTCCAGAAGGCCGAAGACCTGCTCTGGCCAGAGAGCCAGAAGCGGCTACCGTGGAACGACGTGAAGAAACGTGCGCTCGGCAATCCGCGCTGGACTTGGTTGCCGGGCGCAAACGGAATGGATGCCCTTCGTAAGCTGGCCGAGGAGCAGGGACGCTGGCGATATACCGAGGACGGCTACATCGAGAGAGGCCCATTCGAGCAGCCGAAGACCTCTGTCAGCATCATTGAGCGCGGCTACGACGAGGAGACAGGCATGGCCGAGCTAGAGGTGACAGCAATCCATGCTGGAAAGGCACCTCAGATCTTTTACGACACCTCGCCGGCGGTCTCTCCGACCAGCACGCGCCTGACGGAGCCCCGCCTGAAGTCAGACGCCACGCAGCTATACTTCCTTGCGGTCGATCCCACGAAGGAACATGAGACCGGCTCGGCGGAGCCCTGGTCCAACAAGTTGACGATTACCTATCAGCCGCGCGAAGGCGCGGGCAGCCGGGTAGTCGAACTGAGAGTCGTCCCGCGCGGCACCATCAGGTACACGCTCACGGGAGCCAATCCGGCTGAAGGCACGCTTTACTCGAAGCCGATCGAGGTCAGCGCGGCGGAAACGACCATCTTCTGCTACGCAGAGGACAACGGCGTGTCTGTAAAGCGAAACTTCACGCTGCCCAGAGCTGGAAACACCGGCGTCGTGGTGGTGCCGAACAAGCCGGCGAAGCTTAAAAAGAAGGTCGCGTCCCAAGACACGTCCGAGACGTTTAAGACGCTCAAGTCAGTGCGCGACGCCCGATCGAAGGTTAGCGAGGCGATGATTGAGGTCGGTGGCGGCGCGCAGACCGCCACCCTGCGGTTTGGCAGCGAGGCGAGCCTCGGTGCAGATCAGATCGAGGCACTTGTCAAGGCGCTGCGGACCGCACTAGGGAGCGATACCGCCGACGTGCGGCTTTCGTTCAGGGGCGTAGCGTTCGAGGCAGGACACGATCTCGACGGATTTGTGAAAGAGCTGGGGCTGCAGATCGGTCCGAACGAGGTTGAGCAGGCATGACCCGGAAGCCCGGCACCATCGGGTTTGGAAGCCCGGACATCGTCGATCCGGACTACCTAGCGGTAGAGATTCCGCGCGGCAGTCACACGCCGGTGCTGCTGGTTGAACACTTCGGCATCGCTGCACTGTCGAACGCTCAGCCCGAGACTCTAGATCGCGTGGAACTCGAACGTCCAAAGTGGACGCTAATCGCCGACACGGTGCGCAAGGTCTTCAACGAGCGGCTCAAGGAAAAAGGGCTTCCGCAGAGCCGCTGGTCGGTGGGGGAGAACCGAATTGAGCGCGTGCTAGGCAAGGAGCTGTGCGTCCTGGCGTGGGCCATCGAAAAGGCCCCCGAGGAGATGGTGCCAGTTGCCCTAACCAACTGGGTCGGGCTCAAGCCCGAGGAGCGCTGGTGGCTGTTCACCATGACCGCAGCGGCCAGCGGCGGTATTGACGATGGCAACATTGGTTGGCGCAAGGCGCTGCGCTACGCGCTCACCGAGAACCCTGTCCACGCCAGTCCGCTAGTCGTTCGGCCGAGACGGCATGGCCGCAAGCCGAAGCAGGAGTCGATGGGCCTCTTCGACGCGGGCGGAGACAGGCCTATCTCCGAAGCAGCGAGCCTGCCAAGTGATGCTGTCATTCCGGCATCCACAAAAGTTGCGGCAACCGAAGCTAAGGCCGACGCGGGCCGCACGCTCGAAGACATATCCAACGACAAGTAAAGGGAGTCGAGATGAGTGGAGTCGCTACGAGGGGAGCCGGAAGCCGTCTCGGGGAGGACTTCGCGCGCAAGAGCGAAGCTAACGCCTCGGCCATCGTACCGTTCGCCTGGAAAGATCGCCCGGCGCTCATCGAACGCGCATTTCCAGCGCAGAAAGTCTCCATCGAGGCACAGACCGAGCGGAAAGCGGGGGCGGGTCAGACGCTTACGGCATTGGGCAGCTACTGGAAGGGCCGTAAGCCGTTGGTGCTGGTGCGCGCCTGCGTACTCGGGAGCCTGCTTCCGGCCACCGACGACCCCGAGAAGGACCTGGAAATTTTCGAACTGCTGATGGCGATGGACGACGCAGCGTTCGAGGCGCGGCTCAAGAGCGTAAGCAAGGAGGATGTGGCGAAGTGGGGCGGTGCGCTCGCGGACGAGTTACTCGATGGCACGGGCGGGTGGAAGGTCCGTGGCAAGGAGAAGCACGCACTGCTAGGCAAGGTGCTCACAAGGATGCCCTACTCCGAGCGACTCAACCGGCGGACCCTTCGGCCCGAGGAACTCGACGATGCGGTGTACGACGGCATCTGGGACCGCGTAAACGCGCACCTTTGCACATGCGCGAAGAGCCACGTCGAGTTGGTGGAACAGCTCGGCATCCTTCGGTTTGGGCGCCGTCCGCGCGTGGCGGACACTTTTTCCGGCGGTGGCTCGATACCATTCGAGGCCGCGCGCATCGGATGCGATGCTTACGCCTCCGACCTCAACCCCATCGCTTGCATGTTGACTTGGGGCGCCTTCAACATCATTGGCGCCGACGAGCTGCTCCGGAAGGAAATCGCCAGCGCCCAGGAGAAAGTCGTCGCCGCTGTAGATGCCGAGATCACTAGTCTCGGAATCGAGCATGACGAGGCAGGAAACCGCGCCAAAGCGTACCTCTATTGCCTTGAGGTGAGGTGTCCCGAGACTGGATGGATGGTTCCGCTCGCACCGTCTTGGGTGATTAGCAAGAACAAACGGTGCATCGCCAAGCTCATAGCCGACGAGAAGACGAAGCGCTTCGAGATCGAGATAGTCAGTGGGGTTTCGGATCGGCAACTACAGAAGGCAAGCGTGGGCACGGCCCAGCAGGGCGACCTCGTTTATGAGCTGAACGGCAAAACCCATCGCACGCCGCTAAGCACGCTGCGCGGAGACCGCCGCGTCGATGGGGGTACGGTCAACGATTTACGTCGATGGGATAAGAGCGACATCGGCCCAATGCCTAGCGACATCTTTCAGGAGCGGCTCTACTGCATCCAGTGGACCCGCAAGGACGCGTCAACGTTCTTCGCGTCGGTCACGCCGAGAGATCATGAGCGTGAGGCGGAGGTCAATAGGCTGGTTAAGACCAACCTCGCAAATTGGCAAGCCGAAGGACTGGTTCCCGAGATGGCTATCGATCCGGGCGACAAGACCGATGAGCCGGTTCGCACGCGAGGCTGGACGCACTGGCATCACTTGTTCACGCCGCGGCACCTGCATGCCTATGCGCTCGCGAGGCGTGCGATCAATGCGCTTCCCTCGCCTGTCACGCAGGCCGCCATGGCAACAGTGTTCTGCAATGCGCTCGATCGTGGCTCGAAATTGTCAAGATGGCGCGTTGGTCATGCGGGAAAGGCAGGCGTCGCGCCGGCCGGCGATTACCCAGAGCAAGTGTTCTATAATCAGGCGCTCAATACGCTTGCTAATTATGCGGCACGCTCGTTTGCCTCGCTTTCGGACACATTTACTAGTCGTTTTGAAGGAGCAGCCAAGCTTGCCGGGAACACTCAGATAAAAACGAGTGCCTGCGATGCGATTGAGGAGGTGTCCGACCTGTTCATTGCCGATCCTCCTTATGCGGACGCGGTCAGTTACCACGAGATCACTGAGTACTTTATTGCGTGGCTGCGGAAAGCTCCGCCAGAGCCGTTCCGTGAGTGGGTTTGGGACAGTCGTCGCGACCTTGCAATCAAGGGAGAGGGAGACGACTTCCGCCAGGCAATGATAAAGGCTTACGCGGCAATGGCCGAGAAGATGCCGGACAACGGCCTTCAAATCGTCATGTTTACCCATCGAGACGCGGCTGTCTGGGGCGACATGGCGGGCATTTTCTGGGGCGCAGGACTCAAGGTTACCGCCGCTTGGTATATCGCCACCGAGACCACCTCCGAGCTGAAGAAGGGCGGCTACGTCCAGGGGACTGTTGTCCTCATCCTTCGCAAGCGGTTGGGCAGTGACAAAGCCTACAAAGACGAACTCGCCCTTGAAATCCGCGACGAGGTTGCGAGGCAGATTGAGACGATGGTCGGCCTCAACCAGACCATCCGCGGACACGGTCGATCCGAAAACCTCTACGAAGACGCCGACTTGCAGATGGCTGGCTACGCCGCCGCTCTCCGTGTCCTCACTTCGTACACCCACATCGATGCGACCGATATGACCCGCGAAGCGCTCCGGCCGAGCGTGAAGGGCGTGCAGACGTTAGTCGACGAGTTGATCGGCTTCGCTGTAACCATCGCTAACGAGCACCTCGTCCCTGAGGGGCTCGACCCAAAGCTCTGGGAGAAGCTCTTGGGCAGTGAGCGATTTTACTTGCGGATGCTCGACGTCGAGGCCGCTGGCGGCAAGAAGCTCGATAATTACCAAAACTTCGCCAAGGCCTTCCGTGTTGCGAGTTGGATGTCGCTAATGGCCAGCGTCAGACCTAACGAGGCCGCACTCAAGTCCGCGACTGACTTCAAGCGTTCCGAGTTTCAGGGCTCCGAATTTGCAAGCTCCCCCCTTCGTGCCGTCCTCTATGCGCTTTACGAACTTCAGAAGGATGTGGAACCGGACGAAGTAATTAGCCACTTGCGCGACCACGTCCCGGGTTGGTTCGACAAGCGGCCTATTGTCGTCGGCCTCGCCTCCTTTCTCGCAGCGAAGCTCGAGCAGCGAAGGCCCGAGGAGGCCTCCGCAGCGCGCGTCCTCGATGGACTAATCCGCAACGAACGGGTGGGTGGATGATCCATCGCTTCTCGTCGCGCCAGGGCCGACTTGACCACCTCTTCCTCCGCGAGAAGCTCCGCGGCGCGAAGCGGTACCTTCGGATCGCAGGCTACTTCCGAAGCTCGCTCTTCGAACTTATCCATGAGGAACTGGAGGGCATCGACGAGATCCGCATCGTCTGCAACAGCGATCTCGATCCGCGAGACATCAGCGCGGCCCGCAGCGAGCATGAACGCGCCATGGCGCTCAAGGAGAAGTGGAACGAACGGCCGCCCGAGGCCGACAGCATTCTCGGCCGCGACCGATACAGGAAGCTTCACAGCCTACTGGTGCGTGGAAACCTAAAGATCCGCGTGGTGAGCCGGCAGACACACGCTTTCCTCCATGGAAAAGCGGGGCTCGTCGAACAGCATAATGGCGCTCGTACGGCGTTCATGGGCAGCAACAACGAAACGCGCGAGGGCTGGAAGGAGCACTACGAGCTTCTCTGGTCCGACGAGTCAAAGGACGCCTGTACTTGGGTTGAGGAGGAGTTCGAGTACCTATGGGGTCAGGGCGTCCCGCTTTCGCAGGCTATCATAGACGAAGTAGAGCGCTGCGCCCACCGCGTGGAGTTTCGCGCTCCCGAGGACTGCCCACCGGAGAGGCTACCCGCCGCAGCCATGGCCGAATCGCCGATTTATAGGCGCGGCGAAGCGCTCATGCCATGGCAGCAGGCGTTCGTAGGCATGTTCCTTGAGCATCGCAACACCTATGGCAAGGCGCGCATGCTGCTGGCCGACGAAGTGGGCGTCGGAAAGACGCTCTCGCTCGCGAGCGCCGCGCTTCTCTCAAGTCTCCTAGGCGACGGACCGGCACTCATTCTTTGCCCGGCAACGCTCACGCTGCAGTGGCAAGTTGAGTTCTGGGACAAGTTGGGCGTGCCCTCGGCAGTGTGGACCAATAAGGACACTTGGCTCGATCACACGGGCCACCACATCCGCACGAACGGCGCCGCAGACGTGGCGAGGTGCCCATATCAAATCGGAATCGTCTCCACCGGCCTAGTATTTCATGGGGCCGACGAGTGCGCGCACCTGCTTGAGCGGAACTACGGGACACTGGTGCTCGACGAGGCGCACCGGGCGCGGCGTTCAAGCGGCTTTGGCTCGAACGCTGGCGAGCCGAACAACTTACTTGCTTTCATGCTGAAGGCGGCTCAACGGTCGAAGAACGTGCTGCTCGGCACTGCAACCCCGGTTCAGACCGACGTGAAGGAGTTGTGGGATCTGTTTGAGATACTTAATCAGTCGGCGGATTTTGTGCTGGGCCGGCCGTCGAACAGTATTTGGCGAGATCCGGAGCGAGTGCTCGGATTGATGACCGGCAAGAAGTGCTTGGACGATGAGGCCGAGGCATGGAACCTCATTCGCAACCCGCTGCCACCACGCAGAGAGGACAACCTCTTCGACTACGTGCGCAGCGACCTCAGCATCGGCGACGACAAGCACTTCACGAGCAAGTCGGCCGTAGACCTGACTGATGACACGCGCCAAATCCTGCTTGAGCGGGTAAGCGAGCCGTCCATGGGGCTTGAGTTCTTCCAGCGTCACAACCCAGTGGTGCGGCACACGGTGCTGCGCAAGCGGACGACGCTTGAGGCGCGCGGCCTGCTGCCGCGGATCGCGGTGGACATCCATCCGAATGAGTGGACGACGGCGGCATTCTTTGACGGGCAGGGATTGCAGACGACGATGCCCATCGACAAGGCCTATGCGGCGGCGGCGGAGTTCTGCCGGCTGGTTGGGCAGCGGACAAATTCGACGGGCTTCCTCAAGAGCCTGATGCTACAACGGATATGTTCGAGTCTTGCCAGCGGGCTGTCGACGGCGGAGAAATTGCTCGCGCGCGGGACGCTGGAGGACGGCGAGGAGTTGGAGGACGTGCCAGCGCTCTCCCATCTCACCGAGAAGGAGAAGGAAGCGCTTGAGACCGTGGTGGAGCACCTGCGCGAGCGGCCGGAGGATCCGAAACTCGCAGCGGTACGTTGGCACTTACGGGAGAAGGGCTGGCTGCATCTCGGGTGCATCGTCTTTAGTCAGTACTACGATACGGCTCGGTGGGTGGCGGAGAGCCTGACGAAGAGCTTCGATGAAGAGCCGGTGGCGCTGTATGCGGGCGCGGATCGGAGCGGCATCTTGAGGGATGGCGATTGGGTAAGGGTGGAGCGTGACGCGATCAAGGACGCGGTGAGAAAGCGGGAGCTGCGGCTGGTGGTGGCAACCGACGCGGCGTGCGAAGGGCTAAATCTTCAGACGCTTGGCACGCTGATAAACGTGGATCTGCCATGGAATCCATCGCGACTGGAACAGCGGATTGGGCGCATTAAGCGGTTCGGTCAATCGAGGTCCAGCGTGGACATGCTCAATCTCGTTTACCATGGCACTCTCGACGAGAGGGTCTACGAGCGGCTCTCGGCGCGAATGAAGGACCGTTATGACCTCTTCGGATCGCTGCCCGACGTCATCGACGACGAGTGGATCGACGACATTGAGAGCCTTGACGAGCGGTTGAGCGAGCGGATTGATAAGAGGCGGCAGGCCAACGCCTTCGATCTGCGTTGCAACGACACGGTCAATCCATCGAGCGAACGCTGGGAGAAGTGTTCCGAGGTGCTATCGCGTAAGGATCTGGTGGAGCGCATGTCGCGGGGATGGTGAGAAATGGCGTGCCCTCCCTGTGACAGGGAACTTGTCGCCTCGGCTGACGTGCCGAGCTGACGACGCCCTGGGGGCGAGAGCAGGCAGGACGCGGTGCCGTACACGGATGCATTCAAGGCGCAGATGGTGAAGCGGAGGGCCCGGGCGCGGTAGGCGCCGCGGCACTGGCCCGCCAGGTGGGGGGCTCGCAGCCGACGCTGTCGCAGTGGTTGCACGATGTGAGGACCGCCGCCGCGAACCACCCCAACACGGGTCCGGCGCCCGCCCCCATCACCGGAACGGGAAAGTTCCCCAGGAAGGTCACGGCGATGGTCGCACCGAAGTAGAGGGCAAGGCTCAGGGCCAGCCTCGCGCTCGCACCTTGCGCGCTCCTGGCGGCCATCACCATCGGCGCGAGCAGCAGCGCGCCCGCGACGAGGGCCGCCACCACCCACGGCACGCCCCGTGAGAATGCGAGCATGTGGATGCGCTCCACATGGTCGACGGGCGCCAGTGGGTCCACTCGCAGCCAGGCGCCTCCGGCGAGGAGGGCGACTGTCACGCCCACGGCGATGCGCGCCCACCCGCGAAGCACCGTGCCCCCCGCGAGCATGGCCACCACCCCCGACCGCGAGCGCGGTGGCCTGTCCCGCATCGGGCTGTGCCACGTGAAGGACCTGCGCGCCCAGCACGAGCGCGACCGCCATCGCGCGAGCCTTCGGACTCGCAGCCCCCAGCGCGCCCAGAATCCACGGCAGGAAGCTCGCGGACGCATTCAGGCGCAGGGGCCCGAGCGGAACCCAGCGGTGCACCCCTTCAATCCCCCTGAACCCCAGCGTCGCCGCGAGCGCCACGCCAGCGACGGCGGCCATCCAGGCAATCACACGCTCCTGCGTGGCGGGCGACATGCGAGAGAATGCGAAGCCACCCACGCCTCCCAGCACGAGCCCCACGACATTGGGCAGGAACGCCGTCACGGGGACGCCGCCTGCATCCGCCACGGCGGCCCCCAGCAGCACTGCGGGGACAGGTGCGAGCAGCAGCCACGGTGCGCGAGCGGAGGCCATGCCTCGGCCTATCACAGGCGTGCAGGGCCCTCTCCTCCGACCGTTCACCCGCGGGAATGCGCCGTTCAGCGTCCCGGGCCCCGCGGCGCAGGCGTCCAGGTCCATCCTTCCGCTCACACAGGAGGACGCATGTTCATCGGGTTGGGGATGGTCAAGGGCGCGGCACTGGGGATGCTGTACACGGTCATCGTCGGGCCGCTGTTCGCGCTGTTCTACTTCCAGGGCCTCTCCCTGGTGGACGCCCTGCTCCCCATGGTCGCGGTCTGCGCGGTGCCCGCGGGGGCCCTGGTGGGAGCGGCGGTCGTGGCCACCGGCGCATACCAGCCCGGGAGGGTGTGGCGGGCGCAGCTCGCGATGGTCCTCATCTACGTCCTCACCGGCATCGTGTTCCTGGGGGGCCTCCATGCCGAGTCGGTCGTCAAGGCGCTGGGGATGGCGGCCGGGTTCTCGCCGCTCTTCATCCCGTCAGGCCTGGGAGCCACCTGGCTCGCCGTCAGGTGGATTCGCCCGGGCCGCTGACGGCCCAGGCGGCGGGTGCCCTGTCCGCGCCCGCACCCGGGTCATCCGCGCACCATCGAATCCGGTGGGGTAGCTACGGTAGACGTGTGGCATCTCCGCGTCTTTCTTTGAGGGGGAGCCTCCATGCATCGATTCCGTCGCCCTGCTTCGGGCTGTCTCCGGGCGTGCGCCCTGCTGCTCACGCTGCTGTGCGTCAGCGCCCACGCGCAGGCCCTGCCCAGCGCTGTCACCGTTGTCGGCACCTTCCAGTCCGAGCTGGGCTGTGCGGGTGACTGGGAGCCCGCCTGCGCCACCACGCACCTGGAGCGGGACCCGGTGGACGGCGTCTGGCGCAAGCTCTTCACCGTCCCGGGCGGTTCCCAGGAGTTCAAGGTCGCCCTCAACGACTCCTGGGAGGAGAACTACGGAGCCTACGCCCAGCGCGATGGCGCCAACCTCGCCTTCAGCCACACGGAGGCGGTTGGGGTGAAGTTCTTCTACGACCCCGTCTCGCACTGGGTCACCAGCTCGTCGAACACGGCCATCGCCGTGCTCGCGGGCTCGATGCAGTCCGAGCTGGGCTGCCCGGGTGACTGGGCTCCGGCGTGCATGCTCACCTGGCTCAAGGACGTCGACGGGGACGGCATGCACGACCTCGTCATCCCCTCGCTCCCCGAGGGCACCTATGCGCTGAAGGTCGCCCACCACGAGAGCTGGGATGAGAACTACGGCGCGGATGGTGTGTTCAACGGGGACAACATCTCGTTCACCGTGCCCGCGCCCGGTCAGCAGCTCTTCTTCCGCTACAACCCCTTGAGCCACCGGCTCCGCATCCAGGTCGCCGCGCCGACCACCACCACGCTCGCTGTCTCCGCCAACCCCGCGCGCCCGGGTGAATCCGTGACGCTCACCGCCACCGTGGCAGTGACCGAGGGCACCGCCGTCGCGACCGGCACGGTGGCGTTCAAGGTGGATGACGAGGAGCTGGGCACTGCCCCTGTGGGCCCGGACGGTACGGCCACGCTGACGGTGCCCGCCGGCTTCCCATGGGGAACGTACGACCTCACCGCCGAGTACAGCGGCACGTACATGCCGAGCCAATCGGCTCCGCTACACTTCCAAGCAGGCTATCCGAGCGTGACCACGATGAGGGTGGCTCCGTCGGGCAGCAGCACCCACGGGAACGGGGTCCTGCTCAGCGCCGAGGTGCGCGCGGTGAATCCAGACCGCGATGGGCTTCCACAGGGGGAGGTCGTCTTTCTGCACGGCGACACCCTCCTGGGCACCGTGCCGCTCGTCGAGAACAGGTACGCCACACTGACAACGGCGGCCCTGCCGGTGGGGGAGCTCCGGCTGTTCGCCCTGTTCATCCCGAATACCGTGTTCGCGTCCTCCTCCGCCGAGGTCCAGCACACCGTCACCCGGGCGAGTGTGGATGTCCTTTTTGGCGTGGACGACGACGAGGTGCCCCTGGGGCTGCCCATGACCTTCCGCGCCGAGGTGCGGCGTCGCGACGCGCCGGGGGTGACGGCCACGGGCACGGTGGAGTTCGTGGTGGTGGCGGAGGGCACGAGGCAGGTGCTGGGAACCGCGCCGCTGGACGACCAGGGCAATGCCAGCCTCGTGGTGACGGGGCTGCCCATCGGCAGGTATGAGGTGAGGGCGGACTACTCGGGCGATGCGCATTACCTCCCGCAGCAGTCGCTGGAGTCCTGGCAGCGCGTCACCTTCGCGGAGTCTCGGACGGTCGTCACGGCGTCTCCGCCCACGAGCGTCTACGGCCAGCCGGTGGACATCCAAGTGGAGGTGCGCCCCGTCGCCGCTGCCGTCGACCAGACGCCGTCGGGGACATTCGGTCTCGAATACCGTGACGACGAGGACGTCCCCGAGGGCAGTGACCTGGGGCTGCTCGACGCGGAAGGCCGTGCTACCACTCGCGCTCCGCGGCTCATCCCTGGACGGTACTCGGTGTCCGCCCGCTACAGAGGCGGCGGTGTCTTCGGCCCGAGCGACTCGGACCGGGCCACCTTCACGGTGCTGCGCGGCCCGTCGCAGGTGTCGCTGGCCTCCTCGCGGAATCCCTCTGACAGGGGAGAGGCCGTCACCCTCACCGCGCAGGTCTCCGCGGCGCCGCCCGCGACGGGCAGGCCGGGAGGCAGCGTCACGTTCCTGGACGGCACGACTCCGCTGTCGACCGTGCCCGTCGACTCGCAGGGTGTGGCGACGTACAGCACCTCGAGCCTGGCGGAGGGAGAGCGTGGCCTCACCGTGACGTACTCGGGCAACACGCGCTTCGAGCCGGGCGCGTCCGCCATGCTGGCGCAGGTCGTGAGGCCCGCCGGGACGCCCGACGCGGGCTCCGGCAACAGCGACGCGGGCTCGGGCGATACAGACGCGGGCTCCGGCAACAGCGACGCGGGCACGGGAGACGCGGATGCCGGCACCTCCACCGGCGACGCGGGGAGCACGCCGGGCGACAGCGACGCGGGGACCCAGGTGCCGGACGCGGGTTCCGGCACCAGCCCTCCACCGCCCTCGGAGAGCGATGAGGGCTCGGGGTGTGGCTGCGGCGCGGGCAGCGGCGGTTCTCCGCTGTTCCTGCTCGGCATGTGGATGGGCCTCACCGTCCTCCACTCGCGCCGACGCTCGCGCGGCTGAGCCGTCCACCGGGCCTGGAGCCGCGAGAGAGCGACTCTCGCGGCTCCAGGCTCTGCGCAGGGCAGCGGCCGTCAGTAGGTGCCGGCGATGACCTTGGGCAGCGCCTTGCGCAGGTCGGGCAGGGGGCCAATCTGCCGGGTGTCGGTGGCCTGGGCGGTGCCGTTGTTGCGCAGCAGGCCGCGCATCTGCACGGACGTCAGGAGCCTGCCATTGGCACGCGCCACGCCCTGCGCGCTGGCGGCCGCTCCGGTGACGATGGGCGAAGCGCTGGAGGTGCCGCTGAAGGTGGCGGTGTAGTACTGGTCGACGCCAACGGTAGCGCCGAACAGGTCGCCGTAGCCCAGCGAGGCCACGCGCTCGCCCCAGCCATGGACGTCCACGCGGCTGCCGAAGTTCGTCCAGCACATGGGCGCGCGCGTGGTGGCGGTGCTCGCGCCGACGATGATGGCCCCCGAGTCGCGCGTGGCGCGGTTGAAGAGGCCGCCGTAGGCCGCGGCATCCAGGTTGGCGCTGCCGTTGCCGGCCGCCTCCACGACGATGACGCCGTTGGCGGTGGCGTTGCGGATGACGTCGTAGTCGGCCTGCCAGTACTCCACGGCGATGTAGTTGCACTGGCTGGTGTTGCAGGTGCACGCCGTGCCGTCATTGGGGCCCTGGCGGTGGACCTCGACGAGCACGATGCCGCCCCGGCCCGCCGCCGTGACGGCCTTGGAGAGGGCCGTCGTCAGGCCCTGCGTCATGTGGGACTCGACGCCCATCTGGGCGCCATAGGCGATGCCCTTCATGCCGTAGGCATTGTTCACCGCCACCAGCTCGCCGAGCACGGCGGTGCCGTGGTCTCTCACGTCGCCCGGGTTGCCCACGTAGAAGAGGGCGGGCATGTCCTCGTGGGTCCGGTTCCAGCCCGTCTCCACGTCGACGATGCGCACGCCCGTGCCGGTGCCGCCGCCCACCGTCCACCCGTACTTCGCGTCGATGCCACCCGGGGCCGCGTTGAGGTAGCCCTGGTTGTTCGTATACAGCGGCGTGGTGGGCGGGATGTCGGCCGCGGCCAGCAGGCTCTTGAGCGCCGCGTCCATGCCCGCGTTCACCGTGGCGTCCTCGACGGGAGGCTCGGCGTAGGCCACCTCCACGGTATCCAGCGCGTTGAGGGCGGCCACCACGTCGGCCACGCGCTCGGAGGTGGTGCCCGGCAGCAGCGGCACCTGGAAGTACAGGTTGAGGTCCGCCAGCTGCTCACCGCTCAGCGCCTCACCCGAGGCCTTGCGCGCCTCCAGCGTGGCTTCCTCCTCCTGGAGCAGCCGCTGCGCGCTCCGGGTGCGCGGCACGCGCTCCAGCAGGGCCTCCACGGAGCGCAGGTCCTCGGTGAGCCGGGACTCGGACAGCCCGCGGCCGAAGAACAGGTTGCGCTCGGAGAAGGAGCGCTCGGACATGAGGGCCACCAGGGCCCCCTCACGCAGGCGCACGCGGCTGCCCTCGTGGAACTTCACCACCAGGCGCTCCACGGGAGTGCCCGCGGCCAGCTCGCGTCCGGTGTGCTTCACCACCGCGGCGCGCGGCGTCAGGGCCTTCGGAGCCGCTTCGGTGGCGGGCGCCAGGGCCACCAGGGCCAGGCCCGCGAGCGCGCCACGCAGCGGGCGCGAGGGAGAAGAGGTCTTCGACATGTGCTTGCTCCAGTTCCAGCGAAGAGGGACGTCACGCACGGCCCGTGGGGACACTTCGTCCGCACGGAGCCTGACTGTCATATAAAACAGCTCTGACATGAAATGCGGGTACAGGGGCCCACGCCCCCGTGTCCCCTCCGCGCGGAGATACGTCGGTGTAGCGCCTGCCGTCACAAACGGGCCCGGGCCGTGACACCGGCCGTTACGCCGCGCGACCTCCGCGCGAGGCGTGCTCCCGGAGCTCCGGGCCCAGGGCGGATGGCATCCACGCTGCATTGCACGGGCACCCGCGTGCACTGCTGTGTCGCCACACCCCTGGAGCCCCGATGCGTCTGTTCCTGAAGTCTCACTCGCAGCTGCTGACCCTGCTCGCTGGAACCCTTGCCTGGAGCGGCGCGAGCCTCGCGGGCGAGCCCGTCTTCCCCCTGGAGAGGACCGGCACGTCCATCCACCCCCGCAACCTGGAGGGCCTGCGGCGCGCCTCGGTCGATGCCACGGCGGCCTACATTCCGCCTCCGCCGCCTCCTGCCTGTCCGGGCGTCATCAGCAACGGGACGGTGCAGCTGGGCGTGGCGAGCGCGGGGCACCTGACGGTCCCCTGTGCCACCAGCACGGTGTCCAGCGGCACCAACGGCACCACGGCGGTGGGCCTGCGCTTCCTGCCCACCAACGTGGAGGCCGCGGCCCCCGGCACCCCCTGCGAGGGCTGGGGTGTCGCGAGCGCGGACCTGGGCATCACCGGCTTCACCTCGGCGGGCTGTGGCGCGGCCAACGTCACCGTGGAGAGCTTCAGCGCCTCCACCACGTCGGCGACGTCGGTGGTGCGCGTGGGCAACACGTTCCGGGTGACACACCGGTACGTGCCGTCTCCCGCGACGAACCTGCTCTACCAGGTGGACGTCCTCATCGAGAACATCGGCACCGTGCCGGTGAGCGACCTGCGCTACACGCGCGCCATCGACTACGACGTGGCGCCCAACACCTTCTCCGAGTTCGTCTCGTTCGCCGGTGCCACGGCTCCGTCCGTGCTGCGCGTGAGCAATGACGGCTTCACGCCGTTGGACCCGCTGGCCGTCCACCCGACGCTGCCCACCGGCATCCCCACCTTCACGGACCTGGGCCCGGCAGACCTGGGCGCGCACTTCGACTTCCAGCTGGGCGCACTGGCCCCGGGCACCGTGCGCTCCTTCCGCACGTACTACGGCGCCGCGGCCAACCAGGGGGCCGCGCTCAACGCGCTGAACACCGTGGGCGTGGGCACGTACTCGCTGGGGCAGGGCAACTGGAATGGCACGGGCAATCCGCTGAGCGCCACGGGCGCGCCGGTCGGCACCTTCGGTGCCATCACCGGGCAGCCCACCACGTTCATGTATGGCTTCCTGCCGCCCCCGGTCTTCACCGGGTGCACGGTGGAGTGCCGCAGCTTCAACCCGAATGAAATCTACACCGTGGACCTGATGGGCACGCAGGACATCTGCCTGGCGAACGGCACCAGCTACATCGTCCCCGTGGGAGTCCTCTACCGCTACGGCCAGCGCCTCCAGTTCAACTGCGGCACCTATGCCATGGGCACCCTCTGCAACGTCATCCCGGGGCCCGACACCTGCAACGTGGCCGTGTACGAGGCCATCTGCAACAGCCCCATCTACGCCGGCGCCTGCTTGTAGGCCCGGGCCGCGCCCCGGCGGGGGAGGGGGCCGCCGGGGCGGGGCACGGTGGACGCGGTGGCGCTGCTGCGCCAGTGGATTGCGCAGATGGCGCGCGACTGACTCAGCCGGGCTTCGCCAC
>JBKGHK010000370.1:0-9859 GCA_046520375.1 Pyxidicoccus sp. 3LFB2
CCACGAGGAAGGAGAGCACGCCGCTCCGCTCCCGCAGCAGCGGGGCGATGCGCTCGGCCACCACATGCACCAGCGCTCCCTCTCCGCAGGCGAGCACCACCCGCTCCTCCGCGTGTCCCTGTCGCAGCTCCACGCGCAGGGCGCGCTCCCGCTCGAGCACATCCCGCGCCCAGGCGAGCACGCGCGCGCCATCCGGTGTGAGCTGGAGGCGTCTGCCCCGGCGCTCATAGAGGGCCGTGTCCAGCGCCCGGGCCACCCCTTGCAGCCGCGCATGCATCGCCGGCTGAGACAGCCCGATGGCGCGCCCCGCGAGCGTCAGGTTGCAGCCAGCCTCCGCGAACGCCACCAGGGCGCGAAGCCCATCCGTGTCCATGAGTGCAACCATCCACCTTTTGGATAGCTGGAGTGAAGTCCCGATTCGTGTACCGGGACGGCGCCGGGTAGGGTGGCTTCAACGAAAGGAACAAAGGTCATGGCCACCTCACACCGCCCGGCGCAGCAATCCGAGGCACTCGCCAGGAAGTCGAAGAAGCTGTCATGGCTGTTGCGTCATGGGGCCCGGGAGACGGGTCTTGCCATGGACGCCGCGGGCTTTGCCCCCATCATCGAGGTGCTGCGGATGACGGGGCTGTCGCGCGAGGAGCTCGACGCGGTGGTCGCGGAGAACAACAAGTCCCGCTTCGAGGTGCGGGGCACGCAGGTTCGCGCCGTGCAGGGCCACTCGCTGGAGGGCACTCCCGTGACGCTCGACGGGCTGGAGCGCAGCTGGGACGAGGTGTCCGAAGATGCCCCCCTCTACCACGGCACGTCCGTGGCCGCCGCGCGCGCCATCCTCTCCGGGGAGGGCGTTCATTCCGCGGCGCGGAGCCACGTCCACCTGGCCGCCGCGGTGGACGCGAAGGTGGGCAAGCGGGCCGGCGTGGACGTGCTGCTGGTCATCTCCCCCGTGCGCCTGCGCGCCTCGGGGCTGCGCATCTTCCGTGCACCCAACGGAGTCCTGCTCGCGCGCGCCATCCCCGCCGCTGTCATCGTTGACGTGCTGGCGTGCAATGGCGCGGGAGGCTCCGCGCTCGCGGAGCTGAAAGGACGGGTGGGGAAGGGGGCTGCATCGCCCGCGGCCTGAACAGCCTCCCCACGCCAGGTCAGTGCGGGGAGGCCACGTCCGGCTGCGAGTTCGAGGCGGGCGGTGCGGGAAGTGGCCGCATCGGTTCTTTCTGCCCTTGCGTGAGGAGGTGCAGCTTCAGCTGGCGCCGGACCCGGCGCTCTCGCTTGAGGAAGAGCTTGTAGAGGTACTCGGAGCCCAGGGCGAGCCGCTCCGTCAGGGGGAGCTCCCTCACTTCTTGCATCAGGTTCGCCGACAGCTCGGCACGCCGACGGAGGATGGCGTTGCCACAGGCGGCGGCCGCCGCGCGCCAGGGGCCCTCCGGCCGGTCCACCAGGGCGCGCACGTGCGACATCAGCGGACCCGCGGCGGCCTCGTCTCCGGCGCGCAACACCATCACCGGCGCGCGGTGGGGCTCTGTCGTCTGGGCGCACAGCTGGACCAGCACGGTGTCGAGCGTGTCATCGACGAGCAGCATGGCGCCTCCGGTGGCCGGACGCGCTTCGGGAGTGTCCACCACCCAGCCGCCGGTGTTGTACACGCGCACGCGTGAGCCGAGCTCCGGCAGCTCCACCTCTTGCGCCAGCGGGTGGTGGGTGTGTCCGTAGGTGAAGATGTGCTCGGTGGGGAAGGGCTGACCGCGGGCGCCCAGCTCCCGGGCCACCTCCGTCGCGAGCGGCCCTTTCAGGTAGTTGATGACGCCCTCGTCCACCTGTTTCCGGGACGCGAGCGACTGGCGCACGTCGTTCTCCTCGATGAGGTCCAGGGCCCGCAGGAGAAAGGGCAACAGCAGGCGCTGGCGCATGCGGCGGCCAAACTTCCGGCCTTTCAGCGAGACCAACGCTCCGGCCAGGCGGCTGGCGAGCAGGACCTTTCCCGGGTCCGTCTTGAGCATGTCATAGCTGCGTCGCACCCCCGCCCCGACCCTGCCCTCGCGGCCGAGGCTGGACCAGAGGAAGTCGATCCACGCGCCGTTATCCGTCTCCAGCTGGGCAATCGTCGGTGCCTCCCCCTCCTCGCAGTAGATGGCCCGGGCCAGGGGCGTCATCAGCAGGTAGACGTCATCGGCGAAGTGGCCGTGGTGGGCGAGCAACATCCGCTGTTGCCGGATGACGCCCAGGTTCGGGTAGCCCAAGACCACCCTCAAGTCAGGGTGAGCGGGATGACGGTGACGCAGCATGCGCGTGAGCAGCGAGTTCTCCGTGGGCCGCTGCTCGGGGGGCGCCCCGGGAGCGGGGTGCAATTCCGGGAAGATGAGGGTCGTCGGGGCCGAGGCTTCGAGCGGGGCATCCGAAGGGCGGCGCATCATCCGCTCGGCGACGAGCTCGTCACGCGTCCCCGTCCACAGCTCGTGGTCATGGTTGCCGGGGATGAAGACGATGGTGGGGGAGAAGAGCGCCTCGCCGTCGGCTGGAAAGAGCCGTCCGATGAACTGGTCGAACCCGTCGAGTGCGACGTGGGTGGGTGCGAGTGCGAGCTCGAAGATGTCGCCGACCAGGACGAGGTCGGGCTTGATGCCGGGAGGGTTGGCCCGCGCGACATCCCGCAAGCACGCCACCAGGCCGTCCAGCGCGTCGTTGGCCATGAGCGGCCGCGTGGCGCCATTGCTGGTCGGGTCACTCAGCAGACTGTTGCGCTCCCCGAAGTGCAGGTCCGACAGGAAGACGTAGTGGATGGCGGCCATGTGTTCCCCCGAGGGGGACGAAATAGCCATCCGCTCGTGCTCCGAACAACCCGGCCTGACGGACGATGGTGCCGTCGCGCGGCCTGGACTGCTCCACCGGCGAGCCCCCGTTCCGGGGGCGCCGGAGCCCCATGCCATCGTTTGCCGAGGCTGACTTTCCTCCAGCGTCTGGCATGGCTTACGCTCCACGCGCTGACGGCCATTCATGGAACGGAGACACGCGATGATGAAAAAGCTTGTCGTGGCAGTGTGCCTTGCCCTGGGAGCATCCGCCTGCGGAGTCGAGGCCACGGAGGAGAGCAACGACCTCGGGACCGCTCACCAGGAAGCCCACGAGCCTGCCAGCTGGGTATGTGGGATGGATGATTGCCCGGCCGGCATGTGCGCCACGATGACGAAACGCGACGCGTCGTGCAGCGGGGGCTTCGCCTTCGGCTGCACGACCTTCGTGCCTGGCGTCAGCAAGTGTATTTGAGCGGCTGACGGACGTTCCCGCCACTCACCCCGAGCTTGCGGCCCCGTAGCTGCCATCGTGCGACTGAAGGCAGTCCCCACATGGCAGCGCGTCTACGTCTGGGAGCACCGCACCTCGCCGCACCGCCGCCGTGTCACCGTGTCCGGGGTGGGCTGACGGCGGCGCCGTGTCTCGAGCGCGGCCCGGAGGAGCCGCCTCCCCAAGGAGCCTTGCATGGTGCTGCTCACGAGCGTCACCTGGTTGCTCACCGCACAAGCCCCCCACGCGCGCGCCCCGGACCGGGCCCGGCACCTGGCGTTTCCCTTCTCGTTTCGCGCGGGCTTTGATGTCCTGGCACGTAGACGCTGTACCCGTCGCGGCCGCCCTGTTGCGTGTACCGCAGGTCCGCGAGGGCCGGTTCCTGTCCAGCCGCTGCGCCCCACGGGGCAGTGACAGGTGCGGTAGTGGATACGGCGCTCGCCTTCAGCGCGTCCACTGGCAGGCGGTGGAGAGGGCCCTCGCCGCGGGGCGCCACGCTGCTTCCCGCGCGCACGCCGGTGTCCCAACTTCATTCCAGCGAAGTGGGAGCCTGCCGGTAGGAGGGCCGGATGATGAAGCATCCCGCATCGCCGAGACTCCTGGGACATGGAGCTTCATCATGCCGTCATCGACTTTCCGCCTCCTCATTGTCGCGACAGGCCTTGCCATGACGGTTGGATCGGAACCGGGAGACCGTGCCCAATCCCCTCCACTTTCAGCACGGGAGTCCGACCCGAAGGTCATGGGCTGGATGGAAGGTTTTCCGCCGCCTGAGAGCAAGATCATCACCCAGCCGGATTCGGTGTATTTCAGCTTCCCCCGGCTGCGCTGGTCGGTCTGCCACATGCGCGAGTTCCTCCCGACCGAAGAAATCAGCCGCGGCCTCGGCGCCCCTGTTCCGCTTCAATCTCTGCCACCAAACGAGCTGGACAAGGAGCGACAGGCAATCGATGCGTTGCTCTTCACACCCCTCGGCGCCAAGAACGCGATGCGCTGGGAGGAGTCGCTCTACGCCAACTACACCGACGGCGTGCTGATCCTGCACAAGGGCCGCGTCGTCTATGAACGCTATTTCGGCTGCCTGGACGAGGACGGCAAGCACGCAGCCATGTCCATGACCAAGTCCCTCACCGGCCTGTTGGCCGAAATCCTGGTCGTTGAAGGCAAGCTCGATGAGAACGCGCGGGTTTCCACCCTCGTGCCCGAAATCAAGGGCAGCGCCTTTGCCTCCGCCACGGTGCGGCAGGTGATGGATATGACCACGGGGGTCCGGTACTCCGAAGACTATGCCGACCCCCATGCGGACATCTGGATCTACTCGGCGGCCGCCAGCCCCCTTCCGAAGCCGGAGGGTTACAAGGGGCCCAACGGCTATTGGGAGTATCTCCAGCAGGTGCAGCCCGAAGGCAGACACGGCGAGGCGTTCCACTACAAGACCATCAATTCGGACATGCTGGGGTGGATCATCTCGCGCGTCTCCGGAAAGTCGGTAACCCAGCTCGCTTCCGAGCGGCTGTGGCGGCCGATGGGCGCTGAGCAGGACGCCTACATGAACGTGGATGGAAAGGGCGTGCCCTTCGCGGGAGGAGGGCTGAGCGTGGGGCTCCGCGATCTCGGTCGGCTTGGACTCTTGATGCTGAACGAGGGCGTCATCAACGGAAAGCGGCTGTTCCCCGCCGAGGTTGTGCGGAACATCCGCCGCGGCGGCGACCCCGCGAAGTTCGGCAATGCCTACCCGGCGCTGGTGGGGGGAAGCTATACCAGCATGTGGTGGGTCTACCCCGGTGAGCACGGCGTGATTGCCGCCCGTGGCGTGCATGGGCAGACAATCTACGTGGATCCCACCGCTCAGATGGTGCTGGTGCGCTTCGCATCGTTCCCAAAGCCGCAGAACACGCTCATCGACCCCACCTCACTGCCGGCGTTCCAGGCTGTAGCGAACTATTTGAAATCGAAGTGAGGGGCGGGGAGCGCAGGACCAGAAGAGGCCATGGGCCTTGCCGCCTTGAGCTCCGTTGCCTGCGCAGTGTGGGTGTGTGCGCCACGCCCTGCTCACTGGGAAAGTAGACGCAGAAGTCGAGCTGGAAGCTCGCGGCGTACCTCACAGGCCTGGAGGCAGACCGAACGGCGACTCCGGTGGATGGTGTCCCGCCCTACACCTGTTTCTGGGGAGAGAACATCGCGCCAGCACGCGGCACGCCGGTAGGATGGAGCGCCTCGTCCAGACAGCCACCGGGTGGGAAGCATGAAGCTCGCAACGTCATACCGGGAGCAGCGCGCCACCGAGAAGCGAGCGGCGTATGTGCGCCTGCTGGGTGCGGTGGCTGTGGCCATCGGAGGGCACTGGTTGCTCTACACCTTCAACGGTCCGCTCCGACTCGGGTCCTTCTGCCTCACGTTCTGCACCGCCGGGGTGGTGCTCTACGCCGTGACAGTCCTGCGGCGGAAGCCCGGAGCGCTCCATGCCGTCTTCGACCGGCGAGTGAGACGGCCGAGCACGCAGGAGCCGCATGTGCAGCGCCACCACCGGCTGACGTTGATGTGCGCTGTAGAAGAGCTCGAGGTGCTCCCACGTGAGCCTGGCGTGGCTCCGCTGAGCCACTTCGTCCACATCGGAGGGATGGGGAAGGGCATCGCATGTCACGAGCCGAGCCAGGGGCTGGCGACACTCGACGCCCTCCTCGCCGCGCTCCCCCAGGCCACGCCGCCGCTTCGGGATACGGCAGCGGTGCGCGAGGGGCTCGAGGAACTCCGTGCGGACTTGCAGGCCGCGGACGCGTGTGGGGCCCGCTTCTGTCTCATGCCGGTGGTCGCCTGGACAGGGTTGGCCGAGTCGAACCTGGGGCTGTTCCTCGGGACCTGGCCCAGCTGACCCGCTGTCGCCTGGTTCCCGCCTGCTCGCGTCCCGATGGCTGCTCTTCCAAGGGGAGCTGAATTGTTGCGCACGTCAGGAAATGACTCTCCCTTACACACTTGCATGAGGCTTTCTGGCACCATACCCACGCAGCAATTGCCTGGAACGCCTCATCTGGCAGGGAGAAAGAATGCGCTCGTTATTGATTCTGGGTCTTGCCGTCATCGGAGTTCAGTTCGGCTGTGGCGTGGACGAAGCTGACATGGGAACACAGCCCGAGCTGGCATCACGCGAGGACGCACTCTATATCTGCAATACTGACTCGCTCACGGTGTTCTACAGCGACGCCACGTACACCACGGAGGTCGGCTCGGATCGGTGCTTCTGCAACAGTACGCCGCTGCGAACTGGCCGCAGAACCATGTATTCGACCGTGGAATACAGCGAGGCGTGCCCCGGACTCGCACCGGCAGCCCCGTAGCTCCAGGCAACAACAGAGGCAAGGCGCGGACTGGAGTGCGTCCGCAAGATGGGAACGGCCTGCCCGGTGTTGAGCGGGGCCGGGCAGTGGGAGCGGTTTGCTCCCCTGCTTCCTTCACGGCGACCGGCTGTGGGACAGGGGAGTATGCGGCGCATCAGGTGGACATCCCCACAATGCAATCCACATTCACCGGCACCTCTAGCCCAGAGACACCCTGCTCGGCTAATCTCATCACGGGACTGCCTCTGTGCGCCTTGGTGGCGGACATCCGGTGCGGTCCCTCGGGGCACACATGAGGCGCATCATCCTTTCTTCCGCGCTGGGTTTCGCGATTGCCTTTGGTGGCACCACCCTCATTGGAGGTTCTCAGGAGCCGGAGGCAGCGCAGGCCGCGCCCCTGAACTGCTATGAAGAATGTGGCGGTGGCGCCTATATCGTCGTCCAGGGTCAGTGCATCTGCATGTAATTCAACCCTGACAAACGTTAGGGCATGCCCGAAATACATCCTGCGCCTTCGACAGGCTGAACACCCACTCGGGGCGACCCATGGAGGCACCATGAACCGAACGAAGCTGACGAACCTTCTCTCCGGTATGGCTTTGACGCTAGGGCTCGCCGCAGGTATTTCCCTGGCAGGGCTTTCCACCGCCTCGGCGGCACCTGCCGTGGCTGCGGAGCCTTCCCCAGCGCAGATGCTGAGCTCGGAGGCCGTCTCCGCCTCGGCGGTGAAGATCTGCGGCATCTCCTGCAAGCGCTGCTACACCAATGCGGACTGTGGGCCCGGGGAAGGGACCTGCGGAGCCTGGCTCTGTCCCTGAGCGTCGCCTCCAGACCGCGGGCGCCGGCCGGAGCGGTGCCGGCGCATGAGCACGAAGGGCCCGCGTCAGCTCAGGCCCCCGGGCCCCGCTGGCGCTGGCGCGCGGCCGTGGACTCATAGAGCCGGAGCAGGAAGTCGTAGAGGACGAGCTCCTGGGCGCGCGCGGCCGTGCGCAGCATCCGGTTGGCGTGCATGTGCACATAGCTCTCGGCGAGCTGCTCCAGGGACTGCGTCAGCCCTCGCTCCGCCTCGAGCGTCCGCAGCTGGCGAATCCACGGCGCGCTCTGCTCCGAGCGTCTGACGAGGACGTCCCTCACCTCGGGCGTCAGCGGAAGCCCCGGCCCCAGCAGCTGCTCCAGCTGCTGCCGGTGCTGGCGGAACTTCTGGCCGAGCTGCCGCTCGAAGGCTCCGTCGACGTGCAGCTCCCGGCCAAAGCCCTCTCGCAGCCGGCTCATCAACCGACGCTTTGCTTCCAGGTCCAGCCCGAGGTCTCCGAGCAGCGTGTCCATCCCCAGCAAGGTGAGCCGCCACCGAGCGTCCGCGCCCGCATCTCCCGGGAGCAGCCCGAGCAGCGCGACGGTGGCCTCGCTGTCCACGTGGAAGAGCCGCTCGGCGAGCGAGATTCCCCCGGGGCCGCCGTAGCGCTCCACCTCGCGCTCGTACGTGTCGAGCTGCACCCGCGACACCAGCCCCTCGCGCTGCAGCGGCGCCATCACTTCATGGAGCCTGCCCAGCACCTCCGAGCGCAGGCGGCCGGGGTCTCCGTGGAAGCGCAGGCGCAGGTGCCAGTGCGGGTCGCCGTAGCGGATGAAGAACCAGTGGTCCGCCGCGCCCGAGGCCATCACCTCGCGCGCCAGCGGCTCCACCGCCTCGCGCAGCACGCGGTCGGCGGTGGCCGTTCCCGTGTACAGCCGGGCATAGAGCCACTCCGAGCCGGGGGAGAACGCGCGGGGCTGGGCCGTGGCGCTCACGGGCGGCGAGGGCGGGCGCGTCACCGCGGGCGTCGTGCGGACGAAGGGCACCACCACCTCGTGGACAAAGCTGCCCTCGGGCCCGCGCGCGCAGCGGGGCTCGGCCAGCAGCTCCACCAGGTCCGCGCGCTCCCGGCCCTTCACCAGCTGGACGAAGGTCTCGATGCTCAGCACGTTGTCGAGGTCCACCGGGAGCACGTTGTCCCAGTCCTCCACGCCCACGAAGCGGGGCATGCGCCGCTCGGCGCGCAGCCGCTGCACGGCCTGGAAGCGCGCGGCCCCCCGTGTCTCTCCCAGTTCCTTCAGCACCGCCTCCGGCAGCCTCCAGCGCGCCCGGTGGAGGATGGTGCGTCCGCAGACCAGCCGGGGAAGGAATGGGGCGTCGGCCAGCGGCCCCCACCGCCATGCCAGGCCCGCCGCCGTGCCCTGCTGCTGGAGCGAGCCGAGGAAGCGGTAGAGCCTCAGCTGCGAGCGGTTGAAGTTGTGGGCATTCGACAGCCGAGGCACCACCTCGCGGCCCAGGCTCGCGGAGCGCAGGACGATGCGCCCGCGCTGCACCGACAGGCGCAAATCCGTGATGGGCAGCTGCTGGCCCAGCGGCGCGCCCGAGCGGCCGAGGTAGACGAGCTCATGCTCGCGCAGGACGGGGCGGCTCAGGATGTTGCCGATGCGCCCCTCGGGGAGGTGGACGATTTCCGCGTACACCACGTCCGGGCGCAGCGCCTCCTCGGCCCGTAGCAGGGACTCGACGTTCCGGTGCAGCTCCGGGTCCGCGTGGCAGAAGCGGCCCAGCAGGTTCGCTCCCGAAGGGCCCATCATCCCCTCGAAGAACACCCGGAAGTCGCCGGTGGCCAGGGCCTCCTCGGACGGCGCCAGCAGGGTGGCGAGGACGGAGAACGAGTCCGGCAGGGGCAGCGGGTCCTTCACCTCCAGCGCCTTCACGTCCCGGTCATCCAGCACCAGCTCGTACGCGCCCGCGAGCAGCGCCTCACCCAGCCGGCGCTGCAGCCAGGCCTGCCGGGGGCCCCAGGGGACGCGCTCCTCCTGCGCGCCGGAGGGGAAGTCCAGGCCCTCCAGCAGGGGAGACACCTCCGCGGCGAGCGGGTTGGCGGCGCCGAAGCCGATGCCCGACTCCTCGTCCAGCGCCTCGACGAGAGGCACCTCGCGCTGCTCGTAGCGCTCCTGGAAGGACTCCCGGAAGGCCCGCAGGCTGTCCGACTCCGCGGGCGGCGTGAGCCGGTGGAGGATGGCGACGCTCCGCGCCAGCTCCTCCAGCGGACGGGGGCCCAGCGTCGCGTCCGCGGTGGGTTTCACCATGTCCACCTGGAACAGGCGCGACAGCTCCACCGGCGCGGGCAGGGCCTCCAGGCCCCGGGCGAGGTCCCGGTACCGCTGGGGCGCCACGCCGGGCGGAGACTGGCCCAGGTCCTCGAGCACCCGCAGGGCGCCCTCCAGCC
>JBKGHK010000371.1:0-9851 GCA_046520375.1 Pyxidicoccus sp. 3LFB2
TTGGCTGGGGCCCGCGGACCCTCCAGGAAGCGGGAGGCGTTCGGATGGGGGCGGCGGAAGCGTCCTCGCCGTCGGGCTTCCCGCCTCCGGGGACGCCGCGTCGGCCGGGCGGCTCCTGGGCTCCACGGAGCGGGCACAGCCGAGGCACAGCAGGAGGGCGTACAGGAAGAGGGAAGGGCGCATGCGCTCCATCGTGTCCCCGGGCCGGCGTCCTCGCCAGCAGGGCGCCCGGGAATCGCGCCGGGCGGGTGTCCGGACGCGGCCCTGCCCCGAAGTCACGCGAGGGGCAGGGCCGTGCTTTCAGCGGCTCACGGGCAGCCGGAGCTGACCAGGAGCGAGTCGTAGGCCATCCACCCGTTGCGCTTGGTGCCGGTGGCCGCGATGACGTAGCCGTAGATGAACTTCATGGTGCCCGACTGCTTGCGGTAGCGGCCGACGCTGTCCTGCACCCAGAGCGGGATGTCGATGGACGGCGCGCCGCTGTCGGTGGGCACGTCCAGGCGCTGGAACTTGGTGCCCGCGGGGAAGTGGTCCACCGCGGGGCCACCGAGGGCGAAGCCCGGCACGTTGAAGATGAGGTTGACCGAGCGCAGGCCGTTGGCGCGAGGCAGCGGCAGGTAGTCGCCCGCGCGCTCGTGCGTGGCGTCGCTGTCGTAGACCACCTTCTTGAACTCCAGGGTGGTGTCGTGCGAGTTGCGCACCGCGTAGCAGCCCAGCTTCGCCAGGCCCGCGCCCAGCGCCGAGACATGGCCGACCTTCTGCTCGAAGGACGTCCGGCCGAGGATGGCGGACATGGGCAGCCAGCCCGCGCTGGAGTTGGACGTCGACACCGCGAAGGCGTGCAGCTCCCCCGCGAAGGTGCGCGTCTGGCCGTAGTTGAAGGCGGAGCTCGTCCGGTTGTTGATGCCCATGACGGTGCCATTGCCGTCGCGGATGGCCACGCCCGTCGCCAGGCCCCAGTTGTCGTCGGCCGGGTCATTGGTGGGGACGCGGTTGCCGCCCGGGTCCTGCAGCTTGCAGTTGTACGGGCTGGCGATGCAGTACGTGCCATTCACGCCCGAGTACGCGGCCTGCTCCTGCGTGGAGAGGCCCTCGCCGGAGCCCGTGCCCTCATCCAGGGCGGCCTCGCCGCCACATGCGGCCGAAGCCAGCGCAAAGGTGCAAATCAGGGAAAGATGGTTTCGCATGCTCTCATGGGATGCGAGGAAGACCCCGCATGTCAATCGGGGTCACTTCCACCCGCCCGCGTTCCGGCCAATGGGGAACGGACTAGAAGAGCTCGTAGTCGAAGCGCAGCCCCACGTAGCCGGCATGCGCATACGTCCCCAGCGTGTCGTCGAGGTAGTCCTCGCCGGCGACCAGGAGGGGCTCCAACTCCTCGCGGAACCGCGCGTTCCCGGACTCGAGGGTCAGCTGGGTGGAGGTGCTGAACGTGTAGAAGCCGCCGAGCACGGCTTCGATGCCGAAGCGCCCGCCCACGCTCCAGCGCCAGCCCAGCTCCGCGGAGGCCTGGTGGAGGGTGGAGGCGGCGCTGACGTCCAGGGCCTCGGCGATGCTCGGAGGCACCTCGCGCCCCGTCGCGGCGGAGATGGCCTCGGCGCCCGTGAGGTCTCCGCCCAGGGTGACGAGGGTGTAGCCGCCGCTGAAGAAGAAGCCGCTTCTGGGGAACGGCCGCCAGCCGACGTGGGTGCGCCAGACGAGGGCATTGTTCAGGGACGCGGAGAGCAGCTCCCCCGTCAGCTCGTCATAGGCGCCCAGCTCCACCAGCGTGGTGTTGAGCGTGTCGGAATACGCGCGCGGCATCCACCCCAGCGAGGTGGTGAGGCGCAGCCGCCCCGGACCTTCGAAGCGGGCAAAGGCCGCGACGTCCAGGGGGAAGTCCGTCCCCACGCCGATGGCGAGGTGGGGCGGTGGCTCGGGCGGCGAGGCGAGCAGCGTGGCACCGACGACAATGGAAGCGAAGCCCATGGATTCCCCCTGAATGCAGCCGTCAACCCCACCCCGCCGGGCCTACTTCGCCAGTGCGTCCAGCCGGGCGCCCGTGCGCGGTGCGCCCATCATCACCGCCGCCATCAGCGCGGTGCTGCCGCTGGCGTCCTGCGCGTGGGGTCCGCGCCACGCGAGAGCAGCAGCTCCAGTACCTCCAGCCGGTCGAACATCGCCGCGAACATGAGCGCGGTGCGCCCGTCGGGGCCGCTGCTGTCCACCGGCGCGCCGCCGTCGAGCAGCAGCTCCACCATGCGCACGTCTCCCTTGAAGGCCGCGCCGGCCAGCGGAGTCTGTCCCTGGTCATTGGCGCGCGTGGCATCCGCGCCGCGAGAGAGCAGCAGCTGCGCCACCTCGGCATGCCCCGAGTAGGCGGCGAGCATCAGCAGCGTGTTGCCGTCCTCGTTGGTGAGGTTCGCCGGCAGCCCCGCATCGAGCATCTGACGGAGGGTGTTCGCGTTGCCCTGGCGGGCCAGGGAGAAGGCCTCACGGGCGGCCGCGAGCGCGCGAGGGTCGATGCCATCAGGGGATTGGGACATGGGTGGGCTCCTGCGGGAATGTGCATGAACGACGCCGGAAGCAAGCTGGCTTCCGGGGCGGGATGTGCAACTCCAGCAGGACTCGGGGCCGGGGAGCCACCAGCTCGGCCCGGAGGTGTTCATCCCGGACGGATGAACTGGAGGTCCCGCTTGGGGACGTCACCCGCGGCGAAGGTGAGGAGCCGCTCGCCTTCGTCGGTGAGGGCCGCGCGGTCCTGGGCGGACAGGCGCTTGAAGGGCTCGATGACGAGGGTGGCGGTGCCCCGGGCCTGCTGGAGCTTCCAGGTCCCCCGGAAGGTGCCGTCCACGAGCAGGGCGCCGGGCACCATGCCGTTCTTGGTGGCGATGCGCTTGCGGTCCTCGTCGGAGATGACGCGGGTGCGGTCCGCGTGGGACAGCAGCAGGTTGTCGAACTCGGGCAGGAAGCGCACCGGGGCGGGCGTCTCCGGGTCGGGCCTCGGCGCATCGGGCAGGTCGAACAGCTCACGGCCCTGCTCGTCGCGGAAGGTGCGCAGCTCCGGCCGGAGCCGCTCGATGACGTCCCCCAGCCGGGTGAGCCCCGACCAGGCCTGCACGTCCATGACGCTGGCCGGGCCGAAGGCGGCGAGGTAGCGCAGCACCAATTCCTCCTGCGACGGAGCGGCGTCGAGCGGACGCCCCAGCCAGGACTCGATGGTGGTGCAGCGGGTCTGTCCTCCGACGCCCCAGATGCCCCGGGGTGGCACCTGCACCAGCGGCGCCAGCAGGCGGATGGCCTGGGCGAGCGCGGTGGCGTCGCGGTCGGGCCAGCGCTCCGCGAGCAACGCTCCGAGCTCCGTGTACGTGAGGGGCTTCTCCTCGACGAGCGCCCGGCCCGCGGCCACGAGCGCCTCCAGGTCCATGCCCGTGAGCTTCTTGCCGTGCGCGGTGCCCGTCTTCAGCGTGCGCTCCAGCATGGGCTGCACATGGGCGCGCAGCTTCAGGGCGTCACGTCCGGAGACCAGGTGGAGGGTGCCGCGCATCACGACGATGCGCACCACCTGCTTGTCGAGGAGCAGCGTGGACAGCGCGTCGTGACGGAAGCCCTCGAGCCGCGTCCACAGGCCGACGTAGGGCGCATTGGGCGCCTGCGCCTGCAGGCCCACCAGGTGCTCGATGGCCTGCGTGGCGGACAGCTTCGAGCGGCGGAGCAGCAGCTGTCGCTCCAGCAGGGCGCGGTTGAGGGCGCGCTGGCTGAGCACCCGGGCGGGACCGCTCGCGCCGCGACGGGTGATGCTGGCCGCTGGCTTTCGGGAAGGCATGGTCGTCGTCCTGGGCCGTGGCGCCAGCGGCCGCGCTGCCGCTCGTCCGGGGGAGGCCATGGTGACAGCCGCGCTGGAGGCCCGGGAAGAGGTGGCGACAGGGAGGCCGAGGGGCAGGAGCGGGAAGAAGAAGGAGAGCATGACAGGCCTGGGTCCGGACTTCGGTGGGGGCGCCCCTGGACGGGCACGGTGTCGTCAGCGGCAGTGCTGGCGCTACCCTGGGCCTCGGCGATGACAGCCTTGTGTCAGCTTTCTGCGACGGCGCGGGCGCCCCTCTTCGGTGCTGTCGGGGAATTTTACCCGGGTGATATTGACGGGCGAATATTACCCGGGTAATAACCCGCCTCACTGAACCCGGGAGTGCACGTGGCCGACGACAAGCAGGTAGGGAATGGGCAGGCGGAAGGCGGCGGGTACACGGCCTTCGTGGGCGTTCGCTGCATTGCCTCGGGCGGGTTGGAAGCCGTCTCGCTGAAGGCGAAGGCCTGGGTCGACAGCGGTGAGCCGGCCATGGTCGTCATCTACGAGGACGCGACGGGCCTGCCGGTGCACCCGGACCTGCGGGGGACTCGTGAGGACGTGCTGCGTGGGCTGGAGGCTCGGCGTGCGAAGGCCGCGGCCGCTGGAGAGGACCCGGAGGGGGCTCGGAGGAGCGGGCCTGGTCGGCCGAAGCTGGGCGTCGTTTCGCGCGAGGTCTCGCTGCTGCCGCGCCATTGGGAGTGGCTCAACGCGCAGCCGGGAGGCGCGTCCGCGGCGTTGCGCAAGCTCGTCGAGGCGGCCAGGCGTGACGGGGCGGGTCGCGATCGGGCCCGCCGTTCCCAGGAAGCGGCAGGCACCTTCATGCTCGCCGTGGCCGGAGACCTTCCGGGCTGTGAGGAGGCCTCGCGCGCCTTGTACGCGAGCAACGCGGAGCGCTTCGAGCAGCTCACCCAGTCGTGGCCTGATGACATCCGGGTCCATGTTCGCAGGCTGGCCGCCGTTGCCTTTCGCGACGAGGCCGCTGCGACACGTGCCTCCGCGGAGCAGGGCTGAACCTTCGCCACTCGCGCGCTCAAGGAACCCATCGTGGACATCTTCCTGCTGTATTTCCTGCCCGTCCCCCTGGCCTGGGCCAGCCGTCCCGCCAGGCCGAGGCACCTCTCTGTCGTGACGGAGAAGGCCGGGGTGAAGGACTCCCGCCGTCGGCGAGCGGCGTCGAAACAACCTGCTGCCGCCGCGCCGCGTGCGCCCCGCCGTGGACGGCAAACCGTTGCGAAGCCTCGGGGCCTGGTGAAATCGCCCGCGCGGCCGTGAGAGCACGGCATGCCCCTTGGGTCGCAAGGCAGCAGTGGCAGTAGCGCTGCGTGGCCGTCGAAGGGCGGCATGCCCTGCTCGTCAGGGGCTTCGGTTGCGAAGCCGCAAGGGCAATAGCGCTGCGCCATCGGAGTTCCGCTGAGCTTCTTCCTCACGGTGCCGCAGGGACAGGGACTGGTCGGGCTCGGACTCCGCTGAGCTCCGTCCTCACTGCGCCGCGGGGACAGGGACTGGCCGGGCGATGATGCCGAGGTGGTTGGCCACGGGCCGCTCCCACCACGGCATGCGGAAGTTGCTCGTCGCATTGATGCGTCGCACGCGCCCTGGCGCTTCGCTCCGGACGAGCGTGGAGGAGCCCCCTCCATCCAACTGGATGGCGGCATGCGCGCCGTGCTTCAGCAGCAGGTCCGCCACCTCCGCGAGCGTGGCGCCCTGGCTGTAGCGGCGCTGCTTGCCGTCCACCACCACCAGCAGCAGGTAGCGTCCTGTCTCATCCACGCCGATGGCCGTGCGCGGGTAGGGGGCGTCCGCGATGGGCGAGGCCTCGAACGGAGCCGGCGCTCCGTCACGGACGAGATAGCCGAGCCCGGAGAACGCGTGCCACACCTCGCCAGCGGGCGACTCGAAGCGCACGCGCCGCTCTCGTGAGAGGTACAGGGTGACGGCGTCCTTCGACGCGGTGCCGAAGCGCAGGCCTCGCGAGGCAGCCGGCCCCACGGCGTGCACCGGCTCGCCCACCCGAGGCCGGTAGTTCAGCGGGTGGTGGGCGTGGAAGGGGAAGAAGAAGCTCGTGTTGATGGCGACCTGCACCCCGTGCCGCGCAGCGAATCCGCTCACCGTGTCGGCCCGCACGTCGCCCGCTTCTGAAGGCTCGGCCGGAGTCACGACGAGGTCGATGCCCGGCGCCTCCAGGTCCACGCGCACGACGTGGGCCACCATGGGGCGCGGAGCGTGCCGCACCTCGCGCGTGTACTCGATGCCCTCGAACCACACCTCGTGCGCGGGCCCGGGCGGGCCGCGCCAGGTGAACCAGGTCCAGTACCCACCGCCGATGCAGCCGGCGAGGGCCGGAATCACCAGCAGCCCTCCGCACGTCCACCGGAGCCAGCGGCGGACGCGCCAGCGGCGCATCACCCAGAGCCCCACGGCCAGGAGGACGCAGGCGCCTGTCAGGATGAGGGGGCCCATGCGCTGCGAGGATAGCCCCGCGCCCGGGGGCTACCGCCCGTCGGGCCGCACGTAGACGACCACCTGTGGCGTCTCGTCCAGGTACAGGCCCGTCACCGGCGTGCGCGTGCCGAAGGCCTGCCACGTGAGGAACTCGTGCTCGCGGAACTCCTGGTGGTACTGGTACGCGACGACGTCCGCGTCGAACGGGCTGCCCACCGCGCGCAAGTCCGTCCGCAGCATGCCGTTGCGCTGGTAGTCGCGGAACGAGCCGCCGTGCACCTCGTGCAGGAACAGCCGCGCTCCCGGCTTCGCGTGCTCATTGATCCACGGCAGCACGCCCGTCACATGGCTGGACCAGAACTGCCGCTGCATCCCCAGCGTGGCCGCGCCCGGCAGTCCGCCCGCCAGCTCCGAGTACGCCGCCGTCCCGTAGGGGAACACCCGCACCGAGTACACCAGCGCCGGCGCCAGCAGCACCGCGAACACCGGCACCGCCACCGCCGCGAAGGGCAGCGAGGGCCGCTTCGCCTTCAGCCGCTCCCACAGCGCAGTGCAGCCCCGCACCACCGCCGCGCCCGCGAGGATGCCGAGGAACACCATGGACGGGAACCAGTGCTTCACCCCGCCGAAGTGCGGCACCTGCGGGTGGCTGATGATGAGGATGGACGTCACCGCGTTCACGCCGACCAGCGCCTCGGCCAGCGTCACCGGCCGCTCCACCCAGGGGCGCGTGCGCGCGAAGAGGCCCAGCACCGCGCGCGCCGCGAGCGCCACCAGCCCCGTCACCATGGGCACGAAGAGGCTGGTGGGCACCGTCAGCGCCGTCTTCACCACCACGTAGCTCAGCGGGAAGGGCGGCTCACGCAGCAGCGTCCCCAGGTAGAACCAGGCGTAGTGGTTGTGCTTCGCGTGGAAGGCCAGGTACCACGCGGTGCGCTCCACCGGCTCGTGCCAGAGGTACGGCCAGTGGAGATAGAAGATGACGGGCCCCAGCACGGCCATGGCCAGCACCGGCATCAGCGCCCGCGTCACCGGCAGGTCCACCTTCCGCAGGCTCCACAGCACCCACGTGCCGATGACCGCCAGCGCGACGAAGAGGAGCGTGTGCGGGCTGAGCAGGAAGAACTTCCGCTGGAAGCCCTCGCCTCCGCCCAGCGACAGCACCAGCAGGCCGTAGAAGACGGCCACCGCCGCGAACAGGCCCACGAAGCGCAGCAGCCACGTGCGGGCCTCGGGCTTGCCCTCGCTCGCCTCCCACGCGCGCCACAGCGCGAAGGGCGTCAGCACGAAGGGGAGGAACAGCGCGTTGTGCTTGGCGGCCAGCGCCAGGCCGAAGGCCACGCCGCACCACAGGCCCCACTTCACGTCCTCCAGCGCGCGCCAGAAGCAGTACACGACGAGCAGCCATAGCGCGGCCACCGGCACGTCGAAGCACGCCAGCTCGCCGTTGAAGTACTGCCGGGGCACCAGCATGAAGGCGAGCGCGGCGAACAGCCCCGCGGTGCGCCCGTACAGCGCGCTGCCGAAGAGGAAGCTCAGCGCCGGCACCAGCGCGGTGAAGGCGAAGGCCGGAATCCGGAACGCCATGGCCGAGCGCATCCACCCCAGCGTGTCGTGGAAGAGCAGGTGGCTCAGGCCGAACAGCGTCTTCATCAGCACCGGGTGCTCGTGGTTGTAGTCCCACGCGCGGACGATGGCCGCGTCCGTCAGCGCCCGTGACGGCGACTGGAAGAGCTGCCGGAACCAGCTCGCGTAGCCCTCCGCCGCGGCGAAGTAGACGCTCTCGTCGCGCGTGAAGCCCACCGCGGCTTCCGTCACCAGGAGCACGACGAAGGCCAGCGCCCACAGCACCAAGGCCAGCAGCTTCTCGTCCCGCGTGGCGGCCCGGCCCATCATCCCCGCACCCCCACCGCGGGCTCCACCGCCAGCACGTCCAGGCACACCTGCCGCCGGTCCGCGTTGTCGGACTGCACCCAGACCTTCACCGTGCGCGCCTCACCTTCGGGCAGCCGCACCTCGGCCTTCTGGACGCCCTCGAGCCCCGGCGGCACCGCCACCTCCAACAGCCGCGCGCCGCTGCGCGCGTCGTCCACGCCCAGGAGCGTCGTGGTGAGCCGCGCGTCTCTCGGGTGCGCGTGCTCCCAGATGATGCCGCCCTCCAGCCGCAGGCCCAGCCCGCCGGGGATGCCGTCGAACTCCGCCACCAGGCGCTGCTTGCCGCCCGGCGCGTGCATCCACAGGCAGCGGCGCGGCTCGTAGAGAAGCTCGTGCCACTCCGGCGCCACATAGAGGTAGTTGGCGCCCGGGCAGCGGTGCGCCTTCCCGTCGAAGGGGCAGTCCCGGCGCAGGCCGTCCGGTGACTCCAGGTACACGCGGGCCCGCGCGTACGCGTCCGTGGCCGTGAAGCGGCGGGGACGGTGGCGGCCATTCTCGTAGAGCGTCAGTGACAGCGGCCCCGCGCGCACGGAGGGCCCACCGCGCGGCGCTCGGGCTGGAAGTCCTCGAGGAAGGCGTCCTCGTCCGAGCGGGCAGCTCCGGCTGGCCCAGCACCCAGATGCGCGAGTGCGCGGCCAGGTCGTCCTTGTCCGAGCCCAGGTAGCCGTACACCGGCACCTCGGGCGGGACGAAGAGGCGGGCGCGCTCCGCCCACCAGGGGAACAGGAGCACCGCGTCGCCGGGGCGGGCCTCGGCCTTCAGCCGCTCCGCCACGGCGCGGTAGTCGCCTTCGGAAGGAAGGCGCCCCGGCAGGCGCAGGTGGAAGAGCAGGCTCAGGAGCGCGACGAGCAGCAGGCCCCCCAGCTCCAGGAGGGGCAGCGCGCGCGGGACACTAGGACTTCGCAAGGCGAATCTTCTGCTCGCTCTTTTCCCGGCAGAAGGTGCAGAAGATGGCCTCACCCTGGGGGAACGAAGGCGTCCAGGGCGGGTACATCGAGCACCGCGGGTCCAGGCAGTGGTGCAGCTCCCAGAGGTGCCCCAGCTGGTGGAGCGCGTGGCGGGACACGGGCTTGAAGCCGGTCTCCAGGTCCTTGTGGGGGGCGATGCTGAGGATGGCGCGGTCCTTCCCGTGCCGCGCGAAGCCCGGCGTCGGCGCCACGCCGCTGGGCAGCTCGCGCTCCTTCAGCTTGCGCGAGGTGAGCAGCAGCACCTTGTCGTCCTTGTAGGAACGGATGCCCTTCACCTGCTCCAGCACCTTCTCCGCCTCCAGCGGCTCGGGCATGCCCGCGGGCAGCTCGGCCATGCCGGAGTGCTCGCTGCCCACGCCGAACGCCGTGTAGAGCGTGCGGTTGAACTTCGCGAGCTGCTTGTCGTCGAAGGAGTCCAGCGTCCAGACGCGAATCACGGTGCGTCACCTCGGCGGGAGGGCCCTCGAAACAGGCGGGGCGACTTCGCGCACCCGCCCTGGAAGGCCCGTCGTTCCACTGCGTCTTCAGTCCTCGCCCTCGGCCGGCTTCGCCTTGGGCGGACGGCCACGCTTCTTCGGCGCGGCGGGAGCGGCGCCCTCCGCCTCGGGCGGCTTGGGCTTGGGCGGACGGCCGCGCTTCTTGGGCGCGGGGGCCTCGCCACCCTCGGCGGCGGCCGTGAC
>JBKGHK010000372.1:0-9845 GCA_046520375.1 Pyxidicoccus sp. 3LFB2
CCGTGAGCAAGGCACCGGTGGCGCCCGGTGCGAAGCCCGCTCCGGCGAAGCCCGTGCGGACGGCGCCGGAGGAGGCTCCTCCATCCAAGCGCGCGCCGCCTCGCGGTGGAGGCCGCGGCGAGGGTGAGCGGTAGCGGGCCCGGGCCCTGGGTCACGGCTTCCGCCCGCTGGAGGTGCCGGAGGGAACTCAGCCCTCCTCAGCCCCGGGTGCCGACTGGAGCGTGCGCCGCAGCTCGGCCACCTCCGCTTCATCCGGCTCACGCACGGTCGGCGCGCCGTTGAAGCCCCAGGTCCGGTAACACCGGCACCCGGGCACCGGACAGAGAATGATGCCGCCGTCCTCCGGCGCTCCGGTCGTCGCGACGACGGCGTGGGGGTCGAACAAGTGGCCACACAGCTCGCAGACGCCACCTGTCTCGCTCACGCATGCCTCCTGGCCCGTCGCTTCACATCCACCCGGCCTAGCGGTCCCTGCCGTTGTACTTCATGACGTTGAGCTGCTCGAGGTCGACGTTGTCGAGGCAGCGCACGTTGATGGCGCGCATCTCCTTGCCGTCCGGCCCGGTGCCACGGCCGAACGAGCGCACGCCACACGTGGAGCAGAACAGGTGGTGGATGACCTTCTTGTTGAACTGGTAGTCGATGAGGTCCTTCTCACCGGACTTCAGGGTGAAGTCGTCCACGGGCACGAAGCCCAGGATGGTCCCCGACTTCTGGCAGATGGAGCAGTTGCAGGACACCAGGGGCTGGGACAGGTCCAGCTTCACGGAGTAGCGGACCTTCCCGCAGTGACAGCCGCCTTCGTAGCTCTTGAGCTCGGTCATGGGGCGCATCCTGCCGCGTCTCCAATGACGTGCAATTGCAGAAACGCGACAGGCCGGCCCTACAGACTCGCCAGCGCCACCCGGTACAGCGCGCGGTAGCCCATGCGCGGCGCGGGCTCGAAGCGGTCCGCGTTGAAGATGTCCTTCAGCAGCGCCTGCCCCTCCGCCGACGCCTGCAGGCCCTGCAGCGTGGTCTCCAGCCCGCTCACCAGCTCCGGCTGCAGCCCCATGGCCACGGGCACGCCGTCATTGGGCGCCTCGTCCGTGTAGGCAATCAGCGCGAAGTGGCGCCCGGCACCGGCGCCCAGCACGTCCTCCACGCCCGTGGCGAACGTCAGCCCCGTGGAGGCCGGCGGGCAGAAGACGCTCGTCACGTCCGCCTTGCCGTCCAGCACCGCCTCCAACGCGCTCTGGTATGAGCCCGTGAACTGCTGCGCGGAGAAGGCCCGGGTCGGCTCCAGCCCCTGCGCCTTGAGATAGGCCGTGGGCAGCAGGAACCCCGCCACCGAATCCCGGTCCACCCACGACGCCGTGGTGCCCTTCAGCCGGTCCAGGTTCAGCCCCGCCCCCGCCCGGCACACCAGCGCCGAGCGGTACGAGGACATGCCCCGGCGCACCCCGCGCACCACCACCCGCACCCCCATGGCCTCCATCCGGGCGCAGACGAAGGGGGGCGCCCAGGCGGCGTCCAGCCTCCCGGACAGCAAATCCTTGGCGAGCGTCTCGTAGCTGGGCGCCACATTCACTTCCACCAGCTTGCCCAGGGCCCGCTGGAGGAAGGCCGCGAGCCGCTCGGCGCGCTCTCGCGCCGTCTCGTTCCCCAGCGAAGGGGGCAGCCCGAAGCGAAACGAGTGCCGGGGACCGGATGGGACTTGCAGGGTCATTCAGTCCCCTAACTACCCCTCCCTGCCCAGTCGCGCCACTTCGTCGTCGGCCAGGCCGAAGGTGGCCTGGAGCATGTCCAGGATGCGCTGCTCCGCCAGGCTCGGCTCGCCGCCCGCGTGGGCAATCTTCGTCGCCAGCCGGTAGGCCCTCACCCGCTGGGAGTGCGTGGCCAGCCCGTGCGCCAGCACCTGGAGCCGCTGGGGCAGCCCCTCCGCCGCCAGGGCCACCACCGCCTCGCTGACGAAGTTCTGCGCGCGCTCCGGGCTGACGTTCTCGAAGAGGGGGTCCGCCGCGAAGCTCTCCACCAGCGCCCGCGCCTCAGCCTCCTTCAGCTTCCCGTCCGCGGCGCTCACCAGCACCATGACCTCCGCGAACAGCCGCTCCAGCGGCTCGCCCAGCGCCTCCGCCAGGCTGCCGCCGTTCTCGATGACGTCGATGATTTGCGCCACCTCGTCCTCGGAGATGCCCAGCGCGGCCTGGAACGTCTTCAACAGGCCCAGCTCGCTGCGCGTGGCGCGCTGGTCCGCCAGCGCCACCGCCGCCGCCAGCCCGAAGGCCAGCATCCGGTTCTTGTGGTCCGGCAGCCGGCGCCGCAGCGAGGACAGCACCTCTTCCAGGTCCTTGGCCTCCGACAGCCGCACGGCGCTGGTCTCCACCAGCGCGTTGAGCTCCTCGGGCTTCGTGCCCTCGAACTCGGGCCGCTCCAGCACGCGGCTGAGCAGCGTCTGCATCTCCCGCTGGGAGACGCGGCCGTCGGCCATGGCCGCCAGCAGCATCGCCTCCACCAATGCGCCGTTGCGCTCCTTGCGCGTCCTTACTGCCTGCTCTCGAGCCATGGGCTGGCGCTCCCTTGCGTGTCGTTCGAGTCCGTCGTCGGTGCCCCGGCCTCCCGCGCGTTCAGCGGGTCGGGGTTGAGCGTCTTGTCCAGCAGGTGTGACGGCCGCACGTTCATCATCGCGTTGAGCACGCTCTGACGGACGTTCGGAATCTCCTTGCCCAGCTCCTCCACCAGCCGCTGCATGCGCTTGCGCTGGAGGTTCTCCTGCGTGCCGCACAAATCACAGGGGATGATGGGGAACTGCATCAACTCCGCGAACTTCGCGATGTCCTTCTCCGGCGCGTAGCACAGCGGGCGGATGACCACGTTGCGCCCGTCATCGCTGCGAAGCAAGGGCGGCATCGCCTTGATGGAGCCGGCGAAGAAGAGGTTCAACAGCAGGGTGTGGATGAGGTCGTCCCGGTGGTGCCCCAGGGCAATCTTGGTGCAGCCCAGCTCCACCGCCGCCGTATAGAGGATGCCGCGGCGCATCCGCGAGCACACCGCACACTGCGTCTTCCCGGGAGGCGTCTTCTCCAGGACGATGCTGTAGGTGTCCTCCTTCAGCATCTTGTAGGCGTAGCCCTCGCGCTGGAAGTACGACTCCAGCTTGTCGGCGGGGAAGCCGGGGTGGCCCTGGTCCAGGTTCACCGCCAGCAGCTCGAACTTCACGGGCGCCCGCCGCTGCAGCTCCCGCAGCAGATGGAGCATCGTGTAGGAGTCCTTGCCTCCTGACACGCCCACCATGATGCGGTCCCCGGCCTCGATGAGGCGGTGGTCCGCGATAGCCCGGCCCATGTGGCCAAGCAGACTCTTCTCCAGGCGCTGGACGTCGTTCATCGGCGTGGCCATCCTAGCGGCGGCCCGGGAAAAAACACCTCAAAGGGAAGCCCCGGTCCGCTAGCCTGCCCAGCCCGATGCCGACCTACCCGCAGGGTGCCGTGGATGTGGTGGATGCCGCAGGGGCGCAGAGCGCCACCCGCAGGCTGGAGGAGGTGCGCGAGCTGGCCGTGGACCTGGAGGCGGACTCCATGCACGCCTTCCGCGCCCGCCTGTGCTTCCTCCAGCTGGGCACCGACAATGAAGTCTTCCTCTTCGACACCCTCCAGCCCGGGGTGGACGCCCGCCTGCTCGCCCCGCTGATGGCCGACCCGGCGCGCACCAAGTTCTTCCACGCCGCCCAGGGCGATTTGCAGTTCCTCGCCGAAGCCGGCGTGCGGGTGCAGGGCCTCTTCGATACCCACCGGGCGGCCACGCTGCTGGGCTGGCCCAAGGTGGGGCTCGCCGACGTCGCCCGCGAGCGACTGGGCGTGGAGCTGCCCAAGGAGCACCAGCAGTCCGACTTCTCCATCCGCCCGCTGCCGCCCGCCATGCGCGAGTACATCGCCAACGACGTGCGCTACCTGTGCGAGCTGGGCCGCAACGTCCGCGAGGCGTGCCGCGAGGCTGGCATCCTGGAAGAGGTGCTGCTGGACTGCGTGCGCCTGTGTGACGAGGCCGTGGCGCGCCCGGACGTGGGCTCGGACTACAAGCCCAAGCTGCCCCGCGCCGGGCTGAACCCCGCGCAGGTGACGCTGGCCAACGCCATTGCCCACGGGCTGCACCGCAAGCGGCTGGAGTGGGCGGAGAAGGAGAACGTCCCCATGGGGCGGATGCTCTCCAACATGGCGATTGCCGACATCGCCGTGAAGCTGCCCGCCAACCCCCGCGAGCTGGCGCGCGCCGCCGGCGTGCGCGGCTCCTTCGTCCGGACGTATGGCGACGAGGTGCTCGCCGTGGTGCGCGAGCAGGTGGAGAAGGGCCGCAAGGGCGAGCTGGAGCCGGAGCGCGAGGCCCGGGGGCCCCGGGACACCAACCGCCGCAAGCGCGAGGACGCCCTCAAGCAGTTCCGCGTGGAGAAGGCCACCGAGCGCAAGGTGACGCCCTCTCGGTGCCAGGCTTGCGCTGGGGCGCGGGCTCAGGGGTCTTCACGCCCGGCTCCGGTGGGTGCGGCGCTGTCGTTGCTCGGGGCAACGGGCTCGGGGCGGACGGTGCCGAAGGCCACGCGGGTGAGCCCCGCCTCCTTCAGCCCGTCGAGCACCGCGATGACCTGACGGTGGGAGACGGCGCCATCCGCCTGGATGACGGCGCGAAGCTCCGGGTCCGTTGCCAGTGCCCGGCGGGCGCGCTCCTGCAGGGTGGCCGCGTCCGTGGGGGCGCCATCCAGCAGCAGCGCGCCGCCGGCGGTGATGGAGACGGCGAAGATGGTCTGCACGTCCTCGCTCTGGGAGGCCTTGGGCAGATCCAACGGCACGGCCGGGCTATCGACGAGCCGCGCGGTCACCATGAAGATGATGAGCAGCACCAGCATGATGTCGACGAGCGGCGTGACGTTGATGCCTTCAATCAACCCACCGCGGGGCTGGTTTCCGCCGGCCATGGCTAGAGCCCTCCCAGCGCGGGCCGGGCCTCGGGCGCGTCGGGCTGGGGCGCCTTGCCCAGGGTGCCCCGCTCCCGCGCGGACAGGTAGGCCAGCACGAGGTTGGAGAGGGCCTCGGTGTCCGAGAGGATCTGCGCGATGCGCCGCTGGAAGTAGTTGTACGCGGCGACGGCGGGCAGGGCGACGCCGATGCCGATGGCGGTGGCCACCAGCGCCTCCGCGATGCTGCCCATCACCGCGTTCGAGGCGACCTGGCTCGTACGGGCGCCCGCCACCGCGCCCGCGCTCTGGCTGAGCTCCTCGAAGGCGAGCAGCACGCCGATGACCGTTCCGAACAGCCCGATGAAGGGCGCGTTGTTGCCCAGCGTGCCCAGGAAGGCCAGGCGGTTCTCCAGCGTCGAGCGCTCCAGCGCCAGCGCGCCCTGCATGCCCTTCTCCGCCGCCGTCATCCCCTGGGGCGCGAGGCGCAGGCCCGCGCGCGCCACCATGGCACCTACCGACGTGCGCTGCTCCAGCTTCGCCAGCGCCCGGGCGAAGTCACCGGTGGCCAGCGTCTGCTCCAGCGACAGGGACAGCTCGCGGATGACGTCCTGCTTGCTGCGGAAGACGAGGAAGCGCTCGACGATGATGCCGAGGCTCACCAGCGAGAGCGCGAACAGGAGCCACAGCACCCAGTTGGCGCCCCACTGCACGAAGACATTCTTGATGACATCCACGATGGGCATGACCGTGTTCCTTGCTCAGTGGGTCCAGCGCGCCCTCGGCGGTGGGCGTGATGCTCGCGGCAGGCGGCGTGGGCTTCTTCGGCGATGGGGGCCAGGCACCCCCGGGCACGGCGCCGGGCGGGCCCGTGGGGCACGCCCGGCGCCGGCAGGATGCGGCTCAGCGCAGCTGCAGGAACGAGAAGGCGAGGCCCTGGGTGCTGAAGGCCACCTTGCCGCTGTGGTCCGTCAGCTCGCGGAAGTTCGTCGAGGTGGAGCTGTTGGTGAACTCCGTGAAGAGGACGCGGTTCGCATCGACGTTGAAGAGGAAGGTGCTGCCCGTGCTCGCCGGGAGCGTGGAGACCTTGGTGGCCACGAGGGTGTCGAGGCGCAGCTGCCACCACGACCAGGCCTGGGCGCTCGCCACCACGCGCGGGTGCGTGCCCGGGGCGACGGTGTAGACGCTCTCGTCGAGGACGCGCAGGTACGCCGTCCCCTGCGGGCCCGGCAGCAGCGAGCCCGTGGCCGCTCCGCCCGTCAGCGAGCCGAGCTCGCGGAAGAACGTCGTGTCGAACGTCCGCGTCTGGGGGTCGAACTTCAGCAGGCAGGGGACGGGCGTGCTGCCACCGGCGACGCGGAACACCGCCGCGCCGTACGCCTCGGTGGCCAGGTACACCTTGCCATCCGTGCCGAGGACGCCATCGCGCACGTAGCCGCAGCGGTCATCCTTCACCAGCGTCACCGCATCCGTCGTCGTGTCCACCACGACGAGACCCGCCTGCTTGGTGATGCCCACGCCCGCGCTGGGCCGCCAGCCCACCGGCATGAGGACCAGGTTGCCCGTGCGCACCGGGTGCGTGGCGAACGTGGTGATGGCGCCCTCCGTGGCGAGCCCGGGGATGGCCACGGCGCTGGTCAGCGTCATGTCCGTGGGGTTCCAGACGATGACCTGCGCGGTGCGGCCGTCGAAGTAGTAGGCCTTGGTGGCGGAGATGAACTGGAACTGGTTCTGGTACTCGCCGATGGAGTTGAGGCCCCGGCCCGCGAAGCTGACGGTGGCCTTCTTCTCCAGCTTGCCCTCGGCCGTCAGGTCATAGCGGCTGACCTCGGCGCCCTCGCTGCTGCTGACGTACAGCGAGCCCGTCTTCACCAGGCCCGAGCCGAGCGCACGGCCCGGAATCTCGATGGCGTTCTCCAGGGACAGGGGCTCGGTGTGGTCCACCTTGTCCGTGAGGATGACGTAGCTCTGCGACTCGTTGTTCGCGGACACCTGCGCGATGGCGGCGTACATCGCGGTCTCCGGCGTCTCCACGGGCGGGTCGATGGGGTCCTTGTCATCGCCACACGCGGCGAGCAGCGACAGGGCGACGGCCGTGACAGTCAGCCGGGGGAGGCGGAAGAACGAGGCGGGCTTCATCAGGAGGTTCCTTTCCAGCGGGGGTTGACGAATGGGGCTTCAGAGCTCGGCGATGAGCTTGGCCGCGACGGTGCGGCCGGGGCGCTGCACGCCCATGAAGTCGAAGGCGGAAACGTCGGTGAGGTTCTGCACGTCCACCGTCCAGCTCAGCGTGGCGCGCGAGGTGCGGGTGACGTAGGTGAGCGCGAGCGAGTGGAGCAGCTGCGCGTCGATGGACTGCTTCGAGGCTCCCTGGCCCAGTTGCTCCCAGGCGCGGAAGAAGGAGTGGATGTAGCGCGTGTGCCAGCTCAGCGAGAGCTCGTCGCGGGGGCTTGCCACCTCCGTCCAGTGGAAGCGGGCGCTGCCGTTGGCGAGCAGGTGCGGGCGGTTGGGCAGGCGCTGCCCTTCGAACTGCGCGAAGGGGCCCTCGGTGGAGGTGTTGCGGAAGTCCTGGAAGGTGGCGTTGCCGTCGAGCGAGACGAGCCGCCCCGGCGAGGTCCACCCCGCGGCACCGGAGACGCCCAGGCTGCGGGCCTCGATGACGTTCTGGTAGGTGAAGTAGCCCTCGCGGCCCACCGGCTGGATGAAGTCGTCCACGAGGCGCCCGAAGCCCAGCACGCTGCCCCGGAGCTCGCCGGCCGACGTGTCCGGCAGGGACAGCGCCAGCTCCAGGTTGAGGTTGTGGCTGCGCTCCGGCTTCAGCAGCAGGTTCTCTCCGTAGAGGATGCCGTCACCGAAGAGCTCGTCGGGCCGGGGGAGGCGGGAGGCCCACTCGTACGAGGCCTTCGCGATGAGAGCCTGGGAGAGGCGGAAGCGCAGGCTGTCGCCCACGCCGAGGTGATGGATGTCCTGGTCCGCCGGCTGGAAGGTGTTGTTCGGGAGCAGCAGGTCCGCGCGGGACAGCTGGAGGTAGTCCTTGAGGAAGGCGATGTTCTCCAGGCGGCCGTCGAGCGCGTCGTGCTCGTACTCGAGCCCGGTGACGAGGGAGAGGATGCTCCGCGCGCCAGTGAGCGGGTCCACTTCGCCGCGTGACTGGAGGGCCCGGTCCTCACCGGAGCGGCCCACCCACGTTGGCGCGAAGGCGAGGCGGAACACGTGGTCCGGGGACAGCGTCCAGCCCACGTTGGCGCGGACGAAGCCGGTGTTCTGGCGGACCACGCGCTCGACGGCGCGCGACTCGATTTCTCCCGGCTGGGGCAGCTGCTGGATGCAGCGGCCGAACCAGTCGTAGGCGCAGGTGCCCACGTCCGTGAAGTGGCTGCGGCGGAAGACATAGCCGCCGACCGCGTCCGCGGTGAGCCCGGACTCGTAGGCCTGCTCGAAGCGGAGCGTCGCTCCCGCGGAGGCACTGCCCGAGTCCACGTCGCCATAGGGCGTCTCCATGGTGACGTCGTGCTGGATTTCCTTGGCGGTGGTGTTGGCGAAGGCGCGCAGGAGCAGGCGCCGGGCCCAGGGGCGCTCCACGAAGCCGGCCTCCACGGCGCCGCCACCCGCGCGGAAGGCGTCATGGAAGCGGGGGAGGTTTCTGGGGACGAGGCGGCCCAGGTCGTCGGGAACCTCGACGTCGACGCGGTAGTCGTTGGGCGTGGAGTCGAAGAAGCCGCTCGCGCGGACGAACAGGCCGGTGGGCTCGTGCAGGTGCCGGCCGCTGAGCGTCAGCCGGTGCGTGTCGAAGGAGCCGATTTCATACGAGGCGGCCGCGCGGGTGCCGCGGACCTCTTCGGTGGTGACAATCTGGACCGCGCCTCCCAGGGAGTCCGCGCCGAAGCGCACCGGGACGACGCCCTGGTAGACCTCCATGCGCTGGACGAAGTTGACCGGGACGTTGGCGAACTCAGGGCCGTAGCCGGCCAGCTCCAGTGGCACCCCGTCGATGAAGAAGCGGATCTGCTCGTCGGTGAGGCCCGCCAGGGAGAAGCGCGAGCGGCTGCCGAGGCCTCCCGCGCGGCGCACACCGATGCCTTCCGTGCGCGCGAGGGCCTGGCCGAGGTCCACGGCCTCTCGCTGGAGTTGCTCCGTGTCGATGACGCGCACGGCCTCGGCGGACTCGCGCAGACGCTGGGCTTCGGACTCGCCCTCGACGGTGACTTCGATGGCCTCGATGGTGTCCGGGTCAGGCGCCGCTTCGACGGTCTCAGTCGAGTCCTGCGTGGACACGTCGCTCGCTGCTGCCGGGGTAGAGGTGGCCTGAGTGGAATCGGTGCTCGCTGCGTCCGGGACATCGGCAGGTGGGCGTGCCGCTCCGGCCGCCTGCGGGTGGGTCCCGTTGTTCGTTGCATCCGCGCTGGGGCGATGAGCCGTTTCTGCGGAGGTGGGCGCCTGAGGGGACCGGGTGCGCGTGGGCGCGGCACCGGCTCCCTGCGTGGATGCGTCACCCGCCGCGTTCGAGCGGGTGGGAGAAGCCGCATCGCCGGTTGCGGCGGGCACGCCCTGCCCGGGCGTTTGCTGCGCCACGGACGTCTCTGCGGGCTGCGGCAGGCGGAACTCGTAGCTGTAGGCGATGCGCGAGGGCATCGGCACGCCGTTGCGCTTCGCGGGCTCGAAGCGGAAGCGGAGCGCCGCGTCGCGCGCCGCCTCGTCGAAGCCGTAACTAGCGGACTGCAGCACCTCCGCCTCGGTGACGGCCCCCTGCGCGTCGAGCGAAAGCCGGAGCAACACCGTGGCCTCGCGGCGCTCCTGCTCCGCCTGGGCGGGGTAGGCCGCTTCGGCGAACTCCACGAGCTTCGGCGCCTCGATGGCGGGCGCGGCCACCGGCGCCGCTTCCGCTCCGCCCGACTGCGGCGCCCCCGCGAGGACCGGGCTC
>JBKGHK010000373.1:0-9840 GCA_046520375.1 Pyxidicoccus sp. 3LFB2
ACTTCGGGCGCGGGACGCACGGCCAGTGGGGACAGCTCCGCGGGTGTGCCCTGCAGCCCGGCCTCCAGCTGCTCGCCCGTGGCCTGCGCTCCGAAGATGAGGTCGAAGGCGATGCCATGCGCACCGCCCGAGCGCGCGGACGGCAGCGTGCTGATGACCTCGCCCAGCGGCTTGAGGCGCGCGTTGAGGTCCGCCAGCCCCTTGTCGAAGTCGGACAGGTCGAACGCCGCGCGCACGCGCCACAGCGACACGCCGCGCCGCACATTCTCGCGCAGCCGGTGCTCCTCGTACTCGGTGAAGACGGAGCGCACCGCCGCGTCCAGCTCCAGCCTGTCCAGCGGGTCCTCGTCGGACGACACCGGCGGCGAGCCCAGCTGCTCCAGCCGCGCCGTCATGTCCTCCACGCGGCGGGTGAGCGGCTCGGACTCGGAGCCCCGCGCCGCCTCGGCCAGCAGCGCCTGGAACGCGTCCAGCACTTCAATCAGCGAGTCCAGCACCGTGTCGTCCAGCCGCAGCCGGCCCAGCCGCAGCCTGTCGAGCAGGTCCTCGGTGCCATGCGCCAGCCGGGCGATGCGCTCCTGGCCGAACAGCCCGGACAGCCCCTTGAGCGAGTGCGCGGCGCGGAAGATGCCGTTGACCAGCTCCGGGTCCGCCTCCTGCCCGCGCCGCTCGTCCAGGACGAGCAAATCCTTGCCCAGCGCGTCGAGGATTTCAGTGCCTTCGGCCACGAACTCGGCCAGGGCCTTCGAGCCGGGATTCACGGCAGCTTCAGGTACCGCCGCAGGAGGTCTTCGAGGCTCCCGGGCAGGAAGGGTTTGACCAGGTACTCCGCCGCGCCCAGCGCCATGCCGCGGTCGCGGTCCTGCTCGCGCCCCTCGGTGGTGATGATGAACAGGGGCACGTCCCGGTAGTTGGGGTTCTTCTTGACGAAGTTGATGAGCTCCAGCCCGTTGATGTCGGGCATGTTGATGTCGGTGATGATGAGCTCGAACCGGTGGCGGGGCAGCAGCTTCAGGGCCTCGAAGCCGCTCGAGGTGACGATGGCCTCGATGCCCTCCACGGCCTCCACCATCGCGGCGATGTACTCGCGCGACGCCTTGGAGTCCTCGACAATCAACACCTTGACACGCATGTGCGCTCGCCCCGGGCGGTGCATGCTAACAGAACGCCCGCCCGGCCGCTGAGCGTCACCCCTTGCGGCCCGGTAGCAGCTTGACGAGCCCCTTGTCCGCGAGGAGCGCCACCCGTCCACCCTTGAACGCTGGGAGGAAGCCCTTCTGGAAGGCCTCGGCCCGCGCCGCGTCCTCCGCCCGCTCCCCCGAGGGGATTTCCAGCGCCACCGAGTCCACCTTCGCCCGGCTGAGCACCCGGCCCGCCCCGGCCAGCGCCTCGGTCAGCGCGCCAGCGTCCAGCTTCTGACGGGAGCCCAGCCCCACCACGAAGATGCGGGGCACGGGGAACTTCCCGTCCGAGGGCAAGAGGAGCCAGTCGTCCTTGGCGCCGGTGAAGAAGCCATTCTTGAGCACCCGGGACAGGGCGCCACACAGGCGCCAGTCCACGTAGCCCGCGGAGGAAGGCAGGGGCCGGTCATCCTCGGCCACGAAGAGGCAGAGGGCGTCCACCCCGCCGAGCGCGTCCAACCCCTCCAACCCGATGTCGTGCGTCGTCGTCTGGCTCACGGCACGTCCCTCGTTGGAAATGCGGCGCTCAGGGCTTGTTGAGCGCCACGGCCACGCGGTCCAGCAGGCCGTTGACGAAGGCGCTGGACTCCTCCGTGCCGAAGTTCTTCCCCAGCTCCACCGCCTCGTTGATGGACACCTTGCGGGGGATGTCCGGGCGGTACTTCAGCTCGAAGATGCCCAGGCGCAGCACGTTGCGGTCGATGCGGGACATGCGGTCCAGCCGCCAGTTGTGGCTGTGCCGCTCGATCAGCTGGTCGATTTCCTCACGGTGGGCCTGGACGCCCTCCACCAGCTCGCGGGCGAACTTCACCGCGTCCGGGTCTCTCTTGGCCTCCTCGGAGGCCGTCCACGCGGACTCCAGGGCCTCGGCCACCGTCGCGGGGGCCATCTCCAGTTGATAGAGCGCCTGCAGCGCCCGCTCGCGTCCCGTTCTCCGCGCGCCCATGGCTAGCCCTTCTTCCCTTCCGTCGCCGCCATCTTCGCGTACAGGTTGACCATCTCGATGCAGGCCAGCGTGGCCTCGGCGCCCTTGTTGCCCGCCTTCACGCCCGCCCGGTCGATGGCCTGCTCCACCGTATCGCACGTCAGCACACCGAAGGTGACGGCCGTGGCCGGAGTGCCCGCCGCCGCAGTGAAGGCCACGTTGCCGATGCCCTTGGCGCACTCGCCCGCCACGTAGTCGAAGTGGGGGGTGCCGCCCCGGATGACGGCGCCCAGGGTAATCACGCCGGCGTACTGGCGGGACTCCGTGACGCGGCGCACGAGGCCGGGCAGCTCATAGGTGCCGGGGCAGCGGTAGACGTCGATGTCGGCGTCGGCGACGCCATGGCGCACCAGCGTGTCCACGGCACCCTTGGCCAGCTCCTCGGTGATGAAGCCGTTGAAGCGGGCCACGCAGATGGCGAAGCGCCCCTTGGGGGGAAGGAAGTCACCGTCGATATAGCGAGGCATGCGGCGCTTCCTACACCACCCGCGCCCCGGCGTCGCGGGCTACGGAGTCCCGAACCCCGCCGCCCGGACGGCCGCTGCCGTCAGCCCGCCACCCCCGGGTGCCCCTGCCCCCGCTGGAGGGCGAAGAGCCGGGCCACGTACTTCCCAATCTGGTCCGCCTCCAGGTTCACCCGGGCCCCCACCGCCTTGGCCCTCAGGGTGGTGCGCTCCTGCGTCTCGGGGATGAGCTGGACGCTGAACCGGTCCGCGTCCACGGTGTTCACCGTCAGGCTGATGCCGTCGATGGCCACCGAGCCCTTCTCGATGAAGTACGGCGCCAGTTCCTCCGGCAGCCGGAAGCGCATCACCCAGGAGCCGCCCTCGGGGAAGGTCTCCAGGACCTCGCTGACGGCGTCGACGTGGCCGGAGACCAGGTGCCCGCCCAGCCGGTCGCCCAGCGCCAGGGCGCGCTCCAGATTCACGCGGTCGCCCGGCCGCACGGCGCCCAGGGTGGTGCGCCGGAGCGTCTCCGGGGCGGCCTGGACCTTGAAGGTGTCCCCGCTGCGCTCCACCACCGTGAGGCAGGCGCCATCCACGGCGATGGACTCGCCCAGGTCGAACTTCTCGGCGCCGAGGGTGGTGCGAATCCAGAGGTCGGTCATCCCCCCGGGGACGACGCGCTCCACCCTGCCCAGGTCCTGAATGAGTCCGGTGAACATGGGCGCCCTTATAACCGGCGCCCGGGCCTACAGCAGCGCCTGGAGCAGCACGTCCTGCCCGTGACGCTCGAACGTCAAGTCGCTCACGGACACGGCCTGGGCCATCTCCTTCACGCCCAAATCACCCGCCCAGGACAGGCCGGGGCTGCCAATGAGCTTCGGCGCCAGGAACAGCGCCAGCGCGTCCGCCAGGTGCCCGCGCAGGAAGGAGCCGTACATCTCCGCCCCGCCCTCCACCAGCACGTGGTTGAGGCCATTCTTGGCGATGCGCTTGAGCAGCGCCTTCAGGTCCACCCGGCCGGCCTTCTGGCGCACCTGCCAGACCTCCACGCCCTGGGCGAGGAAGCGCTGCGCCTTGCGGCCCTCCGGGTCCTCCAGCGTGGCGATGACGGTGCTGCGCGGCGCTGCGCTGGGTGAAGACGGTGTAGCCCGGGGACAGGCGCAGGTGGCTGTCCACCACCACGCGCAGCGGGTCCTTGCCTCCGCCGCCCGGAATCCGGGTGGTGAGCTTCGGGTCGTCCTTTCGCACCGTGTTGGCGCCCACCAGGATGACGTCCACCGAGTCGCGCAGCTTGTGCACCCACGCACGCGCCGGCTCGCCCGTCACCCAGCGCGAGTCCCCCGTCGCCGTGGCCAGCTTCCCATCCAGCGTCACCGCGGCCTTCAGCGTCACCCACGGCATGCCCGTGCGGATGACCTTGAAGAAGGGCCGGTTGAGCGTGTCGGCCTCTTCCTGGAGCACGCCGGTGAGCACCTTCACCCCGGCGCGCCGCAGCCGGGCCACGCCCTTGCCGCTCACCTGGGGGTTGGGGTCCGCGGACGCGCAGATGACCCGGCGCACCCCGGCCTCCAGAATCGCCAGGCTGCACGGGGGCGTGCGCCCGTAGTGGTCGCACGGCTCCAGCGTGGTGTAGAGGTCCGCGCCCTTCGCCTTCGAGCCCGCCGCCTCCAGCGCCACCACCTCGGCGTGCGCCGTGCCCGCCTTCTTGTGGTAGCCGCGGGCGATGATGCGCCCGCCCTTCACCAGCACCGCGCCCACCACCGGGTTGGGGCTGGTGCGGCCCAGCCCCTTGGCGGCCTCTTCCAGGGCGATGCGCATGAAGAACTCGGCCACCGCGCGGTCGAAGTCCGCCGCCCGCTTCGCCCGGGGCGCCCTCGTTGCCTCCAACCGTGCCCGCGTCAGCAGCCTCATGCGCCCTCTTTAGCCCTTGCCCGGCGAGGCCGGGGGCTTTGCCTTGCGCTCTCGCTCCTCGGCCTCGAGCAAGTCCTTCAGCTCGTGCATGAACTCCGCGATGTCGCGGAAGCTCCGGTACACGGAAGCGAAGCGAACATATGCCACTTCATCCAGCTGCTGCAGGCGGCGCATGACCTCTTCGCCGATGACGGACGAGGGCACTTCCTTCTCCCCCATCCCCTGCAGCTGCCGCTCGATTGCCACCACCGTCTCCTCCAGCTGGTCGGCGGAGACGGGCCGCTTCTCACACGCCTTCTTCAGGCCGCTGACAATCTTCTCGCGGTCGAAGGCCTCGCGCCGCCCGTCCTTCTTCACGATGAGCGGGTAGAGCTCCTCCACCCGCTCGTACGTGGTGAAGCGGCGCTTGCAGGCCAGGCACTCGCGGCGGCGGCGGATGACCGAGCCCTCATGCGACTCGCGAGAGTCGATGACCTTGTTCTCGGCGTCCTGGCAGAAGGGGCAGCGCATGGGGTGGCGTTGACTGGCGCTCCCCCTACTTCAGCCGCGAGGCGTACAGCGGGAAGCCCTGCGACAGCTCCTTCACCTTGCCCCGGATGCGCGTCAGGGCTGCGTCGTCCTGCGCCGCGTCCAGCGCCTCGCCGATGAGCCGCCCCACCACCGCCATCTCCGCCTCGCGCATGCCGCGCGTCGTAATGGCCGGCGTGCCCACCCGGACGCCGGACGTCACCATCGGCTTCTCCGGGTCGAACGGAATCATGTTCTTGTTCACGGTGATGCCGGCCTTGCCCAGCACCTCCTCGGCCACCTTGCCGGTGAGCTTCTTGGGCCGCAGGTCCACCAGCATCAGGTGGTTGTCCGTGCCGCCCGAGCACAGCCGCAGCCCCGCGCCCTGCAGGGCCTCCGCCAGCGCCTTCGCGTTGGCGACAATCTGCTTCTGGTAGGCCTTGAACTCGGGCGTCAGCGCCTCGCGGAAGGCCACGGCCTTGCCCGCGATGACGTGCATCAGCGGGCCGCCCTGGATGCCGGGGAAGATCTGGCTGTTGATGCTCTTGCCGTACTGCTCGCGGCTGAGCACCAGGCCGCCACGCGGGCCCCGCAGCGTCTTGTGCGTGGTGGTGGTGACGATTTCGGCGAAGGGCACCGGCGAGGGGTGCACGCCCGCGGCCACCAGGCCGGCGATGTGCGCCATGTCCACCAGCATCGCCGCGCCCACCGCGTCGGCGATTTCGCGGAACTTCGCGAAGTCGAGCGTGCGCGGGTACGCGCTGGCGCCCACGACGATGACCTTGGGCTTGTGCTCCTTGGCCAGCGCCTCCACCTGGGCGAAGTCGATGGTCTCCGTGTCGCGCGTCAGGCCGTAGTGGACGACCTTGTACGTCTTGCCGGAGAAGTTGAACGTCGCGCCGTGCGTGAGGTGGCCGCCGGAGTTGAGGTCCAGCGACAGCATCGTCTCGCCCGGCTTCATCAGCGCCATGAAGGCGCCCATGTTGGCCTGGCTGCCCGAGTGCGGCTGCACGTTGGCCGACTCCGCGCCGAACAGCTCCTTCGCACGGTTGATGGCGAGCGTCTCCGCGACGTCCACCACCTCGCAGCCGCCGTAGTAGCGCTTGCCGGGGTAGCCCTCCGCGTACTTGTTGGTGAGCACCGAGCCCACCGCTTCCATGACGGCCGGAGAGACGAAGTTCTCGGAGGCGATGAGCTCCAGCCCGTCCTCCTGGCGCTGGGTCTCCTCGCGCACAGCCCGGGCAATCTCCGGGTCCACCTCGGCCAGCGTGCGGGTGTTCTCCATGGCTGATTCCCTCGCGACACAACGGGTACGGCGGGGCCGCTAGCCCTGGGACTCGGCCTCGCGAATCTTCTGGAGCCGCCGCTCGTGGCGGCCGCCCTCGAAGGGGGTGCTGAGGAACGCCTCGAGGATGGCGCGGCCCACGCCGGCCCCCACCACGCGCTGGCCCAGGCACAGCACGTTGGCGTCGTTGTGAGCCCGGGCCATGCGGGCCTCGAACTCGGTGGTGCACAGGGCCGCACGCACGCCCTTGTGCTTGTTGGCGACGATGCTCATTCCGATGCCGGTGCCACACACCAGCACGCCCAGCGCGTACTCCCCGCCCGCCACCGCGCGGGACACCCGCGTGGCGAAGTCCGGGTAGTCCACCGAGTCGCGCGTGACGGGGCCCACGTCGTCATGGGCCACGCCCCGCTCCTTCAGCGCGGCCACCAGCTCCTGGCGCAGCTCCAGTCCCGCGTGGTCGGAAGCGAGGATGATTCTCACGCGGGTCTCCTCTGGAGCGGTGGGCGCCAAGGCCTAGAACCGCTTGAACAGCAGCACGGCGTTGGTGCCGCCGAAGCCGAACGAGTTGCTCATCACCGCGTCCACCCGGGCCTCGCGCGCCTGGTTGGGCACGTAGTCCAGGTCGCAGTCCGGGTCCGGCGTCGTCTGGTTGATGGTGGGCGGAATCACGTTGCGCGACAGCACCAGCGCGGCGACCACACCCTCCGCTCCTCCGGCCGCGCCGAGCATGTGGCCCGTCATGGACTTGGTGGACGACACCGCCAGCTTGCGCGCGTGGTCGCCGAACACCGCCTTGATGGCCTTCGTCTCGTTCGCGTCGTTGAACGGGGTGGAGGTGCCGTGCGCGTTGATGTAGCCCACGTCCTCCGGGTTCATCCCCGCCGACTGGAGCGCCAGCTTCATGCAGCGCGCCGCGCCCTCGCCCTCGGGGGCGGGCTGCGTGACGTGGTAGGCGTCCGAGTTGGCCCCGTAGCCCACCAGCTCCGCGAGAATCTTGGCGCCGCGCTTCTTCGCGTGCTCCAGCTCCTCGAGCACCAGGATGCCCGCGCCCTCGCCCATGACGAAGCCGTCACGGTCCTTGTCGAAGGGCCGGCTGGCCGCCGCAGGGTCCTCGTTGCGCGTGGACAGCGCCTTCATCACCGAGAAGCCACCCAGCCCCAGCGGGGTGATGGCCGCCTCGGCGCCGCCGGCGATGGCCGCGTCCGTCTCGCCCACCTTGATGGACTTCCAGGCCTCGCCAATGGCGTGGGCGCTGGTGGCGCAGGCGGACACCGGGGCCCAGTTGGGGCCCTTGCAGTTGTACCGCATGGAGATGAGGCCGGGCGCCATGTTGATGATCATCTGGATGATGAAGAAGGGCGACAGCCGGTCGAACCCCTTCTCCAGCCCCTTGCGGTGCTGCTCCTCCAGCGAGGAGATGCCACCGATGCCCGAGCCGACGATGACGCCCACCTTCTCGGGCGTGTAGCCGTGCGGCTGATCCGGACCGATGGGAATGCCCGACTCCTTGACGGCCATGTCCGCGGCGGCCAGGGCGAACTGGGCATACAGGTCCATCCGGCGCACCTCGCGCCTGTCGATGAACTGCTCCGGCTCGAAGTCCTTCACCTCACCGGCGATGCGCGTGTCGATCTTCAGCGGATCAAAACGCGTGACGGTGGCAATACCCGACTTGCCGGCGAGCATCGCCTGCCAGTTCTTCTCGGTTCCAGTGCCCAGTGCCGAGATGAGCCCGGTACCGGTGACGACGACTCGACGGTTCGACACGGTCCTCTCCGGTGGCGACTGAGGCACGCCGGGGACGCCACGCTTGACGCGGCGTCTCCCCGCACCCCGGCCCGCCGTGGTGCTGCCTACTTCTTGTGGGTATTGATGTAGTTGATGGCGTCGCCGACGGTCTTGATGTTCTCGGCCTCCTCGTCGGGGATCTCGACCTCGAACTCCTCCTCCATCGCCATCACGAGCTCCACGATGTCGAGGCTGTCCGCGCCCAGGTCCTCGATGAAGGACGACTCGGGCTTGATCTCGTCCTCTCCCACCCCGAGCTGGTCGGCGATGATGGACTTGACCTTGGTCTCAATGGTTGACGTCGACATAAGTGCAGAACCCTCCAGGAACCAGATAGGGGCCCGGTGGCTTCCCGGACCTTGTCGAAAGCGGGCGCGGTATATCCCACGCCCGCCGGCAATCCAACCTTGGGTTACATGTACATGCCGCCGTTGACCTTCAGGACCTCACCCGTGATGTAGGACGCGGCGTCGCTGGCGAGGAACAGCACGGCCCCGGCGACCTCCTCCGGGTTGCCCAGGCGCCCCAGGGGGATGCCCTCCAGCATCTTCTGGCGCAGCTCATCCCCCAGGTGGGAGGTCATGTCCGTCCCGATGAAACCCGGGGACACGACATTGACGCGGATGTTCCGGCTGGACAGCTCCCGGGCCACCGACTTCGTCAGACCGATGAGCCCTGCTTTGGAGGCCGAGTAGGCCGCCTGGCCACCGTTCCCCATCTCCCCCACCACCGAGCTGACGTTGACGATGGCCCCGCCGCGCTGCTTCATCATCGGCCGGCTGGCCGCGCGGATGAGCGCGAAGGCGCCCTTCAGGTTGGTGTCCAGCTGCCGGTCCCAGTCCTCGTCCTTCACCCGCATGACCAGGCCGTCCACGGCCACGCCGGCGTTGTTGACGAGCACGTCCAGCCGGCCATGCGTCTTGACGACGCCCTCGATGGCGCTGGCGCACGCGGCGGTGTCCGCCACGTCGAACTTCACCGCCTCCGCCTTCGCGCCCGCCGCGTGGATGAGGCCCACCGTCTCCTGGGCCGCCGCCTCGTTGCCCGCGTAGCTGATGACCACGGTGGCGGCGCCCGCCTTCGCGAAGGCCACCGCGCACGCCCGGCCGATGCCGCGCGAGCCACCCGTCACCAGCACCACCTTGTCCTTGAAGCCGCTCATCCGGTCACCCCAGCGCCGCGAGGACCTTCTCCAGGCCCGCGGCGTCCTCGACGTTGAACGTCTCGATGTCCTTGGTGATGCGCTTGATGAGGCCGCACAGCACCTTGCCCGGCCCCAGCTCCACCACGCGGGTGACGCCCTCGGCCTTCAGCGCCTCCACGCACTCAATCCACCGCACCGGCGCGCTCACCTGCTCTAGCAGGAGCGGCACCACGCGCGAGGCGTCCGAGTTGGGACGGGCCTCCACGTTCGTCACCACCGGCACCGAAGGGGCATTGACCTGCACACGGCCCAACACTTCGGCCAGCCGCGGCTTCACCGGGTCCATCAGCGCGCAGTGGAAGGGGGCGGACACGGGCAGCGGCATGACGCGCTTGGCCCCGGCCTCCTTGCACTTCGCCCCGGCGCGCTCCACCGCCTGGGCGTTGCCGGCGATGACGGTCTGCTCGGGCGAGTTGTAGTTGGCGGGGGCCACCACCTGCCCCTCGGCCGCCGCGTCACAGGCCGCCTTCACCTTCTGCGGCTCCAGGCCCAGCACCGCGGCCATGGCGCCCACGCCCGCGGGCACCGCC